>JAFGNZ010000115.1 GCA_016926755.1 Myxococcaceae bacterium | reverse complement strand
CTCCTCCGCCCGCGCCTCCGCCTCCTGGCGCGCTCGCGCCTCCTCCTCCGCCCGCGCCTCCGCCTCCGCCCGCGCCTGCTGCTCCGCCTCCGCCCGCGCCTCCGCCTCCTGGCGCGCTCGCGCCTCCTCCTCCGCCCGCGCCTCCGCCTCCGCCCGCGCCTGGAGGGCCGCGCTCACCCGAGATTCGGTCGCCGCCCGCGCCTTTGCCTCCCGCTGCAGCCGTGACTCGATCTCCTCGCGCTTCTGCTCTTCCTCGCTCGCGCGCGCCTCGGCCTGGCTGCGGGCGAGCGCCTCGGCATCCGCGCGCACCTGCGCGTCGAACCGCGCCAGCTCCTCCTCGCTGACCCGCGCCTCGATCTCGGCCCGGGCCCGTGTCGCGCGAGACTCCGCCTCGGCCTGCGCCTGAGCCGCCGTCTCGGCCCGCGCCTCCGCCTCGGCCCGGCGCTGAGCCTCCGCCTCGGCCCGCGCCTCCGCCTCGGCCTGCGCCTGCGCGGTGATCTCGGCCTGTGCCTCCGCCTCCCGGCGCTTCCGGGACTCCTCCTGGACTCGCGCCTCCAGCTCGGCCCGGAGGCGGCTCTGCTCGCTCGCCTCCTTCTGAAGCGCCGCCAGCTGCGCGCGGAAGCGGGCCAGCTCCTCGTCCTGCGCCTGGAACTGGGACTCCTTCGCGCGCGCCGCCTCGGCCTCGGACTCCATGGCCTTGCGGCGCTTCTCCTCCTCCGCGCGCACCTTGGCGATCGCCGCCTCGCGCCCGCGGAACTCCATCACCCACCGCTCCGCTTCGGCGCGGAGCCGGGCCTCGTGATCGCGCTCCTTGGACAGCGTCGCGAGCCGAGCCTTCAGCTCCTCCGCCTCCTGCTCCGTCGTCCGCCGCAGCGCCTCCTCTCGCTCCCGCGCCGCCTCCGCCAACGCCGCGTCCGCCGCGGCCCTCGCCTCCTCCGCCCGCACCAGCGCCGCCTCGGCCTCGGCCCGCAGCGTCGCCTCCCGCTCGAGCTCGCCCCTCAGCGACTCCGTGCGGCTGCGCTCCACCTCGGCCTCATGCTCGGCCTGGAGGCGGAGCACGGCCTCCATCTCGAGCTCGGCCTTCGCCGCCCGCATGATCTCGCGGGACTCCGGATCCTCTCGCGGCACCTCTCCTTCTTCCTGCGCGGCCGCCTCGTCCACTGGAGGCCCCTGCAGGTCGTCCGCCACGGGCGGTGGGATGGCATCCGCCGCGAGATCCTCGAGCTGCTGCGCCGACAGCTCCTCCGACACCGAAGCCTCTAGAGGTGCCGTCCCCGGCTCCACCCACTGCAGCGAGTGCGTCGCCTGCTGCTGCACCTCCTCCGGCAGGGGCGGGCCGAGCTGGGCCCAGCGCGCCGTCCGCTCCATCCGCTCCTGCAGCGTGGCGCCCTGCTCGTCCCCGAACTGGGCCCAGCGCGCCGTCCGCTCCATCCGCTCCTGCATCGAGGACGGGGCCTCCCCGAACTGGGCCCAGCGCGCCGTCCGCTCCATCCGATCCTGTTCCGGCGGCACGGGCTGGGAAGGCTCCTCCTCCCCCGTCGCCTCCGCCACCGGCGGGCCGGCCTCTCCAGGCACTGGCGCCGACGGCTCGCTCTCCCCGCGCAGGGCCCGCAGCTCGGCCTCGGCGGCCTCCAGCGCCCGCGCCCGCGACTCATCCGCCTGCGAGGGCTCCTCGACGTCGAAGAAGCTCGCATCCCCCAGCCGGGGCGCTGCGGCAGCGGGCTGCGGCAGGCTCGCTCCTTCCGCCGCCTCTCCAGCCGTGGGCGATGGCGTGCCCGCCTGCGCCAGCTCCGCCTGCTCGCGCGAGAGGGCCGCGTCGCCCTCGAGCTGGGCCATGCGCTCGGCTTCAGCGCGGAGCTCGGCCTCCACGCTCCCGTCCGCCGCGTCCTCCTGCGCGCCGATCCCCATCCAGCCGCCCCCACGGAGCTTCTCTGCTCCGGAAGAGGCGCCCTCCTCCGAGAGCGAGAACGCCTCCTCCGCGGGCACCGTCACGAACGACTCGCCCAGCTCCCGGGCCGGCGCGGAGTGCTCCGCGGTGGAAGGCTCCCGGGCGAGCTCGGGCGCGACAGGCTCGGAGGGCACCTCCAGCTTCTGGCGCCGTCTCTCGGCGGCCGCGAGGCGGACCTCCTCCTCCAGGCGCCGCAGCTCATCCTCGTCGAAGCCCTCGGCGGGCGTGCTGTCCGGGAGCACCGGCGCGGGAGCAAGCTCCAAGGCAGCCCCCACGGCCGACGGATCCTGGACGGTGATCTCCTCGGCGCCGGAGAAGTCCACCCCGGCAGCGGGCTCGAGGGTGGCCGGCACCGAGTCCGCCGGCAGCGGAGAGTCCAGGCTCATGGCCTCCGGGCCCTCGAAGAGCGGATCCGCCGACACCCCCATCGCCTCCAGCTCGGAGATGGGCTCACCGCTGACGAACGTGAAGGCGTCCCCAGCGGGCGGCGCTCCCCCCGGGTTGGCGACAGGCCGCGCGGCGAGCGCCGTCTCCAGCTCGGCCACGGCCGCGGCCTCCACCTCCTGGTGCGTCTGCTCGAAGGCCGCGTCCATCACCTGGGAGGCCTGCTGCGCGCGCACCTGCTCCTGCTCGGAGACGGCGCTCGGCTCCTGCCTCATGGGCGTCTGCCAGCCCGCCAGAGGAACCGGCGTCCCGAAGAGGGCATTGACCAGGGCGGGGTTGCTTCGCTCGGAGGGAGGCGGGACCTGCCATGGGTCGGCGTCCGCGGGCGGCGCGGCATGGGGCGCCGGGAAGGTGTGGGACTCCATGACACGCCAGTCCTCCGCCTGGGCAGGACCGTTCACCAGCGCGCTCACGCTCTGGATGAAGCTCACCACCTCCAGCGGCAGCGGCGCTACCGGCACGCTGTGGCCCGGGAGGGGCTCTCCCAGCAGCAGCACGCGCGCCTGGTGCCCTTCCGGGTGCTGGGCCAGCTCCTCCAGGACGAGGTGCCCCCGGCCGCCCTCCACGCCCGGCGCCAGGATGAGGAGCGCGGGCAGGTGATGGCCGAAGGCGATGAGCGCGTCCGCGACGGACGTGGCGAGGATGACCTCATACCCCTCGCGCGAGAGCAGCCGGCGGACGGTGGCGATGGTGGCGATGTCGTCGTGGACGAGGAGGACCGGGGCGGCCATGGAAGCCGCGCAAGTCTACAGCATGGCCCCGGGATCCACGTCGATTGTGACCTTCACCCCTGACGGAATGTCCTCCAGCTTCACCTCCAGCCGGGCGAGCAGCGGGGCGAGCGCCGCATGCGTGGGCCCCTTGAGGAGGAGCTGCCACCGCGTCCGGCCCCTCATGCGGGAGATGGGGGCGAGCGCCGGGCCCAGCAGGCGTACCCCGGCGGAGGGGGGCGGCATGCGGCGGGAGAGGAAGTCCCCCAGCATCCGGGCCACGCTGGCCGTCTGCTCCGGGTGCTCGCCCTCGAGCCGGATGGCCGCCAGCCGGGTGTAGGGGGGGTACGCCAGGGCCTTGCGCCAGTCCAGCTCCTGCTGGGCGAAGCCCTCGAAGTCATGGGCCAGCACGCGCTTCACCGGCTCGGAGTCCGGGTTGTACGTCTGCACCAGCACCCGGCCCGGATCCCTCCCGCGCCCGGCCCGGCCGGCCACCTGGGTGAGCAGGTGGAAGGTGCGCTCGGCGGCGCGGAAGTCCGGGATGGCCAGGGAGGTGTCCGCCATCACCACGCACACCAGGGTGACGCCCGGGAAGTCATGGCCCTTGGCCACCATCTGCGTGCCCACCAGGATGTCGAGCTCCCGGCGGGCGAAGGCAGCCAGCAGCTCGGTGACGCGCTCGCCGCTGGTGGCCGCGTCCCGGTCCAGGCGGGCCACGCGGGCCTGGGGGAGGCGCTCGGCGACCTCCGCCTCCACGCGCTCGGTGCCAATGCCCAGCCTGAGCATGGGGCCGGTGCACTCGCGGCAGCGCTCGGGCACGGGGCTGGCCACGCCGCAGTAGTGGCACATCACGCGCGAGGCGGCCCGGTGCAGCGTGAGGCACACGTCACAGTCATTGCACTTCAGCGTCAGCCCGCACACCTCGCACAGCAGGAAGGTGCTGTGGCCGCGGCGGTTGAGGAAGAGGATGGTCTGCTGGCCGCGCTCGAGCGTCTCCTGCATGGCGTCCAGCAGCGGCTGGGAGAGGATGGGCGCCTCCTCGGTGAGGGGCGCCCCATCGCGCGGGCGTTCGATGCGCAGGTCCACCAGCTCGATGCTCGGCATGGGCCGGTCGTCCACCCGGCGCTTCATCTCCAGCAGGCGGTAGCGCTCCCGGCGCACGTTCTCCAGCGACTCCAGCGAGGGCGTGGCCGAGCCGAGCACCACCAGCGCCCCGGCCTGCTTGCCGCGCATCACCGCCATGTCGCGCGCGTTGTAACGGAGCTTGTCCTCCTGCTTGAAGGAGGGATCGTGCTCCTCGTCCACCACCACCAGGCCCAGGTTCTCCACCGGGGCCCAGATGGCCGAGCGCACCCCCACGGCGATGCGCACCAGCCCCTTGCGCAGCGCCTGCCAGTGGAAGAGCCGCTCGCGATCCTTCAGGCCCGAGTGCAGCACCGCCACGTCCGCGCCGAAGCGGCTGCGGAAGCGGCCCACCAGCTGCGGGGTGAGGGCGATCTCCGGCACCAGCACGAGGCTGCCCTTGCCCTGCGCGAGCGCGTGCTCCACCGCGCGCAGGTACACCTCCGTCTTGCCGCTGCCGGTGACGCCGTGGAGGAGCACCGTCTGGAAGCCCCCTGCCTCCAGGGAGGCGTGCAGGGACTTCACCGCGACGTCCTGCTCGGGGGTGAGCTGCTCCGGGCGGCCCTGCCCCAGGCCCTCGCGCACGCCCGGCCGGAGCACCTGCTCCTCCAGGCGCACCGCCCCCCGGGCGGCCAGCTTCTTCAGCGTCTCCCGCCCGCCGGGGATGGCGTGGGCCACCTCCTCCACGGGCGCCCGGCCTCCCACCGCCAGCAGGTAGGCGAGCGCGGCGGACTGGGCGGGGGCGCGGCGCAGCTCGGGCGGGGGCTCGGAGACGAGCGCCACGGCGAAGTGCTGCACGTCCGGCCGGGCCTCCTTCTCGTCCTCGGCCTTGGAGAGGCCGGGCGGGAGCGCGCCGCGGATCACCTCTCCCAGGGGGTAGCGGTAGTGCTCGGCGGCGAAGCGCAGCAGGGCGATCAGGTCCGCCGGCAGGGAGGGAGACTCCTCCAGCACGCGCTGGATGGGCTTGAGCTGGATCCCCTCCTCGGCGAGCGGGGAGGCCGGCCCCAGGAAGAAGCCGAGCGCCGTGCCGCGCCCGAAGGGCACCAGCACCCGCTGGCCCGGGGCCAGGCGCCCCGAGAGCGCCTCCGGGATGACGTAGGTGAACTCCCCCCGGACGGGGCGGCCGACGGCGACGGAAGCAAGGGCAGCAGGCGAGCTCACGGGGATCACAGTAGCGGAGTGATCCGACACGACCACTTCCCGGGGGGTCCTGTAACGGGGGGTGTGCTCCAGCGTACCACTGAGAGTGGACGAGAGGCCCGGGTCCGCGCTACCGAGGGGGCCGAGATGAAGCTTCAACGCGCAGGGCTGTGGTTGGTGGGGATCGCGGCGGGGGTGGCCGCCGTCATCCTGCTGCCTGTCAACGAGTGGCTGCTGGCGCTCATCGAGCGCATCCGCGGCATGGGGCTGGCCGGGGCAGCCGTCTTCGTCATCGCGTACGTGGCGGCCACGGTGCTGGTGCTGCCCGGCTCCATCCTCACGCTGGGCGCGGGCTTCGCCTATGGGCCGGTGTACGGCACGCTGCTGGTGATGCTCTCGAGCAACCTGGGCGCCATGGCGGCCTTCCTGCTGGGGCGCACGGTGCTGCGCGAGCGGGTGGCCCGCCGCATCGCCGGGGACGCGCGCTTCAGCGCGGTGGACGCGGCCGTGGGCGCGCAGGGCTTCCGGGTGGTGCTGCTCCTGCGCCTGTCGCCGCTGTTCCCCTTCAACCTGCTGAACTACGCGCTCGGGCTCACCCGGGTGCGGCTGCGGGACTACGTGCTGGCCTCCGTGCCAGGCATGTTCCCCGGGACGCTGCTCTATGTGTACCTGGGCTCGCTGGTGACGAGCGTCACCCAGCTCACCAGCGGCCAGCGCCCGGACAGCGGGCCCTGGGGCCGCGTCCTCTTCTGGGGCGGGCTCGTGGCCACCGTCGCCGTCACCGTCCTCATCACCCGGATCGCCCGGCGTGCCCTGGACTCGGCGCTGCGCGAGGCGAATCCCCCTTCGACTTCCTCTTCCTCTTCCGACAAGGCCCTGCCGTGAAGAAAGCCCTGCACCTGCTCGATGGAGACGCCCATGACGCCGCGCTCGCCGCGCGCGTCCACCCTCAGGAGTGGAACAACCCCACGCCCGAGGGCCGCTACAACCTCGTCGTGATCGGCGCGGGCACCGCGGGGCTGGTGGCCGCGGCGGGCGCGGCGGGCCTGGGCGGCAAGGTGGCGCTCATCGAGCGGCGGCTCATGGGCGGCGACTGCCTCAACTTCGGGTGTGTGCCCTCCAAGGCGCTCATCCGCTCGGCACGTGTGGCCGCCACCGTGCGCGAGGCCCGGGCCTACGGGGTGGAGGCCGGTGAGCCGAAGGTGGACTTCTCGCGGGTGATGGCGCGGGTGCGCTCGCTGCGCGCGGGCATCGCGCAGCACGACTCGGCCGAGCGCTTCAAGGGGCTCGGGGTGGACGTGTACCTGGGCGAGGGCCGGTTCGTCGCGCCGGATGCGGTGGAGATCGCGGGCCAGCGCCTGTCCTTCTCGCGAGCCCTCATCGCCTCCGGAGGCAAGCCGGCCGTGCCCTCCGTTCCGGGGCTCGCGGAGGCGGGGTTCCTCACCAACGAGACGGTGTTCACCCTCACGTCCCTGCCCACGCGGCTGGTGGTGCTGGGCGGCGGGCCCATCGGGTGCGAGCTGGCGCAGGCGTTCCGTCGGCTGGGCTCGCGCGTGGTGCTGATCCAGAACGAGGCGCGGCTGCTGCCTCGCGAGGATCCGGAGGCCGGCACGCTGCTGATGCGCCGCTTCGAGGCCGAGGGCATCACCCTGCAACTGGGCGCCCACGTCACCCGCGTGGAGACCCAGGGCGGGGTGAAGCGCGTCCACTTCGAGCGCGGGGGCGCCGTAGGCGCGGTGGAGGGCGAGGAGCTCCTGATCTCCACGGGCCGCGTGCCGGAGCTGGAGTCGCTGAACCTGGAGGCGGCGGGCGTGCGGCACGGCCCGCACGGCGTGGAGGTGGACGATCGGCTGTGCACGTCCAACCCCCGCGTGTACGCGGCTGGAGACATCTGCTCTCGCTTCAAGTTCACCCACGCCGCGGACGCGCTGGCGCGGGTGGCGCTGCAGAATGCGCTCTTCCTGGGCCGGAAGAAGGCGAGCGCGCTCGTCATCCCGTGGTGCACCTACACGGATCCGGAGGTGGCGCACGTGGGGCTCAGCGCCGAGGAGGCCACGGCGCGTGGGGACGCGGTGGTGACGCTGACGGTGCCGATGTCCTCGGTGGATCGCGCCATCCTGGAGAGCGAGATAGAGGGTTTCGGGCGCCTCCACGTGGACGCGAGGTCCGGGAAGCTGCTCGGGGGGACGATTGTCGGCTCGCACGCGGGGGAGAATATCGGCGAGCTGGCGCTGGCGATGACGCAGGGGCTCACGGTGGGCTCGCTGGCCAATACGGTGCTGCCCTACCCCACGCAGGGCGAGGTGCTGAAGCGGCTCGGTGATGCGTGGAACCGGCGCCGCCTCACGCCTCGCGCGAAGAACTTCCTCACCCGCTTCCTCGCGTGGCGGCGGTGAGCCATGTCAGACGTCGCGCTCTGTGTCTTCGCCAAGCCACCCCGTGCCGGTGCGACCAAGACGCGGCTTGCCCCCGCTGTCAGTGATGAGGGCGCCGCGTCACTGGCTCGCGCCTTCATCACCGATACCTGGGCCACGGTGACGCGCCTCCCGTGGGCCCGCCCGGTGCTCGCATCCACCGGCCCCTGGCCCGAGGGCCTCCTGCCCGCCCCCGTGGAGGTGTGGCAGCAAGGCGAAGGCGATCTGGGCGCCCGCATGGAGCACATCCTCCTCCGCGGCCTGGAGGTATGTCCGGCCGTCATGGCGCTGGGCGCCGACATCCCCGGGCTCCCTGTGGCGCACCTGGAGGCAGCCCACGCGGCGCTGGCTCACGCGGACGCCGTGTTCGGCCCGAGCGATGACGGCGGCTTCTACCTGCTCGCCCTGCGCCGGCTGCCTGCTGGCGCCTTCGCGAACCTCCCCTGGAGCCAGCCGGAGACGCTCACCCGCACCGAGGAGCGGCTGAGTTCCCTCGGGCTCACCGTGGCACACGTGGCTCCCTTCTTCGACGTGGACGTGCCCGCCGACCTCGAGCGTCTGGAGCGCGAGCTGAAGGCAGGCACGCTTCATGCCCCCGCAACGGCCGCGACCCTCACCACGCTCGGGAGAAGCAAGCGGTGATCTCCGTCATCCTCCCCGTCCTCAACGAGGAGCGGCGCATCCGCCAGCGGCTCACGGAGCTGGCCGCCATGGAGCGCATCGACGAGGTCCGCGTGGTGGACGGCGGCAGCACCGACGCCACCGTGGAGCACGCTCGCGCCTTCCCTGGCGTCACCGTGCTCTCCGCGCCCCGTGGCCGCGCCTCGCAAATGAACGCGGGGGCCGCGGGCGCGCGCGGCCCCGTGCTCCTGTTCCTCCACGCGGACGTGGCCCTCCCTCCCAACGCGCCCCGCCACATCGCCGCCGCCCTGGAAGATCCGCGCGTGGTGGCCGGCGCCTTCAAGACCTGGACGGTGGATGACGTCGGACGCTCACGGCTGGGCCCGCTGCTGCACCTGGCTGACCTGCGCTCGCGTTACACGCGCCTCCCTTATGGAGACCAGGCCCTCTTCGTCCGCGCCGAGGCCTTCCGCGCCGTGGGCGGCTTCCCTTCCCAGCCGCTGATGGAGGATCTGGAGCTCTCCCGGCGGCTGTGGCGGATCGGGCGCATCCGCACCGTGGACGCGCGCGTCACCGTCTCCGGGCGCCGCTTCCTCGCACGCCCGGTGTTCTACTTCCTGGCCGTCAACGGCTTCCCGCTGCTGTACCGGCTCGGCGTCTCCCCGCACACGCTGCTTCGCCTCTACCAGCATGTGCGGTGAGCCCTGGCGCGCCCCTCCGCCCGTCAGTGGATGCGCATCGCCGTCGGGCGCTGGAAGACCCAGGTCCTCCGCTTGCGCCCATCCGTCGGCGTCCACTCCTTCTCGGAGATCTGCACGTTCGCCACCACATCCGACAGCGGAACGCCCCACGCCTTCGCCAGGTACACCCCCATCAGCGCCGGCAGGTGCACCAGCAGCCGGCCCGCGGCGGTGTGCCCCGCCTCGTGGCACGGGATGACGATCAGATCTGGGAACTTGCGCACCGGGCGCTCCGAGCCGTCCACCAGCGTCACCTCCTCCCGCTCCGCCACGAACTCCTGCAGCATGGCCAGCGTGAGCGGCGTGCCGGCCCGGTACCCGATGGGCAGCCCCCCCGGCTCTCCGCCGCACGAGAGCACCGCCAGCCCGATGTCCAGCCGCTTGTGCAGCTCGTAGCCCTCGAAGCTGAGCTGGTAGCGCTCCCACAGCCGCGCCTGCTCCGTCGCCCACCGGGCCAGATCCTCACGCAGCGCCAGCGGCTCCGCGTCGTCTCGCGTGGCCACGTCCGTGGAGCCCAGCAGCGCCCCGGTGAACTCCCGCGAATACCGGGCGCGCAGCCCTCCCGCCGTGATGACCGACAGGCCCGCCCACCGCTGCATCGCCCCCGAGGCGATGCAGATGCGCCCGATGCAGTTCCCGTTCGCGTCCAGCACCGGCCGCACCATGGGCGCCAGGAACTCCATCAGCGCGGTGTTCACCCCCCGCGCCGTGTTGCCAATCCGCCGCAGCAGCGTCGTCGCGTCCAGCGTCTTCCAGTCATTGGCCTCGATGACCGTCTGCACCTGCCCGGGGCGCTCCTCCAGCTTGAGCGTCACGTCCAGCGTGGGCGCGATCCGCCCGAGCAGCTCACTGAACAGGATGCGCTCCTCCGCCTCGGACCAGTGATCCCACTGATCGCTCCGGTCCAGCAGCATCTGCTCCCAGTCCCGCTCGCGCGACAGCCACACCCGGACCCGCGTGCCGCCCTCCGAGAGCCCCTCCTCCTGCTCCGCGGGGCGCAGGATGGGGTGCGCCCCCAGCCCGTTGTCGAACTCCAGGACGTGCGTCACCTCCTCCTGGAATTGCCGGGTGATGACGCGCAGCCGCTCTCCCCACATGAACACGGAGAAGAAGCCGATGCCGAACCGGCCCGCCGGGACGAACCCGCTGGCCGCCAGCCCCGGGTAGTCCCGGCGCATGTCCTCCGTCATCCAGTAGCTCGTCCCGAAGTCGAGCAGGTGGCGCGTCAGCAGGCGGTCCGTCATGCCGATGCCCGTGTCCGCCACCTCGATCCAGCGGCCGTTCGAGTCCCGGCCGACCCGCACCGTGATGGAGCCCCAGTCCTCCCCCAGCCCCTCGAGCGCCCGCCGGGCCCGGATCGCGTCCGCCGCGTTCTGGATGAGCTCCCGCAGCGGAACCGAGGGATCCTTCCGGTAGAGCTGCGCCCCGCCGATCTGCGCGATGAGGCTCGGCACGTCCGAGACGTGCACCCGCGCGTCCACCGGCCTCCACCCCTGCGTGTTCACGTGCGCGGCGAGCCGGTTCGCGTCATCCGCGTCCAGCACGCCCCGCGCCAGGAAGCGCGGCCGGCCCGTGGACGCCAGCAGCACATCCACGTCATGCAGATCCCGATCGATCTTCCGCAGCGCCTCGAAGCAGGCCCAGAAGGCCTCCGCCTCGGAGCGCGAGAAGGGCTCCCCGGCGCTGTAGAGGAGGCGATCATGCACGAGCGTCGGCCGGCCGAGCTTACGGCGGCGCTCCTCGACGAACACCGTGTCCGCCGCCCGCAGCGCCGCGGCCACCTTCAGCGTGTCCACCGCCCAGTCAGCCGGCGCCCCCGCCGGGGCCTCGAGCTTGCGTGAGGCGAACACCCGGCCCACCTCCGCCACATCCCACCCGTGGCTGTGGGCCAGCTCACCCAGGGCCTCGCCGAACTGGCGCCGCAGCGCCGGATCCTCGAGCAGCTGCAGCGCCTCGCCGCCGGGCCCCCTCCACGTCGCCAGCGCCAGCCGCCGCGCGTTCTTGACCGCCAGCAGCTGGAGCGCCTCCTCCGTGGCCTGCCCCAGGTACTCCACCGAGGGCTTCTCCATCTCGGCCGGCGTGGGCGCGCGATCCGTCTCCCGGCGGATGCACGTGGCCAGCGCCTCCCTCCACTCCTGCGTCGTGCGCAGCTCCTCCTCGCCGCCCGGCAGGCCCGCCAGCCCAGGGCCCAGATCGTAGATGATGAGCACGCCGCCCAGGACGAAGGCCTCGGCGGGGTTGAGCGGGTACTCCGCGCCGAGGATGAGCTCCACGCGCTCCCACAGCGCCCCGAAGCGGCTCCCGCCCTGAGTCGTCAGCACCGGATAGGCGCTCCGAATCTGCTCAGCGGCCTGGAGCGCCCGCTGACACAGCTGCCGCAGCTGCTCGCGCAGGTGGGCTCGCGCCGCCTGGGCAGCATCTCCGCTGCGCTCTCCCAGTGTCCGCTTCCAGAGTTCCGTTCGCTCGTGATCGAACATGTCCACAGGATACGGGCGGGCAGCCTTCGGCAGCTACTTTCAAGACTCTTCCCTACCGCCCAGGCAGGCGATGGGGCCGCAGCCGCCCCTGCCTTCACCCTCCCCGCTGGCCGGGGAGGCCGGGCTCAGGAGGGGATGAAGACGGCCCGCAGCAGGCCGCCCTCTCGCAGGAAGCGCAGGGTGCCGACGGCGGGGCGCGTCGCCTCCGGGCTCGCGGAGGGGTCCACGGCGCCCCCAAAGTGAAGGACCAGGGCCTGTGCGCGCGCCCACACGTCGTTGGAGTAGTCCTCACCCGAGGTGCCGCGATCCATGTCCGTGATGGTCCGCACGTTGCCCACGCCCGAGTCGTACGCCACCACCGCGCCCCGGATCTGCTGCTCCACGGGCCAGCGCGGGTGCTTCCTCCGCACCTCCCCCAGCATCTGCCCGAGGAGGCCTGCCGCCTGGTCGATGTGCTCGGCGCTGCAAGGGGCGCCGCGGGGCAGGTGACGGGCTTCGAGCTGCATCAGCCCGAAGCCGCGGCCCCCGCTCCTGCGGCCGGTGGTGTCCAGCGCCACGCCCGCGCGAGACTCGCGGCTGGCGATCGCGGCCAGCAGGGCCGGCGGCAGCCCGTGCTTCACCGCGGCGATCTCGAAGGCGGCCTTGTACTTCTGCAGCTCGGGCAGGTCCGTGCGCGCCATCCTGTGCGAGGCGCAGATCCCGCCCGACAGCCCGTCCTGGCGCGCGGTGGCCGCCGAGGCGCCCGTGGGCAGGAACTTCGCCAGGAGGGCGTTGAGGCTCGCCGCGAAGGCGCCGGCCCCCTGCTGACCCCCTCGGATGTCACTCGTGCGAGCTGTTCGGGTCTGCATGGTGTGTTCCCTGAGAACGCCCCTTCGAATCCGGCCAGGAGCGTTGGCCCTGCACGAATTTTCCAGTGCGGCTCCAGAAAGTTTCTATGCACCGCGTCAAAAAAGTGAAAGCGCCTGTTTTCGTTGCCCTATCACCTGATCAGCGAGGGGCCAGCGCGAAGCCGCGGGCGGCAATTAGCGTGGATTTTTGGCGGCATTTCCGCGCTCGGCGCGCCTCCAGGGCTGTCCACGGAGGGGGGCCGAGCGCCCCTGAGGCTCACAGGGCGAAGAGCTTCTCGGGGAGGGAGGCGCGCGGATCCGACTTGATGGCGGTGAAGCGCACGGCCCGCTGGCCATCGCGCCACACCTCGACGCTGCGCGGCATCCACTCGCCGGTGGCGGGGGAGGTGTAGTCAATGAAGCGCACGTCCCACGCCACCCCGGCCTTGTCCTTCCAGCGCACGCGCGCCGGGCGGAAGTTGTCCTTGTAGACCCAGAACTGGGGATTGCCCTCCTCCGGCTCACCGAGCACGTAGGCCACCGCCCCCCCGAAGCGCGCCAGCGAGGTGGTGCGTGTCTGGATGCCCAGCCGCTGGAGGTGCTGCTCGACGATGTCCCGCGCCTCGCTCTGCGCGCGGACCGTGAGCAGCGGGCAGAGCTGGCTCATGGCCGCCGACAGCGCGGGGATCTCCGTGCCCTCCACGCGCCTGCGCTCGTCCAGCTGCACCGCGACCAGCCTCCTGCCCTCCGGCGCCGCCAGCTCGACGCGGCAGCGCCCCGGCACCTTCAGGAGGATGACGCCATCCGCCACCAGCTCGGAGCGGTCCGCGGGCAGCCCCAGGGCCGCCGCGGCCTCCTTCACCGCCGGGCCGGAGAAGACGTACGTGCCCTCCACCCGGAGCGTGGCGGGCTGCACCTCGTCCCGCCCGTCCGTCATCCGGCGCAGGATGGAGCCCCCGGGTAGCACATAGGCCCCCGCGGCCAGCGCGGTGAGCACCCCGAGCAGGAAGACGAGCCGCCTCACGGCTTCTCCATCCGGACGATCTCGCCCATCCACTCGAGCAGCGGGCCGCGCAGCTCGGGCCGCTTGAGGGCGTAGGCGATGTTGGCCTTGAGGTAGCCCACCTTGTCTCCCGCGTCGTAGCGCTGGCCCTTGAACTTGTAGCCCAGCAGCCCCCGCTTCTTCTGCAGCGTGGCCAGGCCGTCGGTGAGCTGGATCTCCCCGCCCACCCCTGGCGGCTGCTGCTCCAGGATGTCGAAGATCTCCGGCGGCAGCACGTACCGGCCGATGACGGCCAGGTTCGACGGGGCGGTGCCGGGCTTGGGCTTCTCGACGATGCGGTCGATCTGGATGACGCCGTCGCCCAGATCCGTGCCCGCGGCGATGCCGTACAGGTGCGTCTCGCTGGGGGGCACCTCCATCAGCGCCACCACGCCCTGATCGTGCTTGCGGAAGACGCGCGCGAGCTGGCGGATGCCGGGCTCCTCCGCGTCGATGATGTCATCTCCGAGGATGACACCGAAGGGCTCGTTGCCCACCAGCCCCCGGGCGCACAGCACCGCGTGGCCGAGCCCCAGCGGCTCCTTCTGCCGCAGGCTGGCGATGTTGGCCATGTCCGAGATGGCGCGCAGCTTGCGGAACTCCTCCTCCTTGCCGCGCGCCTTGAGCACCGCCTCCAGCTCCACGGCCAGGTCGAAGTGGTCGACCATGGACTCCTTGCCGCGGCCGCTGATGAGGATGACGTCGGTGATGCCCGCGGAGACCGCCTCCTGGACGATGTACTGAAGCGTTGGCGTGTCGACGATGGGCAGCATCTCCTTGGGCACGGCCTTGGTGGCCGGCAGGAAACGCGTGCCCAGCCCCGCGGCTGGGACGACGCACTTACGAATGAGGGGCTCGGGCTTCGGTGTAGGAGCGGGCATGGGGTGCTGAATCTAGTGATGGCCCTCCGGGGCATCAAGGCAGATAGGATGCGCCGCGCATGCCACACCGATTGCTCCTCCTGCTGGCACTCTGTCTGTCCATTCCTGTCCACGCCCAGTCCGATGTCGAGGATCTGCGCGACATCTCCAGCGCGAGGGGCTACGCCATGGGCGCCAGCCGGGCGCTCGGCATCGGCACCGAGGCCGTGCTGGGCAACCCCGCCTCCATCGCCCTGTACCAGATGTACCGGATGGAGCTGCATGGGGCGTGGGATACCCACGGCAAGGACGCCTTCGGCGGGGTGTCCGTGATGGACGCCAAGACGAGCGCCCTGGCCGCGGGGGTGGACTACCACGTCCTCACCCTGCGCAACGGGGAGGGCCGGGCCACTGCCCACTTCAGCACGCTGGCCTTCGCCTTCCCCCTCACCCCGGGGATCCTGGTCGGCTCCTCGGTGCACTACCTGCGGATGAGCGCCCCCCGAGAGGCCAACGCCACCACGGTGGACGCCGGCCTGCTGCTGCGCCTCTCGGACGCGTTCACCGCGGGCGTCTCCGCCCACAACCTGATCGACACGAAGAACCCGGAGCTCACGCGGTACTACACGGCCCACGTGGGCTACCTGGCGGGGCTGTTCGTCGCGGCGGCGGACGTGCGCGTGGACTTCGAGACGCGGGACAAGGCCATCCTCACCTACAGCGGCGGCTTCGAGTACATCCTCGGCCAGGCCCTGCCCGTGCGCGTGGGGTACACCTATGACGGCTTCCACAAGGCCTCGCAGCTCGGCGTGGGCCTGGGCTTCATGACGGAGGGCGGCGGGGGGCTGGATCTCGGCTACCGGCACGATCTCGGCGGGGAGAAGGGCCGGCTGCTGGCCCTCACCTTCAAGATGCACGTGGGGTGAGCCCGCCTCAGTGGGTGGCGCGGATCTGGAAGTACCGCTCGGAGGCGGAGAAGCGCACCAGCTCCACCACCTCGCGCTCCAGGGCGCGCTTCATCCGCAGCGCCGCGAGCGCAGGCCCCACCGCGCCGCAGGCGATGAGCCCCGCGCGGTTGGCGGAGTCTCGCGCCGCGTCCGCCAGGGCCGACACGTCGAACTGGCGCGTGGCGGGCCCGTAGAGCGCCGCCGCCTTCTCGAGCTGGCGGGCTGAGAGGGACTCGCGCAGCACGCGGGCCTCGAGGCTGGAGGGCTGGCCCTCCTTCAGCGCCACGGAGAGCAGCGCCAGGCCGCGGAGGATCTGATCCTTCTTGAGGCTGCGCAGGGCCAGCAGGTCCGGCCCGAGGCAGAGTAGCGCGCGGCCGGCATAGAAGCGCAGCTCCGCGGCCGGCAGCACCTGCCGCACCGCCTGCTTGCCCACCAGCATCCGGGGCGAGCTGGTGAAGACGATCGAGAAGGGCGGGCCGTTGTCCTCGGCCATCACCACCTCGGGTGGCGCCTGGATGCCGAGCAGGTGCTGGGTCGTCGCCAGGGCCTCGAGGGCGGCGGGCGCGCCCGGCCCCAGCCCCGGGTGCAGCACCTCGCGGGTGCCGGCTGCCCGGCCATGGGTGGGGAAGAGGCGGCAGAGCGCCACGCCCGCGCACGTGAGCAGCTCCCCCGCGGGCGAGCGGAGGAGCGGGTGACGCAGCCCGGAGCGCTCGTCCAAGGAGAGCGGCGTTCGCGCGGGGCGAGGCGGCGGACCCTCCCGGCCCTCGATCGCGTCGGAGATCTCCTTCATCAGCGAGGCGCGCTCCTTGTCTCCGCGGCTCTCGAAGTACTCCGCGATCTGGCGATAGAGGTCCGCGTCCAGCGGGCGCTCGCGCACCTTCTTGAACACCGCGGGCTCGGCCTCGGGCGGCTCCGGCGGCAGGGCCTGCCGCGAGCCGGTGCCCCCTCGGGTGCGCGCCACCCGGCGCACGGGCTCCATCTTCCCGGGCGGCGCCACCCAGGAGATCAACGAGGTGTTCTGCACGGGCCTGGGCTTCTTCGCGGACCCCTCCGTCCCCTGGGGCGAGACCTGCGCCAGGGCCTCCTCGGCGGACTGCCTGCGCTTGGAGCGAGGCAGCGGCTCCAGGGCGCTGGGGGCCTTCACGGCCTCGACGATGGCCTGGCGGCGCCCCGTGGTGCTCGGGCTCGCGGCCGCACCTCGCTCCGCCGCGGCCTCCCGCGCGGGCGCGGCCTTGGTCGCGAACCGACGCCCGGGGGAGGTGACCTCGATGGCGCGAAGCCCACGCGCCGGAGGCGCGAGCTGCTCGGGAGGGGGCGGCAACGAGCGCGCGTCCAGCTCACCCGTGCGCGCCCTCTTCGTCCGAGTGGCGGGCCGCTCCGCCTTCTCTGGCGCGGCCTTCTCCTGTTCGGGCGCGGGAGGCTGTGCGGGGGCACCTGTCTTCCGCGACTTGGGGAGCGCCGCCGGTCTCCTCAAGGACCAGGCCGAAAGAGAGGGGCTGGTGTGGCCCGGCTCTTCGGAGTCACCCACCTCCCGCGGACTGGCGGCCGGCTCCTTGTCCTCCCCCAGGAGCGCGTCCAGCTCCTTGGAGGGATCCAGCGGCTCGGGGGTGGGCGCACTGACCGCGGGCTTCTCCGGGGGAGCCGGCTCCCCGGGAGGGACGAACCCCTCCGGGGCCTCGGTCGCCGTCGTCTCATCGTCGGAGAAGGGCAGCTTGTCCCCGGGGGAGGTCACCGCGGAGATCTCGATCGTCGGCCGGGCATCGTCGTCGCCGAGGGGAGGGGCCGGCGGTTGGATGTCGGTCGAGGTCTCCGCCTCCGAGGCAGAGAAGGGCTGCCCCCCTGCTGGCGTCAGGTTCACGTTCCCAGGCACTGGCACGAGGACCTTGGGGCGCGTGACGCCCTCGCGGTGCGGGATGGCGCTCCGGGGCGGAGCCGGGACGGGGGGCTCGCTCTTGTCGTCCAGGGCCTGCCGCAGGCCCTCGGCGCGCCGGGCATACAGCTCCGCGCGGGCGGGATCCTTGAGCACATCGCGACAGAAGGTGGCCAGCCGGACCCATGCGCGCTGGCGCTCCCCCTCGTCCTCCATGGCGGAGGCGGCATGCTCCAGCGCCCAGGCCGCCTCGCCCGTCTGCCCGCGAGCGGCGAGGCGATCCGCCAGCAGCAGCCACGCCTCCTTGTGGCCGGGCTCGAAGCGCACGGCCTGCCGCAGCTCGGTGAGCGCGCCGGCCGAGTCTCCCAGGTTCTCCAGCGAGGTGACCAGCTCCAGCCGGGCCAGCCGCGCGGCGGGGCCACGAGGCTCGCGGGCCAGCTGTTCGCGCAGCAGCTGACTGAGCGCGGCCCTGTCCCCCAGGCTCCGCGCGAGCTCCAGGAGCCGCTCTCGCGCCCGGCCCTCCCCCGGCTCCTCGGCGAGCACCTCCGTCAGCGCCCACTGCGCCATGCGCGGATCCTTCAGCGAGTCCTCGGCGAAGGCGGCGAGCACCCGGAGCGCCTCGAGCCGATCCGGAGAGCGGCGCGGAGCTGCCGCGAGCGCGGCCCGCAGGCGGTGGGCCATGAGGGGCCCCTCGGCCTTGGGGGCGCAGCGCACCAGGCCCGCGAGCACCATGAGCATCCCAGGGGTGAGCGCCTCCGCCGTCTCGAAGTCCGTCTTGGCCCGGGAGCGCTCTCCGACCTCGAGGGCGCTCTCGGCGCGGATGAGGTAGGCCGCCGCACGGGCCTCGGGCGTGCGCGCGCTGTGCACGGCCTCGTCGAGCGCCCGCCGCACCAGGGAGGGATCTCCGCGCTGGCTCAGGAGCCGCACCTGCTCCCTCAGGGCCTGGCGGTCGCCGGTCAGCGTGACGATCTCCCGGTAGATGCGCGCGGCGCCCGAGGGATCGCTCAGCTCGTTCTCCATCAGCTCCGCGAGCCGGCTGAGCGCCTCCGCGCGGAGCGTCGGGTCCTTCGCCCGATCGGCGCGGGCCAGGTAGAACCGCGCCAGCTCCTGCCAGGCCTTGTGCGCGATGAGCTGCGCCTCCAGCCGCTGCTGGGCCGCGGGATCATCCCAGAGCTGCGAGGCGGGGGGAGCAGGCGGCGCGGGCTCGGAGCGCTGCGCCTCGGCCTCGGCCTCGGTGCCGGCTTCGGCGCAGTCCTCGGTGGAGGCGACGGGCGGCTCGGAGCGACTGCCGCCCTCACCGGGGATCTGCAGCAGCTCGTTGAGCAGCGCGCCGCCTTCGGCCTGGGGCTCGGAGTTCTCCGAGGTGCCCTTGGGAGCAGCGCGCCCGCGGTCTTCGACGGCAGGTGCCCGGGGGATCTCGGCCGGCGCCTCGATCCTGACAGGCAACGCCTCGGACTCCGCCACCCAGGCCTCGGGCTCGGCAGCCCATTCCTCGGCATCGGCAGGCGGGCTCTCGCGCTCGGCAGCGCGAGCCTCGGCGCCCGCGGTCCAGGCCTCGGGCGGGGACGACTCCTCGGCGGGTGGCGGAGGTCCATCCAGGGGCACTTCCGCGGAGGCAGGCTGCTCGGGAGGAGCCTCCGCGGAGGCGGGCTCCGCGGCCGCTGCCTCGAGAGACGAGGGAACGAGCCCCAGCTCTTCCAGCACCTGCTGGGCCTGAGCCTCCCGCCCCAGCCGGGCCGCGGCGCTCGTGCACACCGAGGCAGCCGCGGCGATCACGGCCTCGGAGGCGCCCGAGGCATGCAGCCCCCGGAGCCCGTCCAGCCGCATGGCGAAGGCGCCTGTCGCGTCCCCCATCTGCTCCAGGTAGTTGGCGGCCTGCCCGTAGCCCTCGGAGGCACGCGCCAGGTTGCGCATCTTCTCGGCCTGCACGCGCGCGCGCCAGCGGGTGGCTCGGGCCGCGCGGGAGTACTCTCCTCGCTGGAAGGCCTCCTGCGCCTCGCGCTCCAGGGAGGCGACGAGCGCCTCCCACTTCCCGGTGCGCAGCAGCAGCTCGTGGAGGATCCGGCGGGAGCCCTGGTCATCGGGGAACGCGACCAGGGCCGCCTCCAGGGCCTCGATGGCGCGGGGGAGCTGGCCCACCCGGCGCAGGACGCGGGCGAGCTGCCGGTGCACGTGCCTGCGCACGCCCCCGTCCACCTTGGCGAGCGAGGAGGAGAGCAGCGTGATGGCCGCGGCCTCGGTGCCCGCCCGCAGGGAGACGGTGACGAGCGCCGCCGCCAGCCGCCGCGTCATGGGCAGGGAGCGGCTGGCGCGCACCAGCTCGCCAAAGGCCTTGGGGGCCTGTCGCTCGCTCAGCAGCCGCGAGGCCACCTGGAGGTGCTGCTCCACCTGGCCGTGCACGCCTGCCTCGGGCCCGGGGGCGAGCGCCTCGACGGCGAGCGTCTCCTGTCGGGCACTGGGAGTACCAGGCTCGGAGTCGCTCTTACCGTTTCTCACGCCACCCATCGCCAGGGCAGTCTACACACGATGCGCGCCCCGGTCGTCACCGTCCTCCTCCCCGCCCGGAACGCCGAGGCCACCGTGGCCCGGGCCGTGGAGAGCCTCCTCGGAGGCACGCACCCACATCCACGGCATCCCCGTGGTGTCCGCAGAGGAGCTCGGGCCTCCAGGCCAGGAGCTGCTGCTCATCTGTGTCGGGGGGCGATGGGCCCGCGAGGCGCTCCGCGCAGATCTCTCCGCCCGCGGCTGGGTGGAGGGCGTAGACTTCCTCTGCGTGGCCTGAGCCCCACGGCAGGCCCCCTGCGCTCGAGGACTGTTTCCATGCCGGACAAGGAGCCCGTGGTCGATCTGCCGACACTCCAGCGCTTCCGCGCGCTCCAGCTCGCGGACGAGCCTTCTCTCGTGGCGGAGCTCGTCAGTGAGTTCCTCCGGCGCGCCCCCCAGCGCCTGGAGCGGATGCGCAAGGCCCTGGCGGCGGGAGACCGGGGGGTGCTGGCGCTCGAGGCGCACACCCTCGTGGGCAGCTGCGGGATGCTGGGCCTGTTCCGGATGCGCGTCCGCTGCCGGGAGCTGGAGGCGCTCGCCTACGAGGGAGCACCCGCGGAGGCCGCCGCGACCCTCGAGGAGGTGAGCCGGTGCTTCGAGGAGGCGAGCCCCGTGCTCACCGAGGCCGCCCAGCACACCTGAGCCCGCTCAGCCGAGGATGGGGCCCGAGGGTGCGGTGATGCGGGCCCGCTCGAAGAAGCGCCGCAGATCCTCCGGGAGGGGGGCCTCCAGGCGCAGGGGCTGGCCTGTGCGGGGGTGCGCCAGCTCCAGCGCCTGGGCGTGGAGCAGACACCTCGGCGCGGGGAGCCCACCCGCCGTGGCCGCGCCTCCGTAGCGCTTGTCTCCCAGGATGGGCGCCTGGAGCGCCGTGAGGTGTGCGCGGAGCTGATGCGTGCGCCCGGTGTGGGGCAGCAGCTCCACGAGGCAGAAGTCGTCGCCCGCATGCAGGGTGCGGAAGTGGGTGAGCGCGGGCACGCCGTTGGCGGTGCGGCTGGCGCGCCAGCGTCCGGGGCGGGAGGGATCCCTGGACAGCGGCAGGTCCACCGTCCCCGAGGCAGGGAGCCCCGGCCCCGTGGCCGCCACGTAGCGCTTGCGGGCACAGCCCTCGCGGAACTCCGCCGCCAGCGCGGAGGTGGCCGACGCCGTCTTCCCGAAGACGGTGACGCCCGAGGTCTCCCGATCCAGCCGGTGCACCAGCCCCGCGGGCCGGCCGAGCCGCGCGCTCACCTGATCCACCAGGCTGTCCCCCACCCGCCCCTCCGTGGGCTGCGCGGTGACTCCCGCCGGCTTGTCCACCGCCACGAGCTCCTCATCCTCGAAGAGGATGCTCAGCGGTGGCGGAGCGAGCGGCGCCTCGAGCGGGCTGCGGCCTCCCTCCTCCAGCACCACCGCCACCACCTGCCCCGCGCGCAGGGCCGTGCTTGCCTCGCGGCAGCGGCGGCCCGCGAGGTACACGGCCCCGGCCTCCACCAGCCGCCGGGCCTCCGCCACGGGCACCCCGAGCTGCTCCGCCACGGCCTCCGCGAGGGGGCGCCCCACCAGCGCACCCTCGGCCTGGAAGGTCCTCCGCTTCACGGTAGCGCCTCCAGGGAGGCCTCTGGGAGCCTCCGGTGTCCGGGTGCGGATGTCATGCAGCGGCACTCTATGCCCGGCGCACCCTTCCCTGTCGCCCGCTTCCTGTTAGGGTGCCCGCCATGGACCGTCCCGTGCACTCCGTTCGCGCGAGGCTGGACGACTTCCTCGCCGAGCTGGCCACCCTCCACTACCGCCACGGCGCGGGCCTGTCTCCGGACCTGCCCGTCGGAGCCCTCCACTCCAGCTTCCCCGAGCTCTCCGCCCCGGACACCTTCGCCGCGGCCACCGAGGCCCTGGAGAAGGCCCGCTCCAAGAACGACACGCTCGCCGTGCGCCGCCTCCAGCTCCTGCGCGAGCGGATCGCCGGGCAGGTGGAGGAGGCCCTCGCCGCCCGCGACACCGAGGCCGTGGCGAAGCTGGAGGCCCAGGCCCGCCTGCCCCTGGACGATCAGACCCTCTCCTTCGGCGAGGCGCTGGCCCAGCTCCCCCGCGAGCCGAGCCGCGGCCGCCGGGCCCTGCTGGAGCGCGCCGTGGGCAACTTCCTCTGGAGCGAGCGCGGCCGCTACGGCGCGCGGCGCGAGGCGACGCTGCGGACCGCCGAGCGGCTGGGCGCCAGGGACTACCCCCGCCTGCGCGAGGACGTGTCCGGCATTCCCCTGGACAAGCTCGCCGAGGCGGCCGAGGAGACGCTCCGGCGCACGGAGGACGCGTACCGCGACGTGCTCGGCTACGTGCTGCGCAAGATCGAGCCCACCCTGCGCCCCCTGCCGGGCGGAGAGGCGCGGCGGCATGATCTCCAGGCCGCGCTCCGGGTGCCGTGGATGGACGCCTTCTTCCGGCGCGAGGACCTGCTGCCCGCGGTGACGCGCTGGCTGAACGAGTGGAGCCTCCCCCCGGCGGCCGGCGGGCGCATCCGCATCGACGACGAGCCCCGGCCGGGCAAGGCGCGCCGGCCCTTCGTGGCCGCGGTGCGCGTCCCGGGCGAGGTGCGCCTGGTGCTCCACCCGGAGGGGGGGATGGACGCGCTGGGCGGCCTGCTCCACGAGTTCGGCCACGCCCAGCACCTGGCCCACGTGTCGGAGACCGCGCCCCTGGAGCTGCGCCGCCTGGGGGATGCCTCGGTGACGGAGGCTTACGCCGCGCTCACCGAGCGCCTCCTGCTGGCGCCCGAGTGGCTCAAGCGCTACCTGGGGCTGCCCACCTCCGCCGCGCAGGACGTGGTGCGGCTGGCCGCCTTCCAGGCCCTGGCGGTGCTGCGCCGGCACTGCGCGAAGCTGCCCTACGAGCTGTCCCTCTCCACGCGAGGCGCCTCGGAGGAGCGGGCCGAGGAGTACGCGGCGGGCCAGCGGCGCGCGCTCTTCGTGGAGCCGCACCCGGGCTTCTTCCTGTTCGACGTGGATCCCCAGCTCTACTCGGCGCGCTACCTACGGGCGTGGGCGCTGGAGACGCGCCTCACAGCCCGGCTCATGGAGCGCTTCAACGAGGACTTCTGGCGCAACCCCTCCGCCAGCGCCTGGCTCAAGGGGCTGTTCTCCCGTGGAGGCACCGACGACGCGGAGGCGCTCTCCACGGAGATCTCGGGCGCGGGGCTCTCGCTGCCGGAGGCGGGGGCCCGCCTCGTGGCGATACTCAACGGGTAGGCCCCGCGGCCGGCTACTTCTTCTTGCGCAGCGCGCGGACGATCTTGTCCTTGGCCGGGTTGCTGGGAGACTCGCTGGCGCGCGCGGCCGCCACCTGGGGCTTGCTGCCCGTCTTCGTCTGGCCGGTGCGCGCCCGCATCGCCTTCATCAGCTGCATCTCGATGACGAGCAGCTCGTCGGCCAGCTCCTCGTTGTTGCCCGCGGCACGGGGGAGCGGAGCCTGGGTGCTCGGAGCGCCAACACCGTGACGCAGCCGCAACACCTTCTCCTCTTCGGACGTCAGGGTGCGCGCCTTGCCCAGCGCCGCCTTGACCTCCTTTGCCGTCACCGTGCTACTACCGACCTTGCGCTCCATCTCCGCTCCCTTGCAATGGCGCCATCTGAACACATGAGCATGTCAGACGCGTCTGGGCCGCAACTGTTGGGGATTCTAGAAGGCACAAGAGGTCGGTCAAATTTTCTTCCAACAGGCTGATCCCCATATGTAGCGCGCCAACATTCGCGCTCCAGATGGCAGCCCGCGCCCCCGGCCAGCGCAGCCACGGCCCAGGGCGACTCGAGGCCAACTCCGCCCGGATTCCAGGCACTTGCGGCACGCAGGCCCCTGAAAGGCGCTCCCGACCCGAGCTGGAGCCTCAGCGCAGCCAGGCAAGCCACCCTACCAGGTAGGATCGGCCAGGCGCACATCAACCCACATGCACGATCCGGGCCTCAGGGAGCGGCCTTGGCGCCCTCGCCCTCCTCCTCATCCATCTCCGGCTCGCCGGGAGTGCCCGCGTCCGCGCCCGTCTTCGCGCGGGGGATGCCGAAGCGGTCGAGCGCGTCGGCGATGCCCTCGGGCTTGTCCGCGTCGGGCAGGAAGTTCTCGGGGGGCTTCAGCTGCGGGTCCTGGCCTATCCCGGTGAGGGTGGACTCCAGGGACATGCGCAGATCGGCGGTCTCGGGCGTCTTGTCGGCGGGCACCGAGAGGTAGCCGTTGAGGCGGGCCTTGAGGACGACGGACGTCTCGGCATCCACCAGCACCTCGCCATCGAGCGTCTTCGCGACGCGGTGCTCGAAGAAGGCCAGGCGGCGGCGGGTGGTCTCGTCCGGGCCGCCCTTGGGCTCCAGCAGCGCGGGCAGGTTCTTCGAGGCGCTGACCGCGGCCTTCTCCCCCAGCGTCACCCGGTAGCGCCACGCGGTGCGCCCCTCGTAAGTCACCGTGCCCTGGGGGGTGAGCTGCATGCGGCCCTGGAAGAGGGAGTCCATGTCTCGCAGGGCGCCGGTGAGCTCCGCGCGGGTGCGCTCGGCCATGCCGCGATCGCGCAGGCGCTGGCGGAAGGTGCCGTAGCGGCCGCGGGCGTACACCTTGCCCTCCACGCGCATCACCTCGAGCCCCTGCTCGCGAGTGTTCTCCAGCACACCATGGAAGTCGCCGCTGACGCCGCCCGGGCCGGCGAGCAGGGTGCGCGTCTCGGAGAGGCGGACGGGGGGCGTGTCCCTGGCGGTCCACTCGAAGTCGATCTTCGCCTTGTAGGCGTGGGGGCCCAGGCGCTCGGTCACCTCGGCGGCGTCCATGCCGAGGATGCGGCGGGCGACGTGGGGGTTGTCGGCCACCTCCTCGGGGGGGAGGCGCTCGGCGGACGAGGCCACCACCTTGGGTGGATCCTCGGGCGAGAAGATGCGGGCCTTTGCCGCCTTGTCGACGGGATCGGTGCAGGCCGCGGCGGTAAGTGCCAGGGCGGCGATGAGTGTGGACCTCTTGAGACGGCTCACAGATCCTCCGACGAAGGGGCAGCGCAAGTTATGTGGCGCATACAGAGGCGGCAAGCGCCCCTTGATCCCGGCTGTACACGGGATAGAACGCCGGACCTATGCAGAACCTGCGCGACAAACTCCTGAAAGCAGGCCTCGTATCCGAGGATCAGGCCAAGAAGGCAGAGGCGAGCGCCCCTGCCCCCCGCCGCTCGTCCCCCCCTCAGGCTCAGCGCCACGAGGGAAATCTGCCGCGTCGGGACGAGCGTCCGCCGCGTCGAGACGACCGTCCGCCGCGTCGGGACGAGCGTCCGCCGCGTCGGGACGAGCGCCCGCCCCACCGGGAGGGAGGTCGCCCGCAGCATGGCCGGCCTGCCGCCACGGTGGCGGAGAAGCCGATCCCGAAGCTGCCGCCGCTGCCGGGCTCGAAGGAGTACCAGCGCATCGAGTCGAGGAAACAGGTGGAGCTGGACCGGGCGCTGAGGGAGCTGGTGCTTGGCAACCAGGTCGCCGTGGAGCAGGGCGAGACGGCGTTCTACTTCATGACGCGCAAGGGGAAGCTGCGGCGGCTGGAGCTGACGCCCGGCCAGGCGAAGCAGCTGGAGGACGGCGTGCTCGCGGTGGTGGAGCGGCCGGAGCCGGCGCAGATCGAGCACTCGCTGGTGCCGGCGGCAGCGGCGGAGCAGATGTTCGCGCTGTCGAAGAAGTCGGTGCGCTTCCTCAACCGGAAGGAGAACCCGGTTGGCTTCATGAGCGACGACGACGTGAAGGCGCAGCAGGCGGCCGAGGCCGCGGGCACGGCGCCGGAGCTCCCCGACGAGCCCGAGGCCCCGGAGAGCTCCGCCGAGGCCACGGCCCCGACCACCGAGGGTGGCACACCCGAGAGCAGCAGCTCGGAGCCCCAGGCGCAGTAGCCCGTCCGTTTCTCCGAGCTGTGCAGGGCGAACATCCCTCTCCCTGATTTTGGGAGGGGGCCGGATGAGGCTCCAGTTCCTTGACTGAGGGAGTCGGCATGTCCGCGTTCGAAACCCTGATCCTTTGCTTCCGCGATCTGTCCACGGCAGACGGAGAAACGATCGCCCTGCATGAGGAGTTCACCCTCGCCCAAGCCCGGGAGGAACTCTGATCCGCGGGATGCACGGGCAAGCGACCGTGCTTCAGTCCCCGCCCGTGAGCCCGTCCAACGTCGTGGTGAAAGGGCCAGGCTTCTGAATGTGGAGGCGGCGGGAATCGAACCCGCGCCGGGTGGTGCGAAACCTCCAGCAGAATCGCGCCCTTATCTCGTAACCGCCCGGAATGATTCGGAGTCGTTATCCCGCCGCGTCCCGTGTCGTCCCGTCCTGTCCCATCCGGTTCCGCAGGCTCCTGCGACATACGTGCAACATGGCGGACGCGGTGAGCGCTGGGATTCGTAGTGAGCGCTGGGATTCGTAGTGAGCGCTGGGGCCTCATGGCCAGCATCCAGGCCGGACACGGCCTCGCGGTGAGCGCTGGGGCCTCGCGGTGAGCCTACAGGCTGGCGCGTCGTACACCGTCGGACGCGCGCCACGCGGTGAGCGCTGGGGCTCGTGGAAAGCGTCCAGGCAGGCTGGATGCGGGCCGCATCGACGCGCCCCTCGTCGTAAGCGCTGGGAGCCTAGGAGCTTGTCGGAGAACCCAGCGGGTAGGGCTTCCTCCATGGGACGTAGTGTGGTTGAAGGCGGGCATGAGCACCGGCCCGACG
>JAFGNZ010000018.1 GCA_016926755.1 Myxococcaceae bacterium | reverse complement strand
GCCAAGCCTCTCCACCGTCTCCCGCCGTGGACTCCTCAGTCCAGGGAGCGAGATCCACGGTTCCTGCAAGAGAGCCAGCGGGGGAGTCCACCGTGGAAGCGGCCGATGCCTCATCGCCGAGCCCCACGGAGCCTCCTTCCGGCTGGCCGGCACCGGCTGCCTCTCGCTGCACGAGCGAGGGCGTCTCCACGGACTTCCCGGGAGCCACCCACCACGCCCAGGTGAACAGCGCCAGGCTCGCGGCGGCCATCACGAGCCAGGGCCGCGTGCGCGTCGGTAACCTGACGGACTCGGCGGAGCCCGTCGCGTCCTGGACCTCCGCTCCGGCCACCAGTGGCTCGGAGGCGTGCACCTCCTCCGTGTCCTGGGGAGGTTGGCGGTGGTCGATCTCGGAGGTGGCTGTAGCCTCCTCGTCGGGCCCTGTCGCAGGCCGCGGCATCTCCTGGGCGAAGATCGGCTGAGCGCTCTCCGGGGCCGAGAGCTCCGCTGCCAGCTCCATCGCTTCGGCCAGCTTCGCGGTGGGGCCACGCTCCTCGGGATGCACCGAGAGCATGTGCTCCCACAGGCGGGGGACGCTGGGGTGGCGCGTGCTGGAGAGCAGCTCCACCTCGCGCGCGAAGCGCGGATCTCTCGGGAGCAGTGCGAGCTTGAGGGCGATGGGGCTGGCCACCTCATTGTCCACGGGCACGGCTTTGTAGACGGCGCCGTGAACGCCTCGGCCCGCCCAGGCGGTGATGAGCCAGCGCCCGACGAGGGTACCCGGAGGGAGGAGTGCCGGGTGCAGGGCTGGGCCGGGTGCTCTCTGCATGGTGTGCCTGGTGGAGGGTGGGGGAGGCGTTGCCTCCACATGTGCGCAGGCTACGCGACACATAGGCTCGTGTCAGCGAACTCCGAGAGTGGGAGGCATCTCCAAGGAGTGGGGGCTGGAGTGCTGAACGTTCAGCAGTGCGGGGGGGCCTCGGGTGCCAACCAGTTGGCAGTGCGGGGGGCCTCGGGTGCCAACCAGTTGGCAGTGCGGGGGACCTCGGGGGGCTAACACTACTGCGTGTGCGCCAGGCGAAGCCTGGGGGAGGAGGACTCGATGAGATAGAGGCACGAAGAAACCTCACGAAGGACCCCTGCAGGTTCAAACCCTGCCCGGCAAAGGAGGCCGCCAGCCGGAAGCGAGTCTTGCGTGGACCTGGGGTAACCCAGGCTGCGAAGCGTAGACAGCGAGGGAGCGGGCTGTGGGATTGAGCCCCGAAAGGTGAGTGGTGGGAGCTGACGCCGTACGCAGAGCGGAAAGCAGCACCGAGGCGCGGAAGAGGCCGAGCGCGGAGGTCCCACCGGGGTCGTAGACCAGGGCACGTGACCAAGAGGAGGTCCCCAGGAACCTGGGAGGCCCTGCCACCTCCACCAGAGCCGGTTGGGGAAGCCGGAGAACAACCCTGGCCTCGGGGCGATGCGTCCGCCGCCCGGAGGAGCGAAAGACGGACGAGGGTGGAACCGCCGAGCGAAGGACAACGAAGCGAGGCGGGACGGGCAGCAGGGAATCGGAGCGCCTCGTAGTACCGCAGAAGCAGGGGAACCAACCCGAAGGGACCCTGTGGAGGGAAGGGGGCGCCGGACAACGGAACCGTTGGAGGGAAAGATGGCGGGAACACCAAGTCCCAGCACCATCTCAACGAAACAACAATCGGGCGGTCGCCACGCGGTGCCCTGTCCTATCTGTGATCGATCCAGGCTAGAGGCGAGGCGTATGCAGCCAGCCGTCCTGGCTGCACGCGGTCAGTCCTTCCGCTTGAGCCACTCCCCCTGGAAGTCCCCGCGCGGATCGGAGTACCGCTGTTTCATCGCGATCTTTCCGGGGGAGAGCACGAGGAAGGCCCCCGCCTTGGGGTCCGCGCCCACACCGAGGACCCAGTTCACTTGCCTCTCCTTGCCGGTCTGAACCAGGAGCGTGTCCTCGAGTTTCCAGGTGCCGGTGTCCTCCTGCTGGATCGTGGTCTGGCTCGACAGCCCTTTGAAAGAGCTGCGGAACGACCCATCGGCGTTCAGCACCAGGCTGCTGGCGGTGGCGACCGAGGCGTCGCCCGCATAGGCGCCCGAGGCGGTCACGTACGAGGCGAGCGAGGCCGACGACTCGCTCCACTCTCCGACGAGGTCGTCGGGAGAATAGATCGCCGTCTTCTCCGATCCGGCGCCCGGGATCTCGGCGGACTCGAGGAGGGCCGTGAGGTCGGCCTCCAACCTGGGCTTGCCGCGCTCCGACCCGAAGAGGACGACGAAGAGGGGAACCACGCGCTTGCCGCGGGCCACGAGGTAGAGCCCGCCGCTGACCTCCTGGCCGTCCTGGGTCTTCGCGCTCGAATCCATGTCGTACGCGATCGCGGTGCCCGATTCCAGCCGGTGCATGAGCGGCAGCGGCGCGATCTCGGTCTCGAGCTCCGGCTTGACGATCTCCGCCCATTTCGCGAGATAGGTCTTCCTCAGGCTGTCGCGGAGCGGCTCGCTTGGGAAGATGACGACCAGGAAGGCGTACTTCTCGTACTCCTCGCTCTTGCTCCGCGCGAGGAGCACGCCGCTCTCGACCGGCGTGGCGGTCCATCCCGCGGGCACGCGATAGCGGAGATCGACATTCTGGCTCGGGACGGGAGCGGCCGAGGAAGCGCCCACGCCCTGCAGCAGTGCGAGGAGCGGGTCGGAGTACATCTCCATGGTCTCGACGCTGTCGGCGATGACGATGACGATGCCCTCCTCGTCGCCCTTCTTCAGCCCGGTCGCCTTTGCCAGCAGTGCCTTGCCATCCTTCTCCAGCGAGCCGATGACGAGGTCGTACTCCCAGCCGTGGGCGTTGCGGCCGCGCGTCGGGCCGCTGATCGGCGTGAACGTCCCGGTCTCGGCGAGCATCGCCTGCGCCGTCTCGACCAGCGCGGCGAGCGAGCCGACCTTTCTCTGGAGCTCGGGGACCATGACGGCGTAGAACCTTCCGTCGCCGATGTCCCCGGGCGTGAGGAGCAGCGCGCCGTCCTGCTTCTGCGAGATCCATCCCGGCGGCGCCTGGACGGGGAGGTCGGCGCTAGGCGAAGCGGCGTGGGTCAGGGTGGTGCCTCCCACCAGCAGCAGCACGGCTGCGGCAAGGACCGGTCTCATTCTTCGTACATGGGTCGGACTGCTCATTGCACACCTCCCATAGGGGTAGTGACTGGGAGGGCTCACGGCACGCGGCAGGCGTGAGAGCGCTCGGTGCCCAGGAGGTGGCGTCCCTGGTGCCCCCGCCTCGGGCGAACCTCACGAGGTTTCATGGCGTCTTCGGCCCAGGCGCGAAACTCCGGCCATTTCTGCTCCCTCAAGACGGGCTGGCGGGGGCTGTTGCCTCCGCGGGTTGCCCTGCTTCCGCGGCACGCCCTGGCAGTGGCTGGAGCAACAGCATCGCGCCGAGGCAGATGAGAGTGCGCTTCATCGGGTTTCCTCCTTCACAGCGCAGGACGGGCCGTTCCACGAGAAGACAGCAGCCTGTGGATGCCTCGCCGCAGGGCCCACACGGCCAGCGCCGCGGGCAGCGAGAGCAAAGCCCCCAGGTTGATGACGAGCTTGAGCGTGCTCCAGAGGAACCCCAGCTCGAGCTTCCCGCCAAAGAGGAGGTTCAAGCCCAGCAGGCCCGCGGTCATCAGGACGCCGGAGACATTGGCTGTGAACAGGCCATGCAGGACAGGGAGCTGGCGTGCCCTGGCCGCGGCCAGGACTGCCGCTCCTGCCTGCAGCAGCGCAGCAAGAGAGACCTGTGCCATGAAGAAGACCACCAGGAACCTGCTGTCACTTCGGGCCACCTCATCCAGGGTGCCGCGTACCCAGAGCCGGCCGAGCAGCACCAGGAGGCAGAACACCAGGGCAGGCACCACCATGCGCCTCCACTCCAACTGCACCCGAGACGGAAGGACGGGCGCTGCCTGCGCGGCCCCCGGGGAGGACTCCTCCTTCCGGCGCCAGAACCGTGCCGCCCAGGGAAAGGCCCAGGCGGACACCACCACGAGCAGGAGGACCCCGGAGGCTCCCCCCATCAAGAAGCTGTAGCCGCCACTGAGGGTCGCAAGCTGCCCCAGGCTCCTCCCCTCCCGCAGCTGCTTCGACACCTCGCGAAGCAGCGTCAGCTCGGAGATCCACGGCACGAGCGCGGCGCTCACCAGGAGCAAGCACACGGCGCAGGCCACGTAGCGCGCGCGAGAAGCTCCGGCCGCCGCCAGCCATTCCGAAGCGCAGACCGCCATCCACTCGAAGACCAGTGCCAGGCTGGCCATCAGCACCAGGGCCCAGGGCAACTGCCAGAGGACATAGCGGGCGAAGTGCGAGAGGGTCAGCGTCTGGATGGCTCTCTCGAAAGACAGGAACTCCCCCAGCAGCAAGCCAGCACCCAGGCAGAGCGCCAGCCGCCAGCCCACACCGCGCAAGGGCTCGCCGCGCCGTGAAGCCGCGAACGCGGCTCGCCAGAGCCCCAGCCCGGTGATGCCGATGGCCAGAGGAATGAAGGCCAGGGCCGCGACCTCACGGGTCACCGTGTAGCGGGAGGTTCCCGACAGGATCCACATCAAGGAAAGCTCGAGGTTGGCAAAGGCGAGCGTGGCCATGAGCCCCACGCCGAAGGCCTCGCCCCAGCCCGGGCGGGCCAGACTCTGCTCCCCCGTCAAGACGCGGGCGCGGCGCTCCGGGCTGGGATGGTTGCGCAGCAGCTCACGCCAGCGCCCTCCTCCTGGCCGTGGCAGGGCGGCCACGACTCGGTGCAGAGCCCCTACCGGCCCCTGCCACTCCGAGGCGCGCAGGTCCGCATACAGCTCACGGACTCGCAGCACCGAGTTGCGCACCAGCAGGACCAGCCCAGCCAGGCCCAGCGCCCGCCAGAACGTATGGACCGTCAAACGCTGGGTGAACTTCAGCGCATGGGTGAAGAGATAGGGAAGCACGGCCACCAGCAGGAAGCCCCACCAGAGCGCGATGGAGAAGAAGGCCCGGCTCACGTCCGCGTTGCGCAGGTGCGCCAGCTCATGCCGCATCACCGCGTCGAAGAGGGGCCGGTCACTCTGGAACTGGGCGACGAGCCCGCCGGAGAGCGCCACCCAGTGACGGCCCGGCCTGCCGAAGACGTGCCCGCTGGGCGAGGCGTTGAAGGGATTGAGCATGAACCGCGGAGCGCGCGACAGCCCGGCTTCCCGGCACAGGCTGCTCAGGTGACCCATCAGCTCGGGGAACTGCTCCCCTCTCAAGGGCATCAGCCCCTTGCGCCGGATCGTCCACGCGGGCAGCACATAGAAGAGGCCCGTGCTCACGACCAGCAGCAGCCCCAGTCCGCCCAGCGTCTGCAGGTTGAGCGCCTGCACATACGGACGCATGCACGACGCATTCTGTGGGTAGGCAGTCTCTGCGGGGGGTGGTGCCCCCGCCGCAACCCTGGCCAGCAGGTCCCGGGTATGCGCGTCCGCAGCCTCGAAGGCCACCTGCACACAGGCTTCATCCGGGACGGCACCAAACGAGAGATTCCGGAAGAAGAAGGTGCTTGCGCCGAGCACGGAGACCAGCAGCAACACGAACCGGAGACTCGTGCTCGAGGGGAACACGAAGGCGTCGAGCCGTGATGAGGCCACACCTCCAGCAGTGGAAGCCATGGGGCACCTTGCCAGACCGAGCCCTTACAAGGCCGGCAGCTGCGCCGTAGTGGCCGACGCCATGGACAGACTGCCGACCATGGAATCAGCGAGCAGTTGGGCTTGCTGCTCGGGGATGTGGACCTGGCGAGCCTGGGCCAGGGCGATGGCGTGGACCTCCACGAGGAGCTCGGGCGTCAGCCGGGGAGGCAGCGCCTTCTCTTTCGCGGGCTCTTCTCGTGAGGGCTTGAACCACTGGAAGATCCGTCTGACCAGCGACCTCAAGACCCCCGAGCCTTCCTCCTTGAGGTGCTTGCCGAGCTCTCCCGAGATGAAGCGGACGACCTCGGTTGCCACCTTCAGCGCCACGGGGGTGAGGAGCACCGCGGCCTCGGCCATCCCGAAGCCCAGGGGCTGTCCCTTCGAGGACTGTTGAGCAAGCGCCCGCTCTGGGTCGCGGAGATAGACTTCGCGCATCGCCCCAAACAATGGCAATTCCTGCGGGGCGCCTTGGGCCACGAAGGCTTGCGCCAGGTCTGCCGCAAGCCCCCTCTCCTGCTCATTCATGGTATCCCCTCGCGGTGAGTTGTCTTCAATGAGATAAGCATCTCAGGCCGTCTCGGAGATGAAGATCAGCGTCTCCGTCGTCGGGATGAACCCTTGGCTATGCCTCTGGTTGTTCGTGCCGACGAGGGTCAGCCGATACTGGAACTCCCGCTTCGAAGAGTCCAACAGCGCCAGGTGCAGGTGCTTGGGGACCTGGGTGTCAGCAGGGATGCTCAGATGCTCCTGCCGGTGGTAGTCGTGATCCATGTCGTCGTACTTGATGTCGATGTAAGCGGTGCGGGTGAGGGAGGGATCGAGCAACGGGATGAAGTCCAGCTCCAGGGCGTTGGGGAACGGGTCCTCCACCGGAAGCGCCGTGGCATGAGTCACCACCGGCTCCCCCTTCCTGATGCTTCCGTCCTTGAGGTGGTGGACGAGGGAGTACGTGTACTCGCGCGCCTTCGGGTCCCCCAGCCGGATCCGCCAGAACTGCGGCGGCGAGTCCGGCGTGACGGTGATCACCTTCTGCTGGAGCCATCCGCCCTTCTGCCGGTAGCTCAAGAACACGTCGGTCGAGTCCACCACGCCGCGGTCCAGCCGGTGTGGGAAGACGCTGACCTCCAGGAAGCCGATGCTCTCGTAGGGGTTCAGCAGCAGCGTCCGATCCAGGGTCGGCGCTGGCCCCACCTCATACGAGAACCGCTCGCCCTCCCAACCCGAGGTGGGATCGAAGTGGTACTGCACCGAACAGGTGTACATGAGGTCGTGACGCGAGTTCATGAAGACCTGGAACGTCTTCGGGGCGTGCTCCTCGGGGGTGAAGACGAAGTCGGCCGACTTCACGTTCTCGGGGAGCGTCGGGTCCCCGTAGGTGAGCGCAGCGTGGGCGGACGCGAGGCCGATCCGCTGGAAGTTGATGGGCGCCTCGACAGTCACTGTCAAGGCGCGGAAGAACACGTGGTCGAGGTCGGCAGTGATGAAGTGGCGCTCCTTGTTCTTCAGATCCTTCAACAACAGGCCGAAGAGGCCCTGCGCCGCATGGGTGAGCTGGGTTGCCTCCGTGCGGTTGTACTCGAGCGTGACGGTCTTCAGCTCTTCCTGGCGGATGTACGCGACATTGAGCGAGAAGGCCGGCGATCCCTCGCTCGTCCCTGACGGGATGCTGGGCGCCGCCGGAGTGGCCGGCCCCGGGCCAGGAGTCTCGGGTGTCTGGGGAGTTGCAGCAATGGGCGTTTCTTCCTTGGGCGTTTCTTCCTTGGGCGTTTCTTCCTTGGGCGTTTCTTCCTTGGGTGTCTCCGCCTTGGGTGTTTCTTCCTTGGGAGTCGGGGGGCTGGCGGGCACCTTCTTGTCCTCGCTGGCGGCGGGCGGCTTCAAGGTCGGCACGAACCACTCGTTCAGGAGGCTGGTCTTGAAGAAGTCGAGCGCCCACTGCTCCTTGTTCTCGCTGTCTTTCTCGCTGGTGAACCGGATCACCTCGATCTTGATCGCCCCCTCCTGCTTGAGGTTCTCGAACCCGACGTCGATGGCCGCCTTGAGGAAGTAGTACTGCCCGCTGAGGCTGGCATGGAAGTGCTCGTAGATCCGCTTGAGGTCGGCGGTGATGCGGACGGCCAGTGCGGGACGGAGCGCGGTGAACTTCAGCTGGTAGAGGGCGCCCACGGGCATGCTGCCCTTCTCGAACGCCTGCTCCAGGATGATCGCGCCCTCCTGGCTGAGCGTCAGGGCGAAGGTGGCCGTGTTGTTGCCCTGGAGGGAGGGCATGGCGGACCCGAGGATCTTCTCGACGGCATTGAACGTGCCCGCCCCGGCCGGCGCGGCAGTGGTTCCCGTGCCGCCCTTCAGGTTGAGCGAGAGGCAGTCGACGGTGCCCTCGTCAAACGAGACAGCGGCGAGCCGGGGACGGCTCGACATCGCCGACAGCTTGGCGAGGATGCGCCGCTCGCGGGCCGGATCGAGCTTCAGCACCGTCTGGAACATCAGGAACCCGCCCCCCTTGACGCCGGCCTCCACCGCCTTCGGCTTGTACTTGATGAAGGTGAAGGCCGGCCGCCCGTCCTTCTCGCGGGCCAGTTCCACCTTGCCTGGCAGGATCCAGAACAGGTTGGGGTCGGCGTGATCCTGGTAGATGGTGTCGTCGCCGTCAGTGAACGTGTTTCCGCCCAGCATCAGCATGGCTGCACTCCTCGCCCTGTGAGGGCACCGCGCGCTCACGTGAGCGGCAGTGCCAGGGCCTCGCTGTGGGTCGCCGTCCACTCGGTCGTACGGCTCAGCCCGTTGGTGAACAGGTACATGACCTGGTACTCGTAGTCCGTCTTCTCTTCATTCGCGTAGTCGTACTCGAAGCTGGCGTGGTCTTTAGGGGACCTGAACTGGAACTCATCGGCGAAGCGCATCCCCTCGTCCTCGTCCGTGAAGCGGAGCGCGACCCTCATCTCGCGGAGCTTCTTCCGGGCGAAGTCTCCCGCCTCCGGGTGCACGTCGACGATCCGGTGCCCGCGCATGTCGGCCCGCACATAAATGCGGGGCTCCATCGTCACCGAGCGTGGCACCTGCACCATGTGCCCATCCTTGAAGATCAGCGTCACCCGGTACCCGATCTGGCGGTGGTCGGGATCCTCCAGCCCCACCTGGAACGTCTTCGGGTCCGCCTTCTCCTGGGTGAACGCGAACGACTCCTCCCCGAAGACACCGTGGACGCGGTCCGCATACGACAGGTCCACGAAGGCCCGAGAGACCGTGCCCCAATCCAGGACTGGCACCACCGTCAGTGTCCGTTTGCTCGGCCGGGGATCCCTGAACGTGAGGTGCTCTTGGCTGGTCGTTATCCACGGAAGCTCGAGGTCGCGATGGTCGGCCGCCCGGTAGGTCACCTTGTACCGGAACTCCCGGCGCGTCTGATCCTGCACGAACATCTTCCATGTCTGGCTGGGATGCTCCCGATCCAGCCACAGCGTGTCATCCATGCGGATCTGATAGCGCTCGTCCACGTACTGGAGCCGCACCTCGATCTGCGGGTATCGCTCCCAGGGGAAGCTGAGCGCCAGGACAGGGACATTCACGAGGGAATACAGCTCGCGCGGATCGACTTCGAACGTGTCGCCCAGCACCTTCTGCCCGGGGGATTGCAGCGTCAGTGGCCGCTCGGCTCCCTCCACTGCCTTGAAGTTCACCCGGTACTGGACGTGGACCTCGCGCTGCATGGCGTCGCCCGTCAGGATGCTGGCCCACTCCACCGTCCCCCGCCCGGTGGAGGACTCCAGCAGTACGCCCGCCGGCGTGTCCCCGTAGCGCAGGTTTACGGAGATGGAGCCGATGGAGTCCTGCTCGAAGCTGGCACGCGAGATAACTGTCACCTTGCGGTGCTCGTAATACGGGTCATCGGTGTCCACGGACAGGATGAACTGCTTGAGGTCCATCCCCTCGTCGCGGATGGCACGCATCAGCCCGCTCAGGTGGCCCTGAGGGTAGATGCTGCGTTTCACCGTCGTCCGCTCGCTCAGGTTGATGTTGAGCGACTTCTGATCAATCCGCGTGTGATCGATCTTCTTGTAGCTGAACGACCCGACAGAGGACCAGCCGCCAGTGACGGCGAGCTGCGAGGCGCGATCCACCACCTGCGCGGCCTTGTCCCAGCCGTCCTTCGCCTCCCGCTCCGGATCGATGCTCGGCTTGAAGAAGGCGTCGGTGATCATGTCGCGGACCTGATTGACCGCCTGGTCGCGCCGCCCGAGCACCGCGCTCTCGTCCTCGCCCTCGGGTACGAAGGTATCCGCCTCGAACAGGATGACCTTCTGCTCCCTCAGCTCGTCGACCGCCTTGTCGATCTCCGTCGAGAGGATGATCGTCTCGGCGCCAAACCGCTCGTCCAGGTGCTTCTGGACGCGCTCCCAGTCGATCTTGAGCCGGACGGAGTAGGCCGGCCGCAGTGCGAGGTAGTCGAGCGAGTAGACGATGCCGATGGGCGACATCTCTCCCTGCAGGGCCTTCTCCAGAAGGGTGACCTCTGGCTGATCCAGTGGGACAGAGAAGGCGGCCTGGTTGTTGCCGTACAGGGCGGGGTGGGCGGATGCCTCGATCGGCTTCCGACCCAGCAAGAGCAGCCGAACGGTGCCGTCGATCAGCGGCAGCGGTACGAGCCGAGGATCCCTGTCCAACCCTGCCAGGGACCGCAGCTTGCCACGGATGCGGTCCAGGGCTTCCTGCTCCGCGCCCAGGTTGACGTCGAAGTTGAGGAAGCCACCGTTGCCCGCACGGCCCCGGTACTTGATGAGCTGGATCTGGGGGACGCTCTTCCCGGCCGTCTCGTCGACGCGACGGGTGAGCTTCGGCGCCACCGGGAGGAAGTAGTACTGCAGCGGGTCCGCATGGTCGCCAATGATCGACACACCATCGATCAGGAAGAAGCGTTCCAGATAGATCATGAGAGCCTCCAGCGGAGTCAGGCCGGGGGCACCGGCACGATGAGTGCGCGGGCCTCGGTGGTCTTGAGTGGCGTCTGCCGGGTGGAGCCGTCGACCATGTAGTAGGTCGCCTGCCACTCGTACTTCATCTTGGTCGGGTCCTTCGCCCGCACGGTCCAGATCTTCTTCTCCTTGTCCTTTGCCTCGAAGATGAAGTCCGTGCGCGTATCGATGTGGCTGGCCGGATCCGCGTAGTGCAGCTCCACATCCACGAGCTGCGTCTTGGTGAAATCCACCATGCTCGGCACCACGGTGACCACCAGGTCCGAGAAGGAGGTCGGTTCGAGGAAGAGGGTATTTGAACTCGCCTCCTGCTCTGGAATCTTCTGAAGCCGGCCGTCCCGGAACTGGGCGCTGTACGAATAGAAGACCTTCCCCTCTGGGTTGATGACCGGGAAGCTCCAGTCGAAGAAGGGCTGGGCCTTGCTGAGCGCTACGGAGGTGCTCTTCCTGTAGTTGTTCTTCTGGTCCACGAATCTCACGTCGACGTAGATGGTCTGGATCTCCGTCTCGAGGTTGCCCACCGCGCGCAAGCTAATTGTCTTGGTCTGACTGAAGGGATCATTGATGTAGATGTTTTGCGAACTGGTCTCCTGCTCTGGACCTGTGAGCTCCATACCGTCGGCCAAGGTGTACTTGATCTGGTACTGATACGGCTTGGACACCGGGACGAAGATGACCTCCCGCAGCGAGTGCTTGTGATTGTCCTTGGTGACGTGAAATTGCCGCTCGATCGGATTCACACCGTGGTCGCTGTCCTGGTACTTGAAGGTGACCAGGGCATCCGGGACATGCTCGAAGTCCACGTCCCCCCTCTCGATATCGACCGCGAGAATGCCCGTGTCGCCCACATTGATGAGCAGGTTCGTCTCGTTGGTGGTCATCGTCGGGGACCGGAGGCTGCGGCTCTCCCCCTTGTAGTTGACCTCGTACCAGTAACTGTAGGACCGCGTCCCCTCGCCAATGTAGGCTTGGAACTTCTCCATCGTGTCGGGGTTGTTGATGGTGAACTCCTGGATCCGGTGACTGGTGCCAGCGTCGTAATCCAGATGGATCTTGACGCTGTGAAGCGGGAGATTCTGGAAGTCGGCGCTGACGCGGACGGTCACATCCAGCGTCCTGAACTCCGGATCGTCGAGATTGATTGTCTGCGCGTAGTCCTTCCACTTGAGCGGCTGGCCGTCCTTGTCCTTGAGATTGACGATGGGATCAAGCGTGCCCCTGAAAGGCATCGGCCACTCGACGACCATGCGCTCGGTGAAGTGGATAGCGAAGCTGGACGTCTTGATGTTGGAGAGGGCCTTCTTGAACTCCGTGACGTCCCCGGGTGGTTTTCTCTCCTCTTCGGAGAGTTGCTTGATCGGCTCGATCGCCATACGCTTCACGGCCTCCGAGAAGGTGTTGAAAGCCCAGTCGTAGAGCTTCTGCCGCAACTCGTCGGTTGCCTTCTCTGCACCAGCCGCCTTCACCCCTCCCATGTCGACCACGATCCGACCGAACTCGTGCTGCGAAGCGATCTCGGTGATGGTATCGGAGACCTTCCGCTCATTCTGGGCGCTCCCGCCAAAGAACCAGCGCCAGATGTCGTTAAAGACACCCCGAGTCTCGGTGGTGAGCTGAAAGTCCTGGACGAAGGAGTAGAACTTGCTCGCGTTGAACGAGATATCGACCTTGACGGGCGGGAGCCGGACCGAGGCGTACATGGCGTAGATGACCTGGACCGTGCCCCCCTGATTCTGCAGAGCCTGCTCGAAGAAGGTAGCGCCCTCGGAGGTCAGCTCAACGGTAAAGGGCGTGATGTTCTTCCCGGCGAGGGAGGGTTCGCCGGGGTTGTACACATGCTCAATGAAGCCGGACGTCTTCTTTTCGATGCTGATCTCGGTGGTTCCCCGGGTGTAGGTGATGGCGCCGAATTTCGCCTGGGGCGCTGGTCGTCCCGTACCGGCGTAGCGCTGATCGAGCTCGGCCTGATGCTCCAGGAGAACCGCCTGCTTCTGCTCCTCGGTGAGCGTCAGCTCCGCGTCGAACACCAGCCAGGCCCCACCTTTCCTGCCGTCGGGGCGATCGATTGGCGAGATGTACTTGAAGAAGCTGAAGGCAGGACGACCATCCGCGTTGATACGGAACCGAGGCGTAACCGGGAGTGGATAGCACAACGCCTCATCCTCATCGTCGAGGTAGTAAGTAATGCCCCCGCCGCCCCTGCTCATCCGGATTTTGTCTATCTGCAGTGCCATGCCCCTGCCTCCTCTTCCCATGACGTCAGTGAACCCATTCGCGGGATCCTGTCTCATCGGCGGATCCAGCCTGGTCTCCTATGAGGTCCGCACGCCCGATCCGCCTCGCAAGGACCCCTGTGCAAGGGGACGACTTACCCGCCGATGAGCTGCACATGCCCCATGCCACTCTGGCCTTCGAACCACGTGGCGACATCCGCGGTGCGCTCGAGCGGGAGGTCCACGCTCTCGGCCAAGCGAACGGTGGCCTTGAGGCTCGAGCCGCGGCGGCCCTCTTGTGCGTCCGCCGTCATCCGGCGGAGCATCTCGGCGAAGCGCTCCTTCACCTGCTGCTCCGCGCGCTTCCACAGATTGGACGGTGCCTCCTGTGGTCCCTTACGCTCGATCCGGAGGCGCCCCGCCGTGAGCGCGGACGCGATCCATCCCTGGAGCGCGTCCGCCTGGGGTGAGCGGCCGAGGAGGTCCAGCCCCGCCGAGACGTCGCCCTCCAGGGTCACGGAGATGACGACAGGTACCGCCAGACGTATCTGGTACACCACTCGCAGGACACCCCTTCGCCCGTTCAGCGCCGAGAGAGCTTGGGCCCGCTGCTTGGCGTCGAGCCGGGCGTTGAAGAGTGCCGTGAAGGGGTGAGATCCGGAGGGAGCAGTGGCCTCGAGCTCCTGAGCCCCATCCTGCTCTTCGCCCAGCATGAGCTGCGCCTGGTCAACCGACACGGGCGCGAGCACAAGTTGGAGCTTGCCGGGCGTGAGCGCCGAAAGCTTCCTGGTCAGGAGCGCCTCCAGAGTCTCGAGCTGCTGCTGGGGCACCACCCACCGCGCCTCCATGGTCAGAAAGGCCATCTCGCCCATGGCTATCAGGGAGAACGCGGGCTTCCCCACGGACGTCAGCCGCGGCTGCGGGGGACCGGGAATGTAGAAGAACGTCGAGGGAGAGTCCGAGCTCCGGTAGACGTAGACATCGTTGAACGTGCTGCCTTCAGGGAACGCGATCATGGGACGGGCCTCTCTTCCTGGTGAAGGACCGCCCGGAGCACGAGCGGTTCGAACGGTGAGAGGCTCTCCGACCAGAGGGCGGGAGGCTCACCGGGAGTGGGGTGAGGGCGGTAGCGATAGCCAGGGGTGAAGGGCGAGGTGGCGCGCCAGCGCCACTCCCTCGTGGGGCGCTCGGGCGTGAGCGCGAGCACGGTGAGCCCCTCCGGGGACTCGGCGCGCTCCTCCGGTAACAGGTCGATGGCGAAGAGCTCGGCTCCGCCATCGAAGGTACAGCGCACCTCCACGGCGTGCGGACCGTACTCGGGGAATGAGTACAGGCCGATCCGCGTGGAGACGGCCGGCATCGGGCCAAGCCTCAGCACCCTCCTCCCCTCGCCGCGCTCCCGCGCTTCGAAGGCAAGCGTGGCACCGCCAGCATCGTGGGGGAGCGCGAGCGCGGCCTGAGGCCGGCCCAGGTCCAGCTCCACCGCCTGCACGGCCTCCACATCTCCCAGGGTACGCCGGAGGATCGCCCGCACCGTCGCGAGCTGAAGCAGCGAGGGGTCGGCCTCGAGAACCAGAAACTCCGCGGGGAACAGGTCCAGCCCCAGGTAGAGCCGGTCGCCCCGGTGCGGGAACTCCGGCCCCTCCACACGGGAGATCCTCCCCTGCTCCTGGAGGATGACGAATGTAGAGACCCGGTACTCGGGCTCCTCCAGCGAAGAGATCCGCAGGATGGCGGTCGCGGTGTCCTTGGGAGGGGCGAGCTCCACAGTGGCGATCGCCGCCTGGAATCGCCAGGGCAGCCGGGGCGGGGCGCGGAGGGTCGCCCCCATGGCTATCACTCCGGGACGCACCGGCGGCAGGTTGGCGGACACGGAGACGGCCAGCGCCCCCGTTGGGAGCGCGGGCACCATCGTCTGGCGGAACACGGCGTCCAGCCCCCGCTCGCGGACGAGCCCTCGGGCCGCCTCCAGCGGGTCGAGGCGGAGGACGAAGACGCGCGAGACCGGGACGGGCTCCGAGAGATCCCATTCGAAGCGCCCGGCGCCGATCGCGTCGGGAGGAGCGAGGGCGAGGTACGGCCGTGGGGTGAGCTCGGGCGAGGGAATGGGCGTGCCCCACCGCTGTTGAATGCGATCCGCCAGGGCCTCCACGAGCGTCTGCCGATCCACCTCGTGCTCGTCGCCCACCACCTCGACCGAGCGGGAGTGGAGCTGCTCGCGGAGGGCCGCCTCGAGTTGTTCCCGGGCGAGGCGGCGCTCACTGTCTGCCCGAGTGGCGAGGGTCGCGAGGAGCGCGGCCGGGTCGAACCGCACTCGGAGCGGGAGGACGGGCGAGACGCCGGCCAGCTCTACCTCCGCCGCGGCCAAGACCGCGAGCAGATCCTCCTGGAGCGCGCCCTTCAGCCAGTGGGTCGCTTCAACGGTGAGCCTCGAGATGTATCGCGCCTGGCCCAGCCCATTCCACCCAAGGGGGGTGGGCGCAGGCAGGGAGGGCGGCGCACCGTGGGTGTGGAGCACTTGCAGGCGCAGGTACCCGGACCTGAACGAGGCGGGAGTCACCATGGCCTGAGGGTGCCGCTGCCGCAGGAACGCCAGCGCCGCCTCGGCCGGGATCTTGGATCGCAGCCGGAGGTCGAGCACGCCGTAAGCATCCGCGGGGAGGAAGACGCCGCTCCGCAGCACCAGCTCCAGCGAGAGGTCAGGGCTGCCATCGTCCCGGCGGGCAATCTCCAGCTGGTCAGGCAGCAGCACGAACCCTTCATCCTCGTAGCAGGAGAAGAGCAGGAAGCCCTCCGTGCCGAGCGGCCGTCGGAAATCTGGGAGCCCGCGCAGCCCCATCGCCCATTCCTTCCTCTGTCTCCCCAAGGGTGGGGATGCGCCATGGCATCGACCAGCCAGCAGCGATCTGGCCGCGAGGGTTCGCTCGTCCGTGAGCCTGGGGCGCTCCGGGGTGGCGCGCTGTGGGCAGGGCTCCCTACCTTTCAGATGGACCTGGAAGGAACTCCCATGCCGCCCATCACCCTCTCAGTGCTTCCCGTCCTGGCCTCGCCCGAGATCCAGATGATCGCCACGGACGTCAGGGCCCTGCGTCAGCTCGACCTGCAGCGCGTGGTGCAGGGAGAGCGCAGGTTTCGCATCCATGACATCACGCTCGAACCCACCCCGGCCGAACCCACCCCGGCCGAACCCACCCCGGCCGAACCCACCCCGGCCGAACTCAAGCCGCGGCAGCTGCTCACCATGCCCATCGGCCTGAGCCCAGAGGTGAGCGACACCGTCTTGTTCGAGGACGCCGCCAATCCGGAGAAGCGTTACTTCCTTCCCCGCTACGAGCTGGGGGAGCTTGACCGGCACGAGCTGGGGGAGCTCGAGCCGCGCGTCGAGGTCAAGTACGGTCCCGACCCGTTGGGGGGGTGGACGCTGAAGCTCCGCCTGGAGAGCCGCCCTGCTCCCGAGCTCGGCGACGCGGCCCGCGATGCGGCCCCCCTGGAGCACACCCTTGCAGTCCTCCTGCGGTACCGGCTCACGGCGAGCGATACCAGCGCAGAGGGGCAGACAGAGAAGGTGTTCCAGGAGGTGTCGTTCGAGAAGGGAGGAGCCCGGGTGGCGCTGCACGTGCAGACGCGGGAGGAGCGGGACGAGCTGTACAGGGTTCTCATGAACCCGAACTTCGCAGCCACCCTCGTGGTCCGGCGGACCATGCGCGTTGCCTTCGCCCAATCCTCGAGCGGCGCAACCATGATGCACTACAACATCTCGGTGCATCTCACCGGCGCCGCTCCCTGGGTCATCGATGCCAGGAATGAGCAGGACGGCGGTGCGATCGTGTTCGATCCGGTGAACCAGATCCTGATTCCGCAGGGCGGTGCTCGGCTCGCGAGCGTCCCCGAGAGCTCCAGAAAGGCCACCTTCGAGCAACTCCAGAGCCTGGACTACAGCGCCGAGCCGTTCCAGATGGAGTTCATCTCTCGCATCTCCTTCCCCGTCGATCACTTCGAGTGGCACCCACCCGACTTCGCGGTGGTGACACGCTCCGGCCTCTACGCGCAGGTGAGCGTACGCGGTGACTGTATCCTCTCCCCAGAGGACAACATTGTGCGGCTGATCGATGGGGCCTGGCTCGATGTGGTGGCCATGAAGGAGGAGCCCCCCCCCCCGCCTCTCTTCCGCGAGATGACGATAACGCTCGACCACACCCTGAGAAAGAACCCCTTCGTGTTCCCACAGGAGCTCGGGTACGGCTACGTCTTCAGCGACCTCCCCGGCACCAGGGGGAGCGAGTCCCCTCTCACGCTGCGGCAGCTGCCCTGGGGCAAAGACGCCCGCAGCTACAGCTACTACCAGGACCCCGTCGAGCCGCACCGCTTCTACTACCTGCCAGACTCCTTCAAACTCGTCCGCCAGCCAGACTCTCCGCACGTGCCCGCCCTGTCGGTGCGCTACGCCTCGCCGGATGGGACCGAGGCGGGCGTCCGGGCGACGCTGGACTATGCGGCGTGCCCCTACGTGGACGCCGCCCGGCTCGAGGCGGCCTTGCGCGAGCTGGCGCCCTTTGTAAAGCCCCCGCTGCCGCCGGGAGTGACAGGCCCCCACCTGGAGCCGCTGTTGGCCGAAAAGACTCGCCTGTTCATGAGGCTGCCGCGCAGTGACGGCTCTTCGGTTTACCAGGAGCTCCCAGACGCCCAGGTGGACCTCCGGACCGGCTTCTTCGACTCGCGAACCCTGACGCAGGAGGGTTTCCGGACCGTCTTCGATGCCCTCTTCGATCCGTTCGCGGTGCTGTTCCAGGGGTACGTCGAAGTGGTCATCCCCCGACGCCCGGCGGAGCGAATTCCCCTCGTTGCCCGGCTGGATGACATGGTCGGCAGCGTGCTCGACGCGGACGTGGTCCCGAGCGAAGGCGGCACGGGGCTCCAGGTGACGCTGCGCAACGCCATCGAGAGCCCCGTACAGCTGATCGAGCTGAGCCTGAGCCTGCAGCGGGGCAGCGTCCGCACCGCGGGGCACCTCCAGGCTCCCTTCCCCGCCCTCCCCGTGACGCTGAAGCCGGAGGATGCGCTCTCCTTCACCGTCGCTCCCGCCGAACCTCTTCCAGGCACCGGACGGTGGGAGCTGGCAATCGATCCGAAGGGGATCAAGGTGCTGCCCGAACGCAAGGAACTGGTGAAGACCGTCCTGCGTGCCGACACTCTCGCGGAGTACAAGCGAACCATCGACGTGTGGACGACGCGCGACGTCTTCCCGAGCAACAGCAGGTTCATGAGCATCGAGTTCAAGGGCGGCAGCACCATCAACTTCTCCCGTGAGGCCACAGGCGAGCAGCACGCGAATGCCGAGGTGAGCATCCCTATCAAGGACCTCCTCATTAAACAGGAGGATCCGGGGACCTACGAATGGCGCGTCATGCTCATCTCGTGGGCCGACGCTGGCAAGACCACCGTCCACAAGACCCCGGAAGAGAAGTTGCAATGGAAGAAGAGCACGGCCAAGTCCCTCTTCGTCGCCACCGGTGACCTGCCACCCCCTTAGCTGGACCTTCCATGGGAGGACGCACGCGATGACACCTGTCACTGAGAAGAAGCAAGGCGGGAAGCGCTCACTGTCGCAAGGGGCCATCCCGGCGGCACTGGCCGTGGGCATTCTGGCCGTAGCGTGGGCGGTGCCCTCGTGGGCTCAAGCCCCAGGAGCCACCGGATCCCCTTCACCCAAGCCCTCTGCCCTGGTGTCGCCAGTTCCCGCGTCCCCGCCCGGAGCGGGCGCGCGGCGGGGCCCCGCCCGGATGGGGACGCACGGGATGCTGCTGTTTGGCGCGGGCGGGCAGTTGTACGCCTCGCACATCCCCATGTTCGGGCGGCCGCACGACATGCAGGTGCTGCTGGTGGTGACGCTGGAGCACCCGAAGCTGCCGGCGGACCGGGACTTCTCGGATGGCACGTACACGTTGAGGCCCGAGCGCTTCGATCTGGACGAGCTGGTGGCAGGCCGGCTGAAGCGCTTCCGGGCCACCATCTATCGGGGCAACTTCGAGGCGGAAGGAGAGCCGGTGTACACCGATGCCACCGTGCAGGTGGAGGGCGTGGCGCACGCCCAGCCGCTGATGGCCGAGACGCAGGCGCATGCCGAGCCCCTCTACTGGGTGCTGAACGAGGGCTGTGGGGTGTACCTGGTGCATGCGCTGTCGAGCGCTCCGGACTTCGATCAGGTGGTGAAGGTATCGCTGGGGAGGCCGGTACCGAGAAGCGGCGAGGGCCTGACGATGCTGCGGCTGCCCGGCCGGAAGAACGCCTCCACCGAGCGGCTCCGAGCGGGCGAGCGGCTCACTGCGATGCGCGCGGATGGGACGGCCTGCCGCTCACGGTGGAGCGGGAGCTGTCGTACCTGCCCGGTCCGGACTTCACACCTCCCGGCCCCTGAAGAGCCTCCCGCGTCGGTCAGCTCCCTTGGCCCTCAGGCTCCGCATCGAGCCTGGCCCCGAGCGACCCTCCCGGGAGGGACTGCCGGTCGGGCGAGCGGCTCGCGTGACCTGTCAGGGACCTGAGCCGATGCTCAACCTCACCTCACACCCTTCCAGTGGCGCCATCGAACACCTCAGGAGGAGCGACAATGAATGGCACAATGGCGGACTACCTGCCTGGGCTCATCCGCGGGCGAAAGTCGGCAGAGGAGAGCATCCGTCAATACCTGAGCGCGGATGCGCAGAAGTTCTTCGCCGAGCTCATTGAACTCAAGAAGCGCACCCAGGATCTGAAGCCCGAGGAGCTCGTCAAGCGCGTGGACTGGTCCCGCTTGGAGGGGCCCGTGATGTTCACCGAGGCCACGCGAGGTGCCAGCGACCTGTCCGACACCTGGAAGCGGCTGACCGACTCCGAGAAGATCCTCAGCGTGACGAACCCTCAGAAGGCGCTGATCGTCAAAGCGGATCAAGAGCGGACCGATGTCCATGTCCAGCGCGTCTACGGCTCGCACCGAGATGGCACCCGCTCCAACGCGTTCAGGCATGCGCTCTGGAACGCCCTGATGACGCGAGACATCGGGCGCGTCTGGTCCGAAGCGTTCGCGACAGCCCACGAAGACTGGCCGGAAGCCCAGCTCAGGGCCCAGTCCTGGGAGGGCTTCTCGGGCCTCGAGCACAAGGCCATGGACCTCCACAACAACGCGAAGGGCCGCGAGTGTGTCCGCTGGTATGACTTCTTCGTCTCGGACGAGACCTTGAGCAGCAGGGTTGAAGAGAAGATCAGGAATCGAGAGATGAAGATCCTGGTTTCGTAACCACCCATCGTACGAACACGAGGCGTCCATCCTTGGGAATGGACTCGGCAGGCACGGCGAGCCGAAAGCAGGGCTCGAGCTCGGGCTCGACGACGATGGCTCCGCCGGCTGGCTCATGCCAGGCCTCGAGGCACGCCTGCTTCTCGGAGTCCCGAGCGAATTCGTGGCAGACAGCCCACACGCTCACGGGCTCACCGGGCTGCCACCCGGGAGGGCGCACGGGCGCCACGGCATGGGTGTAGGACCAGCGCCGCGCATAGATGAGATGAAGCGGCCACGTACTACCCATGTGGTAGTCGAGCAACCCCACAACCCAGGACGAGTGGAGGCTCGCAGTGGAGTTCATCGGCATCGACGTGCACAAGCGGGAGAGCCAGGTGTGTATCCTGGCTGCCGAGGGGGAAGTCGTCGTTGAGCAGCGCATCCGCACCGAGCGAGGACGGTTCGCTGAGCTGCTGGGCAATAGGCCCAAGGCGCGCATCCTCATGGAGGCGTCCACCGAGAGCGAGTGGGTAACACTTCAAGCCACTGCGAGGAAGGGCCTTGGATGCTCAGATAAGAAGTTGGCCGATCTCCCGAGGTTTTCTCGCGAAGACATGGTCCGGGAGGGAGAGAAGTACGACCGGCTCCATGAGGTGTTCTGGCTCAACATCTTCAACCGAAAATGGGTGGAGACGGTCGGCCGCGAGCGCATGCTGTCCACGCCGGCCCACCGAGTGGTGGAGCTGCCCAACGGCTCCATCCTCCTGGTGACCTGGCCTTCCGCCGCGGACTTCGCCAGCGAGGGGGCACGCCAGGCCCAGGCCCGGGCCTTCGTCCACCTTCGGCCGGACCTCGACTTCGAGACCGTCCTGCGCACCCTGCGCGAGCGCAGCGCTACCCTCGCACCCGTGGAGCCCCACTTCCATCCGGACGTGGCGCCGCTCCTTGCGCGGGTGGTGGACGATGTCGCCATCAGCGAGCGCCAGCGCAAGGTGGCCGAGCTCAACGCCTGGCAACCGCCCGAGCCGGACGAGTGGCTGCCCGCTGACGCCGCCCTGCCGTCGGACGTGACGGACCCCCAGGCCGCTTGTGAGCACTACTCGCTGCTCGCCGAGCACTTCGTGGCGCTGCTGCACATCCGGGTGCCCTCGGTCTTCAAGGAGACGCCCGAGTCGCTTACGGACGTCGACTACCAGCTCTGGCATGAGGAGTTCCCCAGAGTCTTCGAGCGGCGCGACATCGACGAGCATGCGGTGCCAGCGGTGGGCGCCTACCTGGGCCAGGTGCTCGTCCGCAACCTGGGCGGGCAGTGGATTCCGCGCAAGAAGCTCGAGGAGGCGCAGGTGCGCGTAGGCGACCGCTGCTGGCTCCCGTTCCTTCGGGCGCACCGTTACATGCGCTCGTGCCAGTCCCTGCTGGACTGCTCGTTCACCCAGCTCTGCCGAGAGGCCGAGCGCCACCGGGGCTGAAAGCCCAGGAAGTTCAAGCGCCTGGCAGCCCTGTCAGAAAAACGAATCGCCGTGTCGATCCCGCGGAGCCTCGTTCGACGCCAAGGTAGAGCCAGGGTTCACGCCCGGCTTTCAACCACAAGGAGACACGACGATGCGATTCATGATCATCCGGAAGGCAGACAAGCACACCGAGGCGGGCGCGCCCCCGAGCCAGGAGCTCCTGGCCGCCATGATGAAGTACAACGAAGAGCTGGTGAAGGCCGGCGTGATGCTCGCGGGCGACGGGCTCCAGCCCAGCGCGAAGGGCGCGCGCATCAAGTTCTCGAAAGGCAAGCCGACCGTGCTCGACGGGCCCTTCGCCGAGGCGAAGGAGCTGATCGCCGGCTTCACGATGATTCAGGTGAAGTCGAGGGAAGAGGCGCTCGAGTGGGTCCGGCGCTGGCCGCCGCTCGACGGTGATGGGGAGGTCGAGCTCGAGCTCCGCCAGGTGTACGAGGCGGAGGACTTCGGCGCCGAGTTCACCCCCGCGCTCCGCGAGCAGGAGGAGCGCCTGCGCGCGGAGCTCGCCGCGAAGCAGTAGGCCTGGGGCGGCGCGCGAAGCTCAGCGCTTGCCCAGGAAGCTGGGCCTGCCCAGCGAGCCGCTCAGGCGTCCCACGCGGAACTTCGGATCCTCCTTGTCCGGCGGGAGGATGGACAGGCCCAGCCCGGCCGTGCCCAGCTCCTTCACCAGCTCCGGCTCCACGCGGATCTTGATGTCCATGAGCGGCTCGGCGTACTGCAGGCGCTGCTTGAGCTTGAGCGTGCCGCTGCCGACGATCTCCAGCTGATCGCCGCCCAGGCGCAGCGTCTCCACCGTGCCCTGGCCCTTCTCGAACTTGATGAGCGCCTGCAGCTCCCCCACCGGCACGCGCGGCAGGCCCCCGGGGAACAGCAGCGCAATGGGGCTGCCCTTGTCCGCCACCCCCGAGCCCTCCACGCTCCCCTTGAGCAGCAGGTTCTGCCCCTCCAGCGACAGCTCCCCGTCCGCCTGGGAGAGATCCGGCGCGCCCGGCTTGCCGCCCACGCCGGGCTGCCGGGGGAGGGTGAGCTTCAGCGAGCCGCTCAGGCGGCCCTCCAGATCCAGCCCGGTGAGCCCCTTCAGGGTGGAGGGATCGAGCTTGTCCAGCTGCAGGCCGATGTACTGCTCCTTGGCCTGGGAGAACATGCCGGAGATCTCTCCGCCCAGGGCGCTGGCCTGGAACTTCACCCCCAGCGGGAAGAGGGTGGGGCGCACGAAGAGGGAGTCCACCACGAGCGCCTCGCCCAGCTCCGCCGGGCCCAGCATCCGCGCCGTGTCCGGATCCCCGCTCGTCAGCGCCGCGGTCGTCTCGGCGCTCAGCGGCCCCGGCGGTTGGCTGAGGCGCACGCCCTTGGCCACCACGCCGATGAAGCCCGGCCGCAGCGTGTCGATCCGCACCACCAACCCCGTCTTCAGCGCCTCCGTGGCGATCCGCGCGCGCAGCGTGCTGTACGGGAAGGTGATGAAGAAGCACGCCACGAGCGCGAACACCGTGAAGGCGGTGTAGCCGAGGACGATCTTCCAGCGGGCAGTCTTGTTCTGGGTTGGCATGGTGTCACTGCTGCGGCTGCTGCGCCGCCTGCTTGAGCTTGTAGGTGGAGACGATGGCCCACGCCGTCAGCGTTTCCGTGGCGGGCCGCGGCTCGATGCGCAGGTACTTCACCTTGATGATGCCGGGGCCGCTCTCCACGGAGCGGAGGAACTCGGTCAGCTTGCGCAGATCCACGTCCGTGAAGGTCAGCTCCATGCTGCTCTCCAGGATCTTCCCGTCGCCGATGCCCACCTCGTTCTTGGGCGTCATGTTGGGCACCTCGAGGCCGGCCGCGGTGGCCTTGTCCGAGATGTAGCTGAGCAGGCGCACGTCGCTGCGGGTGAGCTGCTCCTCCACGGCGGAGCGCGCCGCGGTGGCCTGGTTGTAGCTGGCCGCCAGCTGCTGCACCTCCTGCAGCTTGGCCAGCTTCTCCTGCGTGCGGCGCCGGTAGCTGTTGGCGCTGCTGGAGAAGGAGAACAGCGTGATGAAGAGCAGGAAGGCGAGCACCGCCGCGCCAGCCACCGTCACCAGCCGCCGCTCGCGGGAGCTGAGCTGCTCGAAGCGGGCCCGCAGATCATTGAGGAGTTGCCGGATCGGGTTCATGGCTAGGTCTCCGCCTCGGGCTGATCAGGGCACTGCACCTGGATGTCCAGGCGGAAGGAGACCTTCTGCCCGTCGCGCGTCTTCTCCACCTTGCCCGGGTTGACTTCCTTGAAGCAGCGGTGGCCCTTGAGCGCCGTGGTCAACGTGTCGATCTCCTTGGAGCTGTCCGTCTCGCCCTGGAGGATGATGCGGTCCAGATCGATCTGGATGCGCTCCAGCTTCACCGGCGCCTCCGCGGGGATGCGCTGCGTCACCTCCGCAAGGAGGTTCACCGCGGTCAGCTTTGGCAGGGCGGCGGCCGGGCTCTCCACGCCGCGCAGCAGGTTGAGCGCGCGGTCGTAGTTCTTCTCGCAGCTGCCGAGGATGCGCTGGGTGGTGGAGCACAGCACCGCGTCCACCTTGGCCTCGTTGCGCGCGAGCACCGAGTTGCGCACCACGCCGCTGGCGATGAGCAGCAGCAGGAGCGTGGCGGCGAAGGAGGCCAGCAGCCCCAGCTTGTCCTTCACGTAGTCATAGTCGCCCTTGAAGGCGAACTCGCCCCGGCGCAGGTTGAGGCGCGGGGCCTTGGCGCCGGAGGCCGCGCCGCGTAGGGCCAGCGAGTACGCCTGCACCGCCGAGGGCTGCGCCTCCGCCGGCACCAGGGCCGCCGCCTCCAGGGGCAGTGCCAGCACCTGCGTGTGGACGTGCAGATCCCGCGAGAGCTGCTCGGCCAGGCCCTTGAGCCTCGCCGTGCCGCCGCACAGCAGCACGGCGCCCACCTGCCGCCGGGTGCGCGCGGTGAAGGCCTTGAAGGTGGGGCGCAGCTCGCGCAGCACCGGCTGCAGGCCGCGCACGAAGGCCCCGGCGGCGCGCTCGGCGTCCGGGCCCTGGGTGGTGGCCGCGCTGGCCATGGCCCCGTACTTCTCCTTCCACTGGTGCGCCTCGGCCAGGGGCGTCTGGAACTCGGCGGCCAGCGCCCGGCTCAGATCCTTGCCGCCGCCGGCGAAGGTGCGGGCAAACTCCACCCCCACGCCCGGCCGGCCAATGGCCACCGTGGTGCGCTCATGGCCGATGTCCACCACCGCCACCGCCTCCGCCTCGCCCGTGCCCTCGAAGAGGGCGGGCGCCTGGAGGAAGAGGTTCTGGTACGTCACGCCCGGGTGGGTGATGACGCGCGGATCCAGCTTCAGCTCGGTGAGCAGCCCCAGCAGCCAGCTCAGCTCCTCCTTGCGCACCACGCCCACCAGCAGATCGCTGCTCGCCTTCGCCTTCTGTCCCGTCACCTGGTAGTCGAACACCGCCTCGGACAGATCGAAGGGCAGCTGGCTCTCCACCTCGAAGGGCAGGGCGGCCTCGAGTCGCTTCGGATCGGTGAAGGGCAGGGTGAAGGTGTGCGTCAGCAGCGCCGGCCCGGGCAGGCCGACGATGATCTGATCGGCGTGGAGCGGCTGCTGGGCGAGCAGCTCCTGGACGGCGGCGCGCAGCGTCTGCGTGCGGTCGCCCTCGGCGCGGCGCACCTCGGCGTAGGCCTTGGTGGTGTATCCCCTCATGTTCGCCTCGAACAGCACGCCCTTGACGGAGTAGCTGCCGAGATCGAGGCCAAGAATGCGGGCCATGGGTTATTCCTCTCTCCAGTACAGGAGCCGGCCGAGCTGATCATCCAGCTTGACCACGGCGGTGAGCGTCTTCTGCACGCTGCCCGCCTCTCCCACGGATTTGATGGTGAAGGTCTGGCTCTTGTCACCCACGAGCCGGTTCTGGGCCGCGTTGGCCTTGATGGTCGGGTTGACGGCGATGCCGGCCGCCTCCACCACGGTGACGAAGTCCTGCACGGACATGCCGAAGAAGCTGAACATGCGCGCGGAGCGGATGCGGGTGATGAGCTCCTGGACGAACACCGGATCCTGCAGCCGCGGGTCCGGCCGCCCCGGATCCGCCACGGAGAGGATGGCCATGTACATCATCATCGGGTCATCCGTGTTCACGTTGGGCTTGGAGTTCACGTCCGGGTAGACGGTGAGCCTGTCCCGGAAGGCGGCCATGAACATGTCCGTCACCCCGTGCACCCGGTACAGCTCGTCCATGCTGTCGAAGCGCGCGTTCTTCGCCTCGTAGCGCGGATCAAAGCGATCGTAATGGGTGTCCTCGGAGGCGAAGCCGGAGGCGAACGGGTTGACGGGATCGGCCAGGTTGATGGCCGACTGCACCTCGTCCTCGTCCACCCAGTCCCTGAGGGAGATCACCACGTCCTGCGGCGTGACGCGGACGCGGTTGGCGTCATCCCGGTTGAAGAGGAACTCGAAGCGCTTGTCCCCGAACATGTCCATCATGCGCGCCGCGGTGGGCAGCGCGTCCGCGGCCAGGCCGGACAGGCGGTGGACGTTGAGCTTCTCCTCCTCGTCGCTGATGGTGGCCAGGAAGCAGCCCTCGAAGCCCCCGAAGGAGCGCTTCATCGGCTGCTCGGACAGCTCCGGCGTCTCGCCGTCCTCCATGGTGAACTTGTCGTCCTGGGGCGGGGGCGCCTCCTCCTCGGCCTCGGCCGCGCCCTCGCTTTTCACCAGCCCGCGCAGCATGTGGCAGTCCACGCGCGCCAGCTTCCAGAGCTGGATGTTGAGCGAGGAGGCGGGCTGCTGCGCTCCGGGGGCCTGGCCGGCGCCGCCGGTGAGGGCGCCGAGGATGCCGCTCAGGTTGGGGATGGGGGTGTTGTCCACCTGCCGCTGGAAGCGCAGCAGCAGGCGGCCCAGGGAGATGCCGGAGCGCGCCATGTAGTAGGCCCGCACCTCGTCCCGCTGGTTGGCCGCCAGCTGCAGATCCACGCGCGTGTTGTAGGCGAACTCGGTCGCCACCACGGTGAGCAGGGTGATGGAGATGACGGCGATGATCAGGGCCACGCCGCGCGAGCGGCGATCCCGCCGGGCGGGGGAGAGGGGGCGGGCGGGGCGGCGCCGGGCCGTCTGGGAGAAGAACTTGCGCATTAGAATCTCGGCAGCTCCGTATTCAGGAGGATACGGGCCTGGGTGGTGTAACGCGCTTCCTTGCCATTCTCGTCCAGGGCCACCACGGTGATGCGCACCCGGGTGGGGAGGATGGCCTTCTGCTCATTGCGGCGCGTGTCCCACTCGTCATCCCACTCCTTGCGCTCGGAGTCCCAGTACTCGAGCTCCAGCTTCTTCACGCCCTCGAAGAGCACGTCCGTGGTGCCGCCGCGATCCATCCGCTCGCCGATGTTGGGGTTCACCCGCCGCTTGAGATCCTGCCGGCCCCGGGCGCCCTTCTCCGTGGAGTTCTCCAGGAAGTACTCCACCACCGCCTGATCGGACTCCTTGCTGTCCGTGTACAGGCGCTGGTGCGCGAACGTGGTGAAGAGCAGGCGATCCGCCTCGCCGATGAAGTTGGTGGGCCGATCGTTGGCGTCCCGGTAGCGCTTGGGATCGTACCGGTCGCTCACGAACGCCGAGCCGATCTCCCGCGCCATGCGGGTGAGCGCCACGCGCACCATGCGGTAGCGCTCGGCATCCCCCTCCACCACCTCCTTGGCGCGGAAGCCCGTGGAGAAGGCCATGGCCACCACGGTGCCCATCATCGCGGTGATCGCCACGGCGACCATCACCTCCATCAGCGTGAAGCCACGGCGGGCGCGTCTCATTGGGCCGCCTTTCCGCCGGGAGGGGTGAAGAGCCTGCCGCCGCTGCCTGGGACGCGGAGGCCCCCTGCGCCCTGGCCGCCGCCGGGGTTGTTCATCCGGTTCAGCCACTCCATGCGGTTGGTGAGCGGCTGGCGCGTCGTCGGGTGCAGCATCTGCCCATTGGGGCCGGGGACGGGGTTGGGGACGATCATGCCCGTGGCATCCACCCACTGGTTGGCCATCTCGGAGGGCTGGGTGCCCAGCGCGTTGGGCGCGCCGCCCCCGTTGCGATCCGAGCCCGGGCCGAGCGACACCACGTGCGTCACCACGTCCATGCTCTCCACCTGGTTGCCCTCCTTCCAGGTGATGGTGAGGTGGACCTCGCGCACGCTGCTGGTGAGCTGCTCGACCATCTGGGTGAACATGGGCTGCGCCAGGCCCGCCATGCCGCCCATGCCTCCGCCCGCGGGCACCGGGCCGCCGCCGCCGCCCTTGCTGTCCTCGCCCTCGCCGCCGCCGAAGAGCGCGGCCATGCCGCCCAGCTCTCCGTCCGTCTCGCCGATGGGCAGGTTGAAGATGGCGCCGATGAGCTGGCTGGGGGAGACGCCGTCCGTCTTGGGCGCGATGATCTTCGCGCGCCACTTGAAGCCGGGCCAGCCCTCCTCGGAGAAGTCGCCGTGCTCCTCGTCGTCATCGTTCTGGAAGCCCTCGTCATAGAGCTCCTGCTCCAGGTCCGTCATCTTCGAGCGGGCCAGGAGCGAGGCCACGGTGAGGTGCTTGGTGTAGACGTGGTTGGCGATGGCGCCGGAGTTCAGATCGAAGATGGCCATCAGCGCCAGCGCCAGGATGGCGAGCGCGACGACGGTCTCCAGCAGCGTGAAGCCTCGGGTGCGGTTCATGAGCGCGGCACCTCCAGCTCCTCGGCGACGATGTCCACCTTGCCGGTGAGCGGCGCGATCGTGAGCGTCCACACGTTGTCCCCCTGGCGCACGTACACCTGGGCCTTCTCGGTGTAGCCCTGGGGGAAGAAGTAGAGGTAGGCCACGCCCTGGTCCACCGCCGTCTTCTGCTGGCGCGTCCACACCGAGAGGGTGACGCTGCCGGGCAGCTCGCGGGGGGCCACCTCCTCGCCGGTGTAGCTGGAGAAGCGGGCCGCCTGCTCCACGCGATCCTGCTCCTGCTCCATCAGCTCCTGGATGCCGGGCGCCCCACCGCTGCCTTCGCGGGTGAAGTTGCGCCGCTCGTCCCCGCCGCGCCGCTGCTCCTCCTCGCGCGAGCGGTTCTCCTCCTTGATCGCCGCCTCGCGATCCCGCGAGGTGGTGACGGCGCCCTCGGCGCACTCGGCGCGGTACTTCGTGGTGTCCTCGCCCTTCGGATCGGCGATCTCGAAGACGAGCCGGCACGTCTTCCCGGAGAGCGCGGCCGTGTCGTAGAGCGAGCGGATGACGCCGGCCAGCTCCGCCGCGGCGGCCTTGGCCTTGCTGCCCGTGATGGCGCCCACGCTGGCCACCACCGCGGAGAAGAGCACCGCGGCGATCAGCAGCGCGATGCAGATCTCGATCAGCGTCAGCCCGCGCTCGGCCCGGCGGGTGTGGAGCAGGGGTGCGCGCCTCATCGCCGTGCCCTCACGAGTCCGCCGCTGGTGATGTCCGCGGCCTCGCCCTCGCCGCCGGGCGCGCCGTCCGCGCCGAAGGAGACGACGCCGGTGCGCTGCTCGTTGAACTGGTACACGTAGGGCTGGCCCCACGGATCCACGGGCACCTCGGCCAGCACGTGCGCCCGGATCAGCGGGGTGAAGCCCTCCTGCTCCGTGGGGAAGCGCCCCATGGTGCGGTGGTAGACCTTGAACAGCCCCTCCAGGCGGCGGATCTGCTCCAGCGCCAGGCGCTGCTGCGGGCCCAGGGTGAAGTCTGTCGTCACGTACGCCAGCAGGAAGGCCAGCGCGGCGGAGAGCACGCACACGATGCCGACCACGATCCGCCCCGTCCGGGGGGGACGCGCCGCCGTGCTGGGGCTCTGGGAGGAGACGGAGTCTGCCATCATGGGAGTGGGTTCCTCAGCGCGAGGGGGCGCGGCTACTTGCCGCCCGCCTGGGCGTCCTTGGAGGAGATGTCCGCGTCATTGCCCTCGCCGCCGGAGGTGCCGTCCGCGCCGTAGGAGATGATGACGGGCTTGCCGCCCTCGTTCATGTACACGTACTCGTTGTTCCACGGATCGCGCGGGAGGGCCTCCAGCGCCTGCATGTCCACCAGCCCCTTGAGGCCCGTGGCCGTGTCCGGGTAGTTGCCCTTCTTCGTGTAGTAGAGCTTGAGCGCGTTCTGGATGTTCTTGATGTCCAGCTCGGCGCGATCCCGGCGGGCCTGGTTGAGCTGGGGGATGACGGCCACGCCCACCGCCGCGGCGATCAGCCCGAGGATGGTGATCACCACCATGATCTCGATCAGGGTCATGCCGCGGCTGCGGCGGCGCTGCTGCTTCTTCGTCTTCAGGTCCATCTTCTTCCCTCGAGTGACTTTCTGGCAGGGCCTGGGGCCCCATCAGTTCGTTTGTGTCAGGGCACGCCCTGGGTGGCCTGCGCGGCCGGCGGGAGCGCCTCGGAGCGTGAAGCGTAGAGGCTCACCCCCACGGCCAGCAGCGTCGCCGCCAGGGCGACCATGGTCGCCAGGGTGACGCGCTGAATCCACCGGTCGAGCGTGTCGTTCATCGCCAGCTGTCTCCCTACCGGATCGCCGAGTTCACCTGAAGAATCGGCATCAGGATCGAGAAGGCCACGAATGCAATCACCGCGCCCATCATCACGATGAGGATGGGCTCGAGCAGCGAGGTGAGGGCGCCGATGCGCACGTTCACCTGTGTCTCATAGCTGTCCGCCACGGACAGCAGCATGTCCTCCAGCTGGCCGGAGCGCTCGCCGATGGCGACCATGTGGTACACCAGGGGGGGGAACTCGCCGGAGCGCTTGAGGGGGGTGGCGATGCTCTCGCCCTCGCGGATGGCGTCCCGGGCCTTCTCCACCACGTCCGCCAGCACCGAGTTGGTGATGACCGCCTTGACGATGTCCATGGCGGCCAGCAGCGGCACGCCGCTCTTGAGCAGCGTGGCCAGCGTGCGGGCGAAGCGGGAGATGGCCAGCAGCCGCACCAGGCTGCCGAAGACGGGCGCCTTGAGCGCGAAGCGGTCCCACTTGGGCTTGCCGGCGGGGCTGCGGTAGTACCACACCGCGAAGCCGATCGCGCTGGCCAGCGACGGGAAGAGGATGAACCACCAATCCTGGATCAGGTTGCTGCTGGCGATGAGCACCCGCGTGGTGAAGGGCAGGGTGGCGTTCATCGACTCGAAGATCTTCGTCACCTTGGGCACCACCACCGCCATCAGCAGCACGAGGATGCCGCCGCCCACTGCCACCATGATGGCGGGGTAGAGCATGGTGCCGACGATCTTCTGCCGCAGCTTGGCCTGGCTCTCGGTGAAGTCCGCCAGGCGCAGCAGCACCGTGTCCAGCGCGCCAGAGGCCTCGCCGGCGCGCACCATGTTCACGTAGAGCGAGCCGAACACCTTCTGGTGCTGGGCCAGGGCGTCCGCCAGCGAGGAGCCCTCGTTCACCCGCTGCTTCACGTCCGAGAGCAGGCGCTTGAAGCGCTCCTTCTCCACCTGATCCACCAGCGCGGTGAGGGACTCCACCAGGGTGACGCCCGCGCCCAGCAGGGTGGCCAGCTGGCGCGTGGTGATGGCGATGTCCTCGGTGGTGATGCGCCCGCGCGCCACCTTGCGCAGATCGATGTCGCGCGCGGCCAGCTGGGCGCCCGCGCCCTTCCTCACCGCCCCGCGGCTGCCCTCGGCCTGGCCGAGCACGTCCGTGAGGAAGACGCCGTCCTTGCGCAGCTGCGCGCGCAGGGTCTTGGGCGAGTCCGCCTCCAGCAGGCCCTTGACCGTCTTGCCCGCCGCGTTGAGACCTCTGTATTCGAAGACCGGCATGGTGGCTCACCCCCAGCCCCTCCCCTGGGGAGGTGGCTAGATGTCCTCCTGCGTGATGCTGAGGACCTCGGCGATCGTCGTCTCTCCCTGGGCCACCTTGCGCGCGCCATCCTCCAGCAAGGTGAGCATCCCCTTGCTCATGGCGGACTTCTTGATCGTGGAGGCGTCCACGTTCTTCAGCACGAGCTGGCGCACGTCGTCATCCACGAGCAGGAACTCGTAGATGCCGGTGCGGCCCCGGTAGCCGGTGCGGTTGCAGCTGGGGCAGCCGGCGGCCTTGTAGATCTTCTCCGCCCCGTAGCGCTCCTTGAGGGAGGCGCGGCTGTGGGTCAGCTCCTTGAGCTCGTCATCCGTGGGCGTGTACTGCACGCGGCAGTCCGGGCACACGCGGCGCACCAGGCGCTGCGCGAGGATGGCGGTGAGCGAGGAGGCCACCAGGAAGGGCTCCACGCCCATGTCCACCAGACGGGTGACGGCGCCGGCCGCGTCGTTGGTGTGCACCGTGGAGAACACCAGGTGGCCCGTGAGGGAGGCCTGGATGGCGATCTCCGCCGTCTCCTTGTCGCGGATCTCGCCCACCATGATCACGTCCGGATCCTGGCGGAGGAAGGAGCGCAGCCCCTGGGCGAACGTCAGCCCGATCTTCGGGCTGATGGCCATCTGGCCAATCCCCTTGAGCTGGTACTCCACCGGATCCTCGACGGTGAGGATGTTGAGATCCGGCGTGTTGATCTTCGACAGCGCGCCGTAGAGCGTCGTCGTCTTTCCGGAGCCGGTGGGGCCCGTCACCAGGATGATGCCGTGCGAGCGTTTGATCACGGACTCTATCCCCGCCAGCGTCTGCGGGCCCATGCCGATCTCGGACAGATCCAGCAGGGTGGCCGACTTGTCCAGCAGACGCATGACGATGCGCTCGCCGAACGTGGTGGGGATGGTGGACAGACGGATGTCGATGTCGCGGCCGGCCAGCTTGATGCGGATGCGGCCGTCCTGGGGCAGGCGCTTCTCGGCGATGTTGAGCTGCCCCATCACCTTCACGCGGCTGACGATGGAGTTCTGGTAGCGCTTGGGAGGCTTGATCACCTCCTGGAGCACGCCGTCCACGCGGAAGCGCACCAGCAGCTCGCGATCCATCGGCTCGATGTGGATGTCGCTCGCGCGCTCCTTGGCGGCGCGGAAGAGGATGGAGTTGACCAGGCGGATGACGGGCGCCTCGTCGTCCGTGTCCAGCAGATCCTTGGGCTCCTCCAGCTCGTGCGCCAGCGAGTCCAGATCCGTGGCCTCCATCTCATCCACGAGCTGCTCGGCCTCGTTGATGGAGCGGTCGTACACGCTGTTGATGGCGTCCACGATGGTGGAGGCCAGGGCGATGCGCGGATCCAGGCTGGCACCCAGCAGCATGCGCGCGTGATCCATCACCGCGGTGTCCAGCGGATCGGCCACGGCGATGGCGATCGTCTCGTCCTGCTGCAGGGCGATGGGGATGATCTTCGACTGCTTGGCGAAGTTGATGGGGACCTTCTTCACCAGCTCCGGATCCACCTCCTCCACGAAGATGCGCTGGAGGTAGGGCAGATCCAGCTGCAGCCCGAGCGCCTTGGCCACGTCCTCCTCGGACACGGCCTTCATGCCGACGAGCACCTCGCCCAGCCGTCCACCCTTCTCCGCCTGGAGGGCGAGCGCCTCCTGGATCTTCTCCTCGGTGAGGCCCACGCTGGCGCGGAGGATCTCCCCGATGGGGCGGCCGGACAGGAACGCCGGGCCGTGCGAGACGACCTGGGTGGCCTCATTGCGCGGGGGCGCCTCGGTGGACTGGGGGGCGTTGGGGGTGGCGTCGGTCATCACGTTCATGGAGCTCGCTCTCCCTCGCCTGTGTCCGGCTGGACCTGCAGCCGCTCTGGGTTCACCGGCGAGGGCACTGATCCCTCCGAACCCTGCGGCGGCGGCGCTCCTTCCCGCACCTCCGTCTCGGCGTCGATTCCCGGCGCGGGCGCTGGCTCCTGGGGCTGCTCGGCTGCTGGACTGGCGGGGGCCTGCCCGCCCGGCGCCGCCGGCCGGATGACGCGCTCACCCGGGCCGCCCGGGCCGCCGTTCTCCGCCCGCTGCTGCTCGCGGATCACCGCCTGGTTCATCCGCGACAGCGGGCCCGGCTTGCGGGTGAAGTCGATGGCCACGTCATAGCCCGGCACCTGCCCGTAGAACTGCTCCACGAACTGCTGCCGCTCCTTCATCTTGCGCTCGAAGATGGTGCGGAAGTCCGTCTGGTCCCGGATGATGTAGGGCGTCAGGAACAAGAGCAGGTTCGTCTTCGTCTTGCGGCGCGTCGTCTCCCGGAACAGGTGGCCCACGATGGGGATGTCCCCCAGCACCGGCACCTTGGAGGTGGACTCGATGGTGCGGTCCTGCATGATGCCGCCCAGCACCACCGTCTCCTGATCCTTGGCCACCACCGTCGTCTTCGCGCTGCGCTTGGAGGTGGTGGGGCCCAGCACCGGATCGCTGGAGGCGATCTCCTCCGTCTGCTCGGTGATGACCAGGCGGATGAAGTCGCTCTCGTTGATCTGCGGCTTGACGGTGAGCTTGAGCTCCACGTTCTGCCGGGTGATGGGGGCGAACAGCGAGCCCAGGCCGCCCAGGCCCGCCGAGAAGATGGAGGGGTTGATGCCGCCGGTGGCGCCGCCGGTGGTGCCCAGCCCCGTGCCCAGCGAGCTGGGCGAGAAGCCCGCCTGGAAGGGCACGTTCTGGCCCACGGTGATCTCCGCCTCCTCGTTGTCGCTGGTGAGGATGTGCGGGGTGGACAGCACGTTCACGTCCGAGCTCTGCTGCAGCGCGTGCAGCACCACGCCGAAGGCGGGGATGTCGATGCCCAGCTTCTGCAGCTCGGGGATGACGGGGCCCTGGAGCCCGGCCAGGAAGCCGCCGAAGCTGGCCAGGTTCGCCAGCGAGAACGAGGGCGGCAGGCCCTGGCGGGTGTACTTGGTGCCGAACAGGCCCGGCACCGCGCCCTCATCCGTGGAGAGCCGGTAGCCGCTGTGGAAGTTGATCCCGAACTCGGAGTTCCGGTCCAGGTTGACCTCCATGATGACGGCCTCGACGAAGACCTGGCGCCGGGGGATGTCCAGCTGCTCGATCACCCGGATGATGTTGCGGAAGTCCGCCTGGCTGGCGACGATCACCAGCGCGTTGGTGGCCTTGTCCGCGGAGATCTTCACCTCGCCGGAGAACAGCTCGGCGGCCACGGGGCTGGCGCGGGGGGCGCCCGGAGCCTGGGGCACCCCGGGTACGCGGGGCCGGTTGGCGGTGCCCTGCGCCAGCGTCTGCAGCGTGCTGGCCAGCTCCTCGGCGTCCGCGTTCTCCAGCGGGTAGACGTTGATGCGCCCGCCGGCCTCCGTGGGCACGTCCACCTCCTTGACGATCTGCTGGATGCGCTCGAAGGCGGCGGGGCTCGCCACGATGATGAGCTTGTTGGTGCGCTCGTCCGGGATGATCTGCGACAGCGTCACCGGCCCGCCGGCGCCCTCCTGGCCGGCCGCGGCGATCTCGGACGGCGGGGCGCCAGGTGAGACGTTGGGGGCGAAGCCGCCCGGGCGCTGGCCGGGGCGCGGCTTGCCCTCGAAGAGCTTCTGCACCGTGGAGGCCACGTCCTGCGCGGTGGCGAACTGCACCTGGATGATGCGCAGCTCGTCGCTGGAGGCGCGCGTGTCCAGCTGGTTGATGATGCGCTCCAGGCGGTGCATGTTGGAGCCCACGTCGTTGACGATGATGGTGTCCGGCGGGTACGGGATGGTGTCGCCATCCTTGGAGACCAGCTGCTGGAGCACGCCGCGCAGCGGCTCCACCTCCACGAACCGGATCTTGAAGAGCTTGGTCACCATCTGCTCGTTCGTGGTGTACGGCGTCTCCGGATCCACGATCGTCGGGATGGGGTTCTGCTTGGCCGAGCGCTTGTCGACGATCTTCAGGAAGCGGCCGTGCGGGTAGACGGCGAGCCCGTTGGAGTCCAGCGCGGCCAGGAACGCGGCGTAGAAGGAGTCCGAGTCCACCTCCACCCGCCCGTTCTCCGGGCCGATGATGGAGATCTTCCCGCGCACGTTCTCCGGGAGGATGAACGTCTTGCAGGTGGCGTCCGAGACGGTCTGCACCAGCTTCTCGATGTCCACCTTGTCGAAGTAGATGCCGTAGCGCGCGCGGCGCCGGGCCTCCTCACAGGTGGGCGTGGTGCGGCCCTCGGGCTTGGGCGTGCCCTCTGCGGCTCCGCCGGGTTGCGGGGTGATCTGCCGCTCCCCAGCGGGGGCGGTGGTACCAGCGGGGGGCGGGCGGCGCTGGGCCCAGGCGGGCCAGGAGGCCAGCGCAAGGCACAGCAGGAGCGACCAGGGCGAGAGCGTCTTCATGGAAGGGCTTGCACGGCGGGGTTAACGGACGTTGTAGTTCTTGCGGATCGGCGCGCCGTTGCGCTCGATCTCGATCTCGATGCGAGAGGCTTCCTTCAACTTGGAGTAGACCTCGAGCGCCTTCTCCGGGCTGTTCAGATCAAAGCCGTTGATGCGGCGGATCACGTCTCCGTTCTGCACGCCGATCTTCGAGTAGATGGAGTCCGGGCGGATGGAGAAGAGCTTGAAGCCCTGGGCCTGCCCGTCCTTGAAGGCGGGGACGATGCGCGCCTGCATGGCCACCTCGTTGAGGTTGGCCAGGGTGCGATCGATCTCGTCGCGCGGCACCTCGTACTCGTTCTCCCCGGTGGCGCGGATGCCATTGCCCAGGCCGCTGTTGGGCCTGCCGCTGGGCTTGGCCTCGGCCACGGGCGGCGGCGGCGTGTAGGTGGGCATCGGGGCGCTGCCATCCCCCGGGTTGCCGTCGATGAACTCCCGGCGGCTGTTGTTGATGATGATCACCCGCTCGCGCTCGATCTCCGTCACCTCGGCGCCCTGGAGCTGGTCGCCCACCATGTACGTCTGCGAGCGCTGAGTCACCATGTCCTGCACGGAGGCGAAGGACCAGTACTTGTCGGCGGCCACCAGCGTGCCCAAGAGCTTCACCCGCAGGCCGCTCTTCACGGGCTCCGCGTTCTCGTCCACCGGCGCGGCCGCGGTGGGCTCCTGCACCGTGGGCTCGGGCTCGGGCAGCTTGATGCCGGTCAACTTGGACAGCCGCTCCATGTCCAGCAGGGCGAGCTGCTCGGCCGCGTGGGTCCGCTGGGGTGAGCGCGCCGTGGGCTCCGCGGAGGGAGCCGGCGCGATGGCGGACTCGACGAACAGGTTCCCCGTGCGCGCCACCAGCCAGGCGACGAGCAGGATGAACACGAGGTTCACGGTCCAGAAGTATTTACGGAAGAAGAGTTCCATCACGCATCCCGGGAAGCTGCAGAGGATTGAGCAAGCCAAGTGCCACCCCAAGGGCGGCGAGGCGACCGTGGCCTACGGCCAAGTGCGCGAAATTATTCCGCCTGGGGCCTGGCCTGGGGCCGGGCGGGCATGGGGGGGTTCGGCCTCGGACAATTTGTCAAAACCGGGCGGGGGCGGGTGTGACGGGCTGTCAGTCGGCCGGCGAGGGGGGCTCCGCGTCGACGTCCGCGGGGGCGGGCTCACGATCAGGCGCGCCAGAGGCCTCGCGCTCCAGCTTGCGGTAGATGGTGCGCGCGGCGATCCCCAGCAGCCGGGCGGCCAGGGTCTTGTCCCCCTTGGTGTGGCGCAGCGTCTCGTGGATGACGCGGCGCTCGATCTCCTCCATGGGGGTGCCAATGGGGATGACGAGCTGACCGGCTGAGCCCAGCGGGCCCTTGCGCACGCTCTCGGGGAGATCTCCGGCCTCCAGCACCTCGCCGCGGGCCAGCACCACGGCGCGCTCCACGGCGTGCTCCAGCTCGCGGACGTTGCCGGGCCAGGCGTAGTTCTCGAGGATCTGCAGGGCCTCCTCGGAGAAGCCGCGCAGGGACTTGGCGTTCTTGGCGGCGAAGCGGCGCAGGAAGGCGTCGGCCAGCAGGGGGATGTCCTCGCGGCGCGAGGCGAGCGCGGGCACACGGACCTCCACCACGTTGAGGCGGTAGTACAGGTCCTCGCGGAAGCGGCCCTCGGCGACTTCCTTCTGGAGATCCTTGTTGGTGGCGGCCACCAGGCGCACGTCCACCTTCACCGTCTGGGTGCCGCCCAGCCGCTCGATCTCCCCCTCCTGGAGGACGCGCAGCAGCTTCACCTGGGCGGACAGCGGCATCTCGCCCACCTCGTCCAGGAAGAGGGTGCCGCCG
>JAFGNZ010000017.1 GCA_016926755.1 Myxococcaceae bacterium | reverse complement strand
GGCCACAAGATCGTCTGGTGGTGGCCCCAGGGCGGCACCGCCCTCAGCTCCGGCGAAGTCGGCATGGGCTACCGCACCGTCGACGATCCCAGCGCCTACGTGGCCTTCCCCCTCCGGGGCTCGCCCGACACCGCGCTGCTGATCTGGACGACGACGCCCTGGACGCTGCCCTCCAACATGTACGCCGCCGTCAACCCCACGATGGACTACGTCACCGTGGACGCCGGCGAGCGCAAGCTCATCATCGCCGCCGCCCTCCGGGACGAGCTGGCCAAGAAGCTCAAGAAGGACCTGCCCATCCTGGAGACGCAGAAGGGCAGCGAGCTCGTGGGCCGGCGCTACTTCCCTCCCTTCGACGTGTACTTCCAGCGCGCGGGCTCCACGGAGCTGCCCCTCAAGGAGGGGGGCTCGGACTCGCCCGCCTGGCGCGTCATCGGCGCGGACTTCGTCACCCTCACCAGCGGCACGGGCATCGTCCACATCGCCCCCGCCTTCGGCGAGGACGACTACGAGGCCTTCCGCCGCGAGCGCGCCCGCTTCACGAAGCCCGAGTCCCTGGAGATGTTCTGCGCCATCCGCCCGGACGGCACCTTCTCCGAGGATCTCCCCCAGTTCACCGGCAGGTTCGTCAAGGACGCGGACAAGGACATCACGCGCACCCTCAAGGAGCGCGGGCTGCTGGCGCTCGTGGAGCAGTACCGCCACGAGTACCCGTTCTGCTGGCGCGCCGATGATGACCCGCTCATCCAGTTCGCGCGCCCGGCCTGGTACATCCGCACCACGTCCGTGAAGGACAAGGCCATCGCCAACAACCGCGCGGTCAACTGGGTCCCCGAGCACATCAAGGAGGGCCGCTTCGGCGACTTCCTCGCCAACAACGTGGACTGGGCCCTGTCCCGCGAGCGCTACTGGGGCACGCCCCTGCCCCTGTGGATCCACTCGGAGACCGGCGAGGTGGAGGCCATCCCCTCGCTCCAGGCCCTGCGCGAGAAGCCCGGCAGCAACCTGGCCGCCGTGGAGGCCGAGCTCCAGGCGTTCCTCGCCCAGAAGCCCGGCGCCACCTCCGCCGAGCACCTCATCGTCCACAAGCCGTGGATCGACAAGATCACCTACGAGAAGCCCGGCACCCCCGGCCGCTTCTCCCGCGTGCCCGAAGTCATCGACGTGTGGTTCGACTCGGGCTGCATGCCCTTCGCCCAGTGGGGCTTCCCCCACGCCCCGGGCTCCCAGCAGAAGTTCACCCAGGCGTTCCCCGCCGACTTCATTTCCGAGGCCATCGACCAGACGCGCGGCTGGTTCTACTCGCTGCTGATGATCAGCACGCTCGTCTTCGACGAGGAGACGCAGCAGCGCGAGGGCATCACCCCGCCCCGAGACTGGCCGCACCCCTACAAGAGCTGCATCGTCCTCGGCCACGTCTCCGACAAGGAAGGCAAGAAGGAGTCCAAGTCCAAGGGCAACTACACCCCGCCCGAGATCATCCTCGACGAGGTCCGCATGGACTTCGCCGTGCTGGATGACAAGGCGGCGGGCGCCCCGGGCGTGGCCGGCGAGGCGCTCATCGCCCGCGAGGATCTGGAGGGGTTGGATCTCCAGGAGGGCGCGAAGATCCAGGTCTTCCGCCCGGACAGTCCGGGCACGGCCCTCACCCTCACGGTGAAGGCGCACAAGAAGCTCAAGCGGCGCGTGCTGCTGCTGGCGAAGAAGGAGCTGGAGGCGCTGGGCGTGGCGCCCTCGGCGCGCGGCGCGGACGTGATGCCGGTAGAGGTGCCCCGGCTGGCGCCCTCCGAGCGCGTGGTGCTCAAGGATCCCGCCTCCCGGGCTCCGGGCGCGGACGCGTTCCGCTGGTTCTTCTACGCGGCGAGCCCCACCTGGTCCAACACCCGCCACTCGCTCAGCAACGTGCGGCTCCTGCAGAAGGACTTCCAGGTCAAGCTGCGCAACGTCTACTCGTTCTTCACCATCTACGCGAACATCGACGGCTTCTCGCCCGCCACCGGCAACCCGAACCCCTCCGAGGTGCCGTGGCTCGCCATCCGCAAGAGCCACGGCTGGCGCGAGCCCCGCCAGCGCACGGTGCTCGATCGGTGGATCCTCTCCGAGGTCCAGCTCGCCCTGCGGGACGTCACCCGCTCGCTGGACACCTACCAGGTCTACGAGGCCGCCCAGCGGCTGGTGGCCCTGGTGGACGCGCTCTCCAACTGGTACCTGCGCCGCAGCCGCGAGCGCTTCTGGGCGCCCGGCCTGGAGCAGGACAAGCTGGACGCCTACTTCACCCTGTACGAGGCGCTCACCATCATCTCCGCGATGGCCGCGCCCTTCGTCCCCTTCTTCGCCGAGGAGATGTGGATCAACCTCGTGCGCCGACCGTGGCCCACCTCCCAGCCGGAGAGCGTCCACCTGGGCCGCTTCCCCGATCCGGACGCGAGCCTCATCGACGAGGGGCTCGCCGCGGAGATGGGCGCGGTGCGCGAGCTGGTCTCCCTGGGCCTCAAGGTCCGCACGGACAACCGGCTCAAGGTGCGCCAGCCCTTGTCTCGCGCGGACGTCATCCTCGCGCGCCAGGAGCTCAAGGATCGCGTGGCCGTCTACAAGGAGCTCATCACCGATGAGCTGAACGTCCACGAGGTGACCTTCCTCGAGGCAGGCCAGGAGACGGACGTGGTGCGCTACAAGGTCCGGCCCAACCTGCGCGCGGTGGGCAGCCGGCTGGGCCCCAAGCTGGCCGCGGTCCGCAAGGCGTTCGACGCGGCGGATGGCCGCATCCTCCAGCGCGAGCTGGCGCTCAAGGGCATGGTGTCCATCACCGTGGACGGCGAGCGGATGCCCTTCCCCACCGAGGAGCTGGAGGTGCTCGTGGAGGCCAACCCCGGCTACGCCGCCGCCGGCGCGGGCGTGGGCGTGGTGGTGCTCCACACGGAGCTCACCGAGGCGCTCGTGGATGAGGGCCTGGTGCGCGAGCTGCTCGCGCGCGTGCAGGCCGCGCGCAAGGACATGGCCCTGGGCTACACCGACCGCATCCGCCTCTGGGTGGACGGCGACGCGCGGGTGCTCCGGGTGACGCAGGAGGCGAAGGAGCTCATCTCCCGCGAGACGCTCGCCTCCGAGCTGAGCGTGGGACCCCAGGGCCTCACCGGCAAGGAGGAGGAGTTCAACCTCAACGGCCTGCCCGCGCGCATGCGCGTGGAGCGGGCCTGAGCCCTCGCTCGGAGCTCAGGGCCTGTGGCGAGGTGCCCAGGCCCCCTGCTTCATCGCTTCACCCTCAGCGTCAGGGACGTCTGCTCCGCCCCGGGGATCAACAGCGGTTGCGCCCCATCACGCCCCTGCATCAGCGCCTTGACCTGCTTCAGCGTGAGCCGCTCGTCGGAGAGGACACCGTGGAGCACCAGCCGCTCCCCAGCGAAGGCAGGCGCGCTGGCCTCGGGCAGCTCGTGTAGGGCCGCCCCTCCGAAGGCCTGCACCGCGGCGGGCTCCTCGTTCGGGTTGGGCCAGCTCGGGTGGAGCCAGTACACGTTCTGGTGCTCGTCCACTCCATAGATCAGCAGCCACTTGCGGCCCCGCAGGTTCTGGTAGGCGAAGGCCAGCTCATCCCCGGCGCGCAGCTCGCCCTTGACCGCCTCGGCCGCCGCTCCCGGGCGGACCCGATAGACCTTCAGGGTCTCCGACTGCGTCGCCACGACGGGTGCGCCGCGCGCGGTGAACCCCTGCGTCTCTCCGAAGGGCTCGGGCCTCGTCGCCACCACGCCCACGACGAGCAGCGCCACCACCGCGAGCGCCGCCACGCCCTGCAGCACCGTCACCGGAGGACGCCCCAGGCCGAGCCCCTGCCCCAGACGGGGCTGCGCAGCCGCGGCGGCCTTGGGATCCAGCTTCCTCAAGAGAAGGTGGCGCTCGTAGAGGGACCTGCAGGAGCGGCAGCCCGGCAGGTGCGCTCGCAGGGCGCGCTCGCTCTCGGGCTTCAGCTTTTGGGCGAAGTGCTCATCGACTTGCCCGCGCATGGGGCAGATCCCCGGCTTCATGACGGACTCCCTGACGTTCGCTTTGCACCCTGCTCCCCCTGGGCCACACCGGCCCCAGAGGGGATTTAGGTGCTCCGCTCCAGGAGGCAACCCGGGGCTGCCGTCGAAGCGCTCGGCCTGTTCAGGCCCCAACGCGAACGTCGCGAGGAAGTCCCCGCGCTCAGGCCCCCGAGCGCAGCACCTTGAGGGCCTCGCGGAACAACGTCTGGAAGGCGGCCTCGGGCCCGAGCCGCTCTCCCACCAGCTCCGCCGCCTTCTCCGCCTGCGGCGCCTTGTAGCCCAGGTTCAACAGCGCCGAGACGAGATCCGCCATCGGCCCCGCGGCCGGCGGCGGCGCCGTCGCGCCCCGGGCCACCGCCTCCAGGTGCAGCTCCTTCACCTTGTCCTTGAGCTCCAACACCAGCCGCTCGGCCGTCTTCTTGCCGATGCCGTGGATCTTCGTGAGCCGCGCCACCTCGCCCTTGCCCAGCGCCACGGCCAGCTCCGACACCTCCATGCCGGACAGCACGGTGAGCGCCAGCCGCGGCCCCACGTGCGACACGGAGGTGAGCAGGAGGAACATCTCCTCCTCGGCGCGCGTGAGGAAGCCGAACAGCTCGAAGGCGTCCTCGCGCACCACCGTGCGCACGCGCACCTGCACGGGCTGGCCCTCCGCGGGCAGCTTCCCCAGCGTCAGCATGGAGAAGGCGACGCGGTAGCCCACGCCCGCCACGTCGATGACGGCATCCTCCAGGTTCTTCTCCGTCAGGGTTCCGCGCAGTGCGGCGATCATCGCGCCTCCGGACGCCGGTAGGACGGGCTCAGCCGGTCCGCGAGCAGCGCGGCCGCGCCTCTGCGGCCCTTGCCGCGAGCGCCGCTGCTGCCCACCCCGAGCCCCGCCGCCCGTCCCTGGTTGAGGTGGCAGAGCGCCACCGCGAGTGCGTCGCTGGCGTCCGCCCGTTCAATGGCTTCGAGCTTCAAGAGAGAACACACCATGCGCGCGACCGCATCCTTGCCGGCCGCGCCGCCCGCCCCCACCGAGCGCTTCACCCGCGCCGGGGGGTACTCGTAGACGGCCAGCCCCGCCTGCGCCGCCGCCAGCAGGGCCACGCCCCGCGCGTGCCCCAGCACCAGGGCGCTGCGCGCGTTGCGGAAGGTGAAGACGCCCTCCACCGCCACCGCCTGCGGCCGGAGCCTGCTCAGCACGCCCGTCAGCTCGGCGTGCAGCACCATCAGCCGGTGGTGCAGCGGGGCCTCGGCGTCCACCTTGATGACGCCATGCCCCACGTGGGCGAGCCGGCCGCGCCGCTCCTCCACCACGCCATACCCCATGAAGCGACTGCCAGGATCGACCCCAAGGACGCGCACGTTCCTCTCCAGCGGGACAACGGAACCGGTGTTCAGCCCTTGTAACGCGCGGGCCAGCCCGTGTCGATTCCCCACCGAGCCGGCGAGCTACTGCAGGGACTCCATCAGCGCCTCGTCGATCTCGAAGTTCGCGTGGACGTTCTGCACGTCGTCGTTGTCCTCCAGCGCGTCCATCAGCTTGAGCATCTTCTTCGCGTTCTCGCCCTCGAGCGTGACGGTGTTCTGCGGGAAGTAGCTCCACTTCTGCTCGCCCAGCTGCAGGCCCGCGCCCTCCAGGCCCGTGGCCACGGTGTGCAGGTCCGCCGGGGTGGTGCGCACCTCGAAGCCCTCAGCGCCCTGGTTGATGACGTCCTCGGCGCCGGCCTCGATGGCCTTCTCCATCATCTGATCCTCGGTGGGGCCCGGCTTCACGGAGATGACGCCCTTCTTCTGGAACATCCAGCTCACCGCGCCCTCCGCGCCCAGGTTGCCACCGCCCTTGCTGAAGGTGGCGCGCACGTCACTCGCGGTGCGGTTGCGGTTGTCCGTGAGGCACTCGACCAGCACGGCCACGCCGCCCGGCCCGTAGCCCTCGTACATCACCTCTTCATAGTGCTCGCCCTCCAGCTCGCCGGTGCCCTTCTTCACCGCCCGCTGGATGGTGTCATTGGGCATGTTGCCCTCGCGGGCCGCGGTGATGGCGGCGCGCAGGCGGGCGTTACCGGCGGGATCTCCGCCCCCCATGCGAGCGGCGACGGTGATCTCCTTGATGAGCTTGGTGTACAGCTTGCCCTTGCTCGCGCCCATCGCGGCCTTCTGCCGCTTGATCTTGGACCATCGATTGTGACCGGACATGGGAGTGCCCGGCAGTCAATCCGGAGTGTCCTGGCGAGTCAAACCTTGTCGGCGGTGCGCGGGCCCTTTGAGCCGGCCCCCGAGGCCAGCTGGAACACCTCGGCCGGCTGGGCGCGCAGCACCCCTTCCCCCCGGCGACGGGCCGCCACCTGGGGGAAGCTCAGGATGATGGGGGCCGGCCCCTGGGCCGCGGGCGCCTCGGCGGGCACCTCCTCGTCCAGATCGATCTCCACCGACTCCTCCGGCTGGGAGGTGCCGCTGGCCTGGGCCTCTTCGTGCCCCTCGGGCCCGGCCTCCAGCGCGTCCGCGGCACGCTCCTCCGCGTCCTGCGCATCCGCCTCGCGCGCCACCCTGGCGGCCTCGGCCTCCATCGGCTCGAAGAAGCGCGGCGCGTCCAGCACCCGCTCCTGCTCCTCCGCGTGGCAGGCCGGCGCGAGCACCCCCATCACGAAGAGCTGGGTGATGGCCTCGAACGCCACCACCTCCGTGAGGCGGCAGTCCAGCAACACCGAGCGCACCGTGCGCCGCCCATCGAAGAGGCGCACCAGGCCGATCACCTCATCCGGCAGCTCGGGGAGCCGCTCGGCCAGCCGCTGGAAGTCCACCGTGAGGCGCGCCGCCTGCGGCACGCCCACCTCGCGCAGCCGCTCGAAGCGCTCCAGCGAGGGGAGCACCTGCTCGCGCAGGAACGCCAGATCCATCAGCAGCGAGCCCCGGTGCAGCTCCGGGCCGAAGCTCACGCCATACACCCCGCTGCCAAAGCTCAGCAGGCGCCGGAACGCCAGCACCCCATGCTCGCCCTGGAAGCGCGCGTCCACCACGTGCCCGTTGCGGAAGGCGAACAGCCCATCACAGTCCTTGAGCACCACCCGGCCCGAGCGCGCCCCGGTCAGCAGCGCGCGGGCGATGTGCATCAGCGGCAGCCGCGCCGAGTGCGCCTCGAACTCCACCTCCGAGGAGCGCCGGCCCGCCTTGAGCCGCGCCAGCGCCACCACGTCCTGCGCCAGCACCGGCTTGCTCAGGTAGTCATCCGCCCCCACGCTCGAGGCCAGGGCGTGGTGGAACGTCTCCTTGCGGCTGGCCAGGAGGAACACCGGCACCTGCGCCGTGCGCAGCTCCGCGCGCAGCTGATCGCAGAAGGTGAAGCCGTCCAGGCCCTCCAGCTCCGTCTCGGAGATGATGAGGTTGGGCACGCTCGTGGCGGCCGCCAGCTCCGCCTGGGCGTCCTCGGCCGAGGCCACCCCCATCACCTCGAAGCCCGCCTCCGCCAGCGCCCTGCCCAGCTCGGCCTGGGCCCGCGGGTCCGGCTCCACCAGGAGCACGCGCAGGCGCTTCGCCCGCCGGGCGCGGGGGCTGAGCCCGGCGGCGGTGGAGACTGGCTCGAAGATGGTCGCGCGGGAGGGACGGGCGGCCATGAGGGGGCTCCAGAAGGGAGTGGACCGAACTGCTCGCTTATCAACTTAAACGGTAATAATCCGGAATAGTGGAACTGATTCACATTCTGGCTCAACCTCACTCTATAAGAAAGTCCCCGGGCTGCTTTTTTTGGCCGGTGCTCTGGGCTGTCGGGAATCGGCCGGACCGAGGCTGAAAGGTCGACGGCCCCGATCAGGGGCGTAAGGTGGGCGCATGACGCGCCCGGTCTTGCTGCTTGCCCTCGTGTTGGCCCTCCCGGCTTCCGTGGCCGCGCAGGAAGGGGCCGCCCCCGCGCGCGAGGAGAGCGCCTTCGGGACGGTGATGGCTCCGGCGGCCCTGCCCGACGGCGCCAGCACCCTGTATGGCTATGTGGGCGTGCCTGAGATGGGGGCGGGCTTCCGCCAGGGCATCGCCGGCTTCGAGCTCGAGGCGCGGGCCCGGCTGGACTACTTCCGGCTGTCGGGGATCTTCGAGGGGGGCGCCCGCCGAGCGGTGCTGAGGGAGGGCCCGGCGACGTTCGCGCCCACGCTGAGCCTGGGGCTGGTGCTCAACTCGGGCACCGCGTACCTGGACGCGGACAACTTTGGCGGCGTGCTGCTGCGCATCACCCCCGGGCTGGTGGTGAGCTGGCGCGTGGGGGAGACGGTGGCGGTGCTGGGGTTGCTGGAGCTGCCCATGGACTTCGGGTTGGATCCGACGGGGGCGCGGCGCTTCCAGGCGCTCACGGGCGGGGGCGCGGAGTTCTACCTGGGGCAGGGCGTCTCGCTGCTGCTGGCGGGACAGCTCGGCGTGGAGAACTTCAAGGCGCCGCGCGAGGACGCGGTGACGCGGCTGGGCTACCAGGTGCGGCTGGGCATCGGCTCGCGCCTGTTCTGAGCGCTCACGTCGCGGCGAGAGGCCGGAGGCTTGAGCAGTTCTGGGCACCCGCGCATCTTCGCTGCGCTCCGCTCCCACCGCTTCCCTATAGTCCGCTCCCGGCGCCTCCCCTCCCGGGAGGGCCCTGGCACGGGAGAGCACATGGACGTTCGCGCAGCGGTCGCGTTCGAGGCGGGCAAGCCCTTGCGCATCGAGACGGTGCAGCTGGAGGGCCCCAAGGCCGGCGAGGTCCTCGTCGAGCTGAAGGCCACCGGCGTCTGCCACACCGACGACTACACCCTGTCAGGCAAGGATCCGGAGGGGATCTTCCCCGCCATCCTGGGGCACGAGGGCGCCGGGGTGGTGGTGGACGTGGGCCCGGGTGTCACCTCGGTGAAGAAGGGCGATCACGTCATCCCCCTGTACACGCCCGAGTGCCGCCAGTGCGAGTACTGCCTGTCGCGCAAGACGAACCTCTGCCAGGCGATCCGGGCCACGCAGGGCCGGGGGCTGATGCCGGACGGCACCAGCCGGTTCCGGCTCGGGCGAGACGTCATCCATCACTACATGGGCACCTCCACCTTCGCCCAGTTCACCGTGCTGCCGGAGATCGCCGTGGCGAAGATCCGCGAGGACGCGCCCTTCGACAAGGTCTGCTACATCGGCTGCGGGGTGACGACGGGAGTGGGCGCGGTCATCTACACCGCGAAGGTGGAGCCCGGGAGCAAGGTGGTGGTGTTCGGCCTGGGCGGGATCGGCCTGAACGTGGTGCAGGCCTCGCGCATGGTGGGCGCGGACATGATCGTCGGGGTGGACATCAACCCCGCGCGGCGGGCCCTGGCCGAGAAGTTGGGGATGACGCACTTCGTGAACCCCCGCGAGGTGGGGGACGAGCTGGTGAAGTACCTGGTGGACCTGACCCGAGGCGGCGCGGACTACAGCTTCGAGTGCATCGGGAACGTGCAGACGATGCGCCAGGCGCTGGAGTGCTGCCACAAGGGCTGGGGCGAGAGCATCATCATCGGCGTGGCGGCCGCGGGGGAGGAGATCCGCACCCGTCCCTTCCAGCTCGTCACCGGTCGGGTGTGGAAGGGCTCGGCCTTCGGCGGCGCGCGGGGGCGCACGGACGTGCCGCGGATCGTCGACTGGTACATGGAGGGGAAGCTCCAGATCGATCCGCTGATCACCCACATGGTGCCGCTGGAGGGCATCGGCGAGGCCTTCGAGCTGATGCACCGGGGCGAGGCCATCCGCAGCGTGGTGAGGTACGGGACGTGACGGCGCCGCTGACGCTGGTGTCGGAGCACCGCTGCTTCGGCGGGACGATGGCGTTCTACCGCCACGCCTCGGAGGCCTGCGGCGGGGAGATGCGCTTCGGCGTCTACGCTCCGCCCCAGGCGGCCACGCGCAAGGTGCCGGTGCTCTACTACCTGGCGGGCCTCACCTGCACGGAGGAGACGTTCCTCACGAAGGGGGGCGCACAGCGGATGGCCGCGGAGCTGGGGCTGATGCTGGTGGCCCCGGACACCAGCCCGCGCGGCGCTGGCTTCCCGGGCGAGAGCGACTCCTGGGACTTCGGCGTCGGAGCGGGCTTCTACGTGGACGCCACCCAGGCGCCCTGGGCCTCGCGCTACCGCATGTTCACGTACGTCACCCGGGAGCTGCCGGCGCTGGTGGCCGCGCACCTGCCCGCCCGCGCGGACCGGGAGGGCATCTTCGGCCACTCCATGGGCGGCCACGGGGCGCTCATCTGCGCGCTGCGCCAGCCCGGCCGCTATCGCTCCGTCTCCGCCTTCGCGCCCATCGCCGCGCCCATACGGAGCCCCTGGGGCCAGAAGGCCTTCGGCGGCTACCTGGGGCCGGACCCACAGGCCTGGAGCGCCTGGGACGCCAGCGAGCTGGTGCGCACCCTTCGCGAGCCCCTCCCTCCCTTGCTGGTGGATCAGGGCACGCGGGACAAGTTCCTCACGGAACAGCTCCGCCCGGAGCTGCTCGAGGAGGCCTGCGCGGCGGCGGGGCAGCCCCTCACCCTGAGGAGACAGGAGGGCTACGATCACAGCTACTACTTCGTCTCCACCTTCATGGAGGACCACCTGCGCCATCACGCCGCGGCGCTGAACGCGTAGGCCCAGGGCATGTCGAGGCCTCAACGTGTCGAGGCCTCTGGGATCAATGGTCTTTTCCTCCTCGGATGGCCATGTGCGCAGAGGCACAGGGCGGTGGATCCTGATTCTCGGGATCCGAGGGGGAAAGAGATGAGGAACTACGGCACCGCGGCACTGACAACCCTTGTCATCCTGCTGGTCTACGCAGCGGTGATGTTCGGGGCATCCTTCGCGGGTTTCCTCGGCGAGACGCTGATGATCGTGACGGCGGTGGTGTCCCTGGTGGTGTGGGGAGCATTCATCGGCCTGACGATCCGTGCGCTGTTGCTCGCCGTGGCTATCAGGCGTGGTGACGGAGCTCGGCTCGACGCGAGCCTGCGCTGGACGCGCTCACTCGCGCTGACCGCGGCGCTCCTGTCAATCGGCGGGGCGTTCCTGTTCGCCTTCGGGGCCTTCGCCACCTGCGGGCCCACCTGGCTCTCGGGGCTCTACCACTGGGGTGGGCTGGTCGGCAGCGTGCTCGGGTTCGTGGCCTGGTTCGCGTTTCCCGCCATCGTCCGAGGCCCGCTCGCGGCGCTCGGCAGGTCCATTCCGCCTCTCGGCTGGCGGGCCCCGCTGATCACTGGCGCGACCGTGTACGGCGTCTGGGGGTTGATCTGGCTCATCGCGTGGCTGGTGCTGCGCGGCTCGATCGACACTGGAGCCTACCCGGCTCGCGCCAGCTCTCCGTATCGGCTCCCGTACCCGGGGGGCGAGCGCGCCTGGGTGGTGCAGGGCAACAACTCGTCCTTCAACCATGAGGGACGCGAGCAACACTCCTGGGACTTCCGCCGGCGGTGTGGCACGCCCGTGCTGGCGGCGCGTGAGGGGACGGTGCGCGCGGTGACGGACAGCAACAGCGGCCACGGCAGCGGCAAGCCCAACAACTTCGTGGAGGTGACGCACAGCGATGGCACCGTGGGGCGCTACCTGCACATCGCGCAGGACAGCGCGACCGTCACGGTGGGAGATCGAGTCCGCCAGGGAGACCGGCTGGCGAGCGTCGGCAACGTGGGCAACAGCCTCACCGGCCACATCCACTTCGTGGTGGAGAGCGGAGGGCGGAGCATTCCGATCACCTTCCGCGACGTGGAGGAGGACAGCGGCATCCCCCGCACCTTCGAGAGCTACACCTCGGGGAACAGCCGCACGCCTCGCGATCGTGCTCCCATGGCGAGAAAACGCTAATAAGGTGGGCTTGAGGTGGGTGGGCGTTGGACAGGGAATGAAGGGCCGTAGCAAGCCCCCTCCCAGGCGTACGCATCCTCTTTGCCCTCCTCCTTGCACGGCGGCCTCGCGTCGCGCAGCGCGTACCAGCACCCGCCCCGAATCGCTACCTCTCCAGTCCTGTTGCACGGGGGCTTGCGCTGACCGGGAAGGGGCTTCTCGGGCATGGGCGACCCGAGTGTCCGGCCTGCGCCGTCTGAAGGAGCGGAGGCTTGCTTCGAAGCGGCGCTGTCGCTGTCGCCTACCGCCACGACGCCGCCCTCTCGGGCGTCTCTCTGCGCGCTGCTCTGTCCCCTCTGCGGCCCTCGGTACAGCAACGCCACCACGAACGAGACGAACAACAGCCCCGCGGCGGCCACCACCCCTTCCACTCCCCACACATTCACTCGGGGCCGGAGTGGCGGCTGCCTGTCAGCAGCGTCTCCTCGAGCCCGTGCCTCCTCCTCTCGCCGCGCCAGTTCCTCCCTCGCAGCGGCGTCCCGCTTCTCGGCCAGACGCACGCCTCCGGGAGAACGCCACCGGGGACGGTGCTCGTGCCCCCATTCAAAGAGCGGAGTGTCCGCCTCGGGCCCAACGCGCCGCGCCGCCTCCTCCAACGCTTCAGCGGCCTCGTGGGCCTTGCCCTGGAAACGATCCACTGGGGCAATGGCCAGCAGGCGCGAGACGACGGACTCCGTCTCCGGGCTCACGCGGGGGTTGAGTCCTCGCACTGGTGGCGCCCCTGGCCCACCCTCGCACCACACCTTCGCCCTTGGCTCCTCCGGGTCGGTGGACGGCGGGTATTCGTCCGTCATCAGCCGGTACGCCATCACCCCCAGCGCGAACAGGTCGTCGCACGTGCTGGCCGGGTAGTGCACCGTGGGATGGCGCCGGAACGCGCGCAGGAACGCCCAGGCCTCGGGGCTCCGGTAGGCGGGGGTGCCCGGCGGCAGCAACTTCGAGGTGAGCGTAGCAGCGCCCCGGTAGTACCCCGCGCCGAAGTCCGTAAGGAAGGCCCAACCGTCCGAGAGCCTCACCAGTACATTGCCGCCTTTGACGTCTCGGTGCACGCCACCAACGGCATGAGTGGCCTCCAGCGCCCGCATCATCTGAGCCAGCAGCCCCAGCACCTGACGCTCGGTGGGATTGCGCCGCGCGGCCCACTCGTACAGTTCAACTCCCTCGACCCAATCCATCACCAGAAAAGGAAAGGCTCCGGATGGGTGCTCCCACAGGCCGTGATCGTGGAGACGAGGAACGTGGGGACTCCGAATGCGCGAATGCAGCTCCGCCTCCCGCGCGAAGCGCTCATCTCGAGGGTGGTTGGCCAGCTTGAGGGCAACCGAGCCGGCCCACTCACGGCCTGCACGCTCTGCGCGGTAGACGGTGCCGTAGGTGCCTCGCCCTCTCCAGCCCTTGATCCGCCATGACCCCATCCGTGCCCCCGGCGGCAAGGAGCGAGGATCTACTTCCAGCAAGGGTAGCCGCGTCCCCATTAGGACCCTCCGGAATGGGGGCACACGGCCCCCGCGATCCCTACCCTACCTTATAGGTCTCCATCGCGCTTCGGCTCTGAAGGAGCATCGGGCCAAGTCGCATCGTGGCGGAGAGCCAGCGCCCTAATCGGAGAGCGGGGGCTGCCGGGTGCGGACACTCCAAGGCTGTATGGCTGTCTGACAGGTTTGCGCCATGCTCCACCGACAGGAGGCCCACAAGCCCCCCGAGGCTTCCTTGCCCAGGATGAGAACCACACCCGCCCAGTTCCATCTCAGCCCATGAGAGAACGGGCACTTGGATAGATGGCGGGCTTCCCGGCATCCTTGCGAACGTGAAGTTCTATCGAATCGAAGAGGACAAGGCACCGCGCTACACGGGGAACCTGGACGCCGGACACAAATGGGGCCTGCCAGGTGTGGAGCCCTGCCCAAGGTGCGACGCGGGGGGAGGCGTGGTGGGCCTTCAATACCCATGCGTGGACCTGAGCAGCCTCCCAGAACGTAAGAAGTACGACGACCCGCGGCCGGTGCCATTCGAGGAGTTCGTGTGTCTGCGCGAGCTGGTGCGTCCGCTGGTGCCCCAAGGAGCCGTGCTGGAGCCAGGTACGAGATTTGGCCCGCTGGAGGGCAAGGGCTCGGGCTACTTCGGCCAGCTTTTCATGCAGAATCCCTGGTCGCTCTACGTCCGCCGCGAGGCGCTGGAGCGACTACGAGGAGTTGGAGTACGAAGCCTCCAGGGATGCCCCATCAACGTGCGCTTCCGTGTGAAGCACCCGCCAGAGTTGCTCGCGCTGCAGCTCGCATTGAAGGGCAAGTATCACCCCGACTGCCTGCCACCAGATCTCAAGCCACCGTGCCCAACCTGCGGGAATGATCCCTTCGATCGCCCGGACCCCATGATCCTCGACGCCGCCTCGCTACCGGAGGGCCTCGACGTGTTCCGTCTCAGACAGGCATGGACTGTCATCATCGCAAGCGAGCGCATGGTGGACGCAGTGCAACGCATGGAACTGGATGGAGTGATCTTCCGTGAGTTGGAAGCCCGCTGACCACAGGCTGGCAGGCTTGACGCTCTGTCAAGCTGCTACCCGCGCACTTCCACCTCGCGGACCTCGGGCGAGACTTCTCGGACATCCACCTTCACGTCCAGGAAGTTCGAGAACGTGTGGAGCTGCGTCTCGGAGTGCCCGTCCAGCGGCAGCGTCCGGAACGTGCCCCCCTTCGCCAGCGCCAGTAGCAACAGGAGCTGATCGCACAGGTTCTCTCCCACCGGCACCTCCGCCTCCAGGTAGCGCCTGGCCGCCCCCGCCGCCCTCTCCGCCACCTCCTCCGCCCTCACGCCCCGCTCCCCGAACGCCGTGAAGACCTCCGTCACGTGCTCGCTCTCCACCTCCAGCCACAGCACGTTCCCTGGCCCCGTCGAGCGCTTCAGCTCCTCCGTCCGCAGCTCCGTCGGCTTCCACTTCAGCACCCGCTCCACCGCAGCCAGCTCCCGCTTCGCCACGTCGAACGGGAGCTGCGCGATGAGCGCCGTCGCCTGCCGCCGCTTCACCGCCCCCCGCTCCAGCAGCGTCAGCGGCCTCAGCGGCGCCGGCTCCACGCTCACCCGGAACTTCCCTCCCCCCGCCGGGAAGAAGCCGTACCGCTCCAGCACCGCCTCCACCTTCGGCCCCATCCGCCGCACCAGCGGCAGGTACGCCTTCTCCAAGAAGTCGAACGGCGGCGCCGCCGGGTTGTGCGTCCCTCCCTCCAGCATCAGCGTGGACGGCCCGCTCGCCAGCATCAGCGCAGGCAGCACCGTCTGCAGCACCAGCGTCGCGCTGCCCGCCGTCCCCACCGCGAAGGAGTAGTTACCCGCCGACAGCGCCCGCGGCTTGAACGTCAGCTCGCGCGAGCCCAGCTCCGCCCCCGTCACCTCCGCCGCCCCCACCTCCGCCGCCGCCTTCACCGCCGTCAGGTGCTGGCGCAGCAGCCCGGGCTTCTGCCGCCCCGCCCGGATGTTCACCATCTGGAAGGGCGTCCCCGTCACCAGCGACAGCGCCAGCGACGTGCGCAGCACCTGGCCGCCCCCCTCTCCCTTCGAACCGTCGATCCGCACCATGTGAGAACCCTCTGCTCCCAAAATAGCGGCGCCCGCTCCCTCAACCTAGCGACCGATGTCTCGGTCTCGGAGGGAGCGGGCGCCTCGGTGTCTTCATCCCGGCATGGTCTCCTCGCGCCTCACCTCCGGGCCTACCCCTTCACGCAGACGACCTGCCGCAGCGTGTGGACCACCTCCACCAGCTCCGCCTGCGCCGCCATCACCGCGTCGATGGGCTTGTACGCAGCCGGCGTCTCGTCGATCACGTCCACGTCCTTGCGGCACTCGATGCCGGCCGTCGCCTTCGCGTGGTCCTCGAGCGTGAACCGCCGCTTCGCCGCCTCGCGGGACATCACGCGGCCCGCCCCGTGGCTGCACGAGTGGAAGCTCTCCGCGTTCCCCTTCCCACGGACGATGTAGGAGCGCGCCCCCATGCTGCCGGGGATGATCCCGAGGTCCCCCTCGCGCGCCCGCACCGCGCCCTTGCGCGTCACGAAGCAGTTCTTCCCGTAGTGGTGCTCACGCGCCACGTAGTTGTGGTGGCAGTTCACCGCCCCGTCCGTCACCCCGAAGGCCGGCAGCAGCTGCGCGGCGCGCAGGGCGTGCACCACCGCGTCCAGCATCAGCTGCCGGTTGGTGGCCGCGTAGTCCTGCGCCCACTCCACCGCCTGGACGTAGTCCTGGAAGTGCTCCGTCCCCTCCGGCAGGTACGCGAGGTCCGCGTCCGGCAGCCGGATGAAGAAGCGGCGCATGTCCTCCTTCGCCAGCTCGATGAAGTGGCTCCCGATGCGGTTCCCCACCCCGCGCGAGCCGCTGTGCAGCATCACCCACACGCCGTCGGACTCGTCCAGGCACAGCTCGATGAAGTGGTTCCCCGTCCCGAGCGTCCCCAGGTGCCCCAGGTCCGGCCCACGGCCCAGCCGCGGGTGCTTCGCCAGGATCACGTCGTAGCCAGGCTTCAGGCGCGCCCACGCCTCACGGTGCGCAGCCGGAGCGTCCTGCCACGCGCCGCGATCGTTGCGGCCGCCGTTGTCCGTACGGCCGTGCGGCACCGCGCGCTCGATGGCCGCGCGCACCGGGGCCAGGTTGTCCGGGAGCTGCTCGGCGCGCAGCGTGGTGCGCACCGCGATCATCCCGCAGCCGATGTCCACCCCCACCGCCGCCGGGATGATGGCGCCCACCGTGGGCACCACGGAGCCCACCGTCGCGCCGTACCCGCGGTGCACGTCCGGCATCACGGCGATCCACTTGTGGATGAAGGGCAGGCCCGCGAGGTTCTTGAGCTGCTGCTTCGCCTCCTCCTCGAAGGGGACGCCGACCGTCCACGCCTTGATGGGGTTCCCCGCCTCGTCCGTCAGCACCTCGTACTTGCGATTCATGGCCTTGCCTTCCGTCTCGTTCGCCCAGCCCATGTGCCAGGCACGCGAGGAGGGAGAGCAGCCGGCGTGCCAGCCCTCTCTCCGAGGGGAGCGCCTCCACCGCTGGCCGATTCCCTATCCCATCGGATAAAGTCGTATCTGTATGGCGAAGGCACAGCGGCGCAAGACAGTCGTCATCGGGATGCTCGGCACGACGATCGACCAGGGGCAGGGCCCGAGGCGCTGGGAGCGATGGCGCCCCACGGTGGCCCTGTGCCAGCAGGAGGATCTGCTGGTGGACCGGCTGGAGCTGCTCTACCCGGCCTCGGCGACGCTGCTGGCGGCGACGGTGACAGAGGACATCCACCAGGTGTCACCGGATACGCAGGTGCGCGGGGCGGTGGTGGACATCCGGAACCCGTGGGACCTGGAGCAGGTCTACGGAGCGCTGCTCGACTACGCGAGGGCCTATCCGTTCCAGCCCGAACAGGAGGACTACCTCGTCCACATCACCACCGGCACGCACATCGCGCAGATCAGCATGTTCCTGCTGGTGGAGAGCCGGCACATCCCCGCGAGGCTGGTGCAGACGTCGCCACCGGTCGGGCGGGACAAGGGGCTGGGCGGCGGGGGCAGCTACACCCTGATCGATCTGGACCTCTCCAAGTACGACAAGCTGGCCGCGCGCTTCCAGCAGGAGCAGCGCGAGGGCCTGTCCTCCCTCAAGGCCGGCATCGACACGCTCAACCCGGCGTTCAACCGGCTCATCGAGCGGATCGAACAGGTGGCCAGCCACTCCCGCGCGCCGCTGCTCATCACCGGGCCCACGGGCGCGGGCAAGTCCCAGCTCGCGCGGCGCATCTACGCGTTGAAGAAGGCGCGGCGGCAGGTGAGCGGGCCCTTCGTGGATCTCAACTGCGCCACGCTGCGCGGGGACGGGGCCATGTCCGCCCTGTTTGGCCACGTGAGGGGCGCCTTCACGGGGGCGCTGAGCGACCGGCCCGGGCTGCTGCGCCAGGCGAACGGGGGCGTCCTGTTCCTGGACGAGATCGGCGAGCTGGGCGCGGACGAGCAGGCCATGCTGCTGCGAGCGCTGGAGGACAAGCGCTTCCTGCCGGTGGGCTCGGACAAGGAGGTGGCGAGCGACTTCCAGCTCATCGCCGGCACGAACCGGGATCTCCAGGTGGAGGTGGAGCGCGGGCGCTTCCGGGAGGATCTGCTGGCGCGCATCAACCTGTGGACGTTCCGGCTGCCCGCGCTGCGAGAGCGCCCCGAGGATCTCCCCCCCAACCTCCTCTATGAGCTGGATCAGGCCTCCCAGGCGCTGGGCCAGCGGGTGACGATGAACAAGGAGGCCCAGGAGCACTTCCTGCGCTTCGCCACCTCCCCCGAGGCCCGCTGGAGCGGCAACTTCCGCGACCTGAACGCGGCGGTGCTGCGCATGGCCACGCTGGCCTCGGGAGGGCGCATCACCCGGGAGGACGTGGACGAGGAGCTCGTCCGACTGCGCGCGCAGTGGACGCGGAGCACCTCCCCGGCGGCGGCGGGCGCGGTGGATCTCGTGGCGGAGGTGCTCGGCTCGGAGCTGGCGGCGGAGCTGGATCGGTTCGACCGGGTGCAGCTCGCGGACGTCATCTCCGTGTGCCGGCAGGCGCGCTCACTGTCGGAGGCCGGGCGCGTGCTGTTCGCCCAGTCACGGGCGCGGAAGCAGAGCACCAATGACGCGGATCGGCTGCGGAAGTACCTCACCCGCTTCGGGCTCGGCTGGGACGACGTCTCGGGGCGCGGAGCCACCGAGGCCGCCTGAGGGGAGACGAGCTCAGCCGCGGTGCTGAAGGCGCTCCATTTCCGCCTGAAGCTCCGCCAGCCGGCGCTCCGCCTCCTCTGCTCGCCGTTGTACCTCTCCCAGCTTCTGCCGGGTCCGCTCCAGCAACTCCGCCGACTCCATCAGCAGCGCGTTGCCCGCCCACCCGCGTGGACGGGTGGACGCGCCGCGCGCTTCGTCAGGAGCCCTGCTGCGTGTCCGGCTGCACGAAGGCGAGCTCCGGCGTGGTGTAGCCGACGTACGGGCCGGAGAGCTGCTCCAGGTTGCCCACCGAGGAGTAGTGCACGCCCGAGTCATCCGGCGGGAAGCCCGAGGTGATCACCTCCGGCGTGCCGTCCGGCGCCATGCGCCCGGTGGCGATGCAGACGTGGCCATCATTCTGGTTCTTGTCCGTGGGCCCGAAGAACACCAGCGTGCCGGCCTCCAGCGGCTGGGTCGGATCCGGCGTGCCGCTCTCGGGGCGGGTCTTCCCGTTGTGCCGCAGCGCCTGGAAGGCGCCCCAGGCACTGTCTCCATAAGGGCCCACTGCCCCCGGGTTCGTCATCTCCGGGCACAGATCGTTGTTCTGCAGGTTGTAGGCGTTGATGCAGAAGTCCAGGCACCAGTTGTCGTAGCTCGGGTTGGAGGCGTTCTCCTGGAAGCGCGCCCAGTCCAGCGCCGTGGCGGCCGAGCCATCACGCGCCGCCCGGATCTCCTCGAGCGAGCGAGTGTCCGTGTAGGGCGGCTCCTCGATCTCCACCAGGCCGCCCCCCGAGCCCTGCCGCACCCGCGCGGTTGCGCCACGCGTGGCACGGGGCGCGTCATGGGAGCTCTCTCTTTCTCAGGGCCCGAGAACATTCGTTCCATGGGGCTTACAATGTTTTTCTCGCCCCCAGCCCATTTTGAGTTGCTTCTGCCTCGCATCGGTCACTCGGACGCGATTAAACGATCATTCAAGAACCTGGAAACTCGAGGCCAGGGTCGCCGATAATCCCCTTGCTCGGTTCCTGTGTCCTCACAACATTGCCTTCCTGGGGTACTCCCATGTCCTCCCCCATCTCCTCGCGTCCTTCCCTGTTCCAGCAGATCCGAAACTTCGCGGAGTCGACCGTGAAGCGGCTCACCGAGAACACGCAGCAGGGGCAGCAGAACCTGGGCGCGCAGATCCAAGGAGGCCTCCAGCAGCTGCAGACGGGCTTCGAGCAGCAAGTCAAACCGCTGGTGGATCTGGCGGGCGGCGCGGTGAACCAGGCGGGGGACTTCCTCCGGAACCTGGCCATCAACCCGGGCGGCCGCATGCACCAGGTGTTCGGCAACACCTGCGGCCCCAACACCGTGATGGCGATGGAGGCCTCGGTGGACGACGGGCGGGCCGACGAGCTTCGCGACACCGAGGATGCTGCCGCCCAGGAGGTGGCGGTGATGAACTCGGGCTCGGGCGGCTTCGTGCCCAGCGACAGCGTCTCGGGCGGCTGGAGCAAGTGGGAGATGTACACCCAGATCCGGGATCGCTTCGGTGACGCGCAGCAGCTGCCGGCCGATGGGCTCTACGACTCGAACGCCGAGGCCGTGACGGACATGGAGGCCGCCCTGCGCGAGGGGCGCCCCGTGGCGCTGGGCATGGATGATCACTGGATGGCCGCCACGGAGATCCGCGACGGAGAGAACGGCGCCGAGGTCCTCATCCATGACTCGTGGACGGGCGCGTCGGCCTGGGTGCCGCTCTCGGAGATCGAGGATCCCAACAGCAATTGGGCGGAGACCTACCTCCCGGGCGCTCCCGGCGGGGGCACCATCGAGGCCATCGTCACCGCGGGGACTCCTGGCCAGCCCGCGACGCTCAACCCGAGCTCCGTGAACCGGGAGAAGGAGCGGGAGGCCGTGGCGACGGTGAACACCGACGCCTACACGCCTCGCAGTGACGAGCGCGCTCCAGCCTCGGCAACCGCCGAGGAGTGAGCGCCCGGCCTATTCCAGGAGGTTGGACTCCAGCTTCCGGGCCTCCGCGACCATCGCGTCTCCCGCGGGCGCCTCGCGCTGGATCTTCCGCGCGAGCTCCAGGGCGCGCTCCTTCTTCCCGAGCTTCGTGTAGGCGAGCGCCAGGTTGTAGTGCACCCGCCACTCTCCCTTCGGGGCGAGCATGCTCGCCTGCTCCAGCAGCGGGACGGCCTCTGAGTTCTTGCTCCTCGAGTCCATCTGGATGAGGAGCCCGGCCAGGTTGGCCAGGGGCTTCCAGTTGTCCGGGGCCAGCGCCACGGCCTTGCGGTACGCCTCCTCCGCCTTGTCCTCGGCGGGGACGGCCTCGTAGAGGTTGCCCAGGTGGAACCACGCCTCCCAGCTGTTCGGGTTGCGCTTGAGCAGCTCGCGCGCCGCCTGCTCGCTCTTGTCGAAGTCCTTCGTCAGCAGCCGCAGGTTGGCCAGGTTGATCCACCCCTGCTCGTGGCCGGGCACCCCCTTCAGCTCGCGCTCCACGTAGGCGATGGCGCCCTGGGTGTCCGAGAGCATCATCGCCGTGGCCAGCGCCTTCTCCAGCAGCGCCGGGTGGTCGCCGCAGGCCGCCAGCCCCCTGTCGAGGGTGTCTCGCGCCGCCTGGAACTCCTTCACCTCGAAGAGCACGTCGGCCAGGGTGGCCCAGGAGTCCACGTTCTTCGGGGCCAGCTCCGTCGCCTTCTCGAAGGCCCGGAGCGCGTCCTCGTACTGCCGCGCCTGCTTGCAGGCCATGCCCAGCGTGTAGAAGCCGTCCGGGTTGCTCGGCTCCAGCTCGGTGGCGCGCTGGAGCGACGCGATGGCCTCGGTGGGGCGCCCCGCCACCGCCAGCACCCGCCCGTGGTTGAACTGGCACAGGAAGACGGAGGGAGACAGCTCGATGGCCTTGTTCAGGTGCTGCAGCGCCGTCGCCACGTCCCCGGACGCCTCGTGCACCAGGCCCAGCAGCGCCCACGCCAGGCCCAGCTTCGGCCCCAGGCGCGTGGCCGCGGTGGCGTGGACGCGCGCCGCGTCGAGCGCCCCCGTGAAGAGGCTGATCCGGGTGAGCCCGAGGTAGACCTCCGGCAGCGACGGGTTGCGATCGAGCAGCTGCTCGTAGAGCGTCGCGGCTCCTCTCAGATCCCCCTGAGCCAGGCGCGCCTCCGCCTGCCCCAGCAGGGCCTTCGTCTCGGAGGCGGTGCCGGACTGCTCCTCGTCCTCGCGGAAGAGCCGCTTCGCCTCGTCGTAGTTGCCCGCCTTCAGCTGCTCGTACCCACGTCGGTAGAGTTCGCTCTGAGCCATGGCCCTTGAGTATCCCTCAGAAGCCACGAGAAGACGAGCAGCCGAGGCGGTGGCTCCCTCTCCCCGCCGAGCCAGCCAAGACTCGTGTAGAACCCCTGTCATGAGCACGCCCGATCCAGCCTCGAAGCCCCCTCCCTACCTCCTGCGCACACCGCGCCTCCTCCTGCGCTGCATGGAGCCGGCCGACGCCGAGCGCCGGAAGGACGCGGTCGACTCCAGCGGGGAGCACCTGGACAACCTCTACCCTCCCACGCCGGAGGGGCGCATGTCTCTCGACGCCCATGTCGCGCGCATCCGGATGGCCCGTGGAAGCTTCGATCTCGATCAGGATCGCTGCTACGGCGTGTTCGCTCCGGAGACGGGGCGGCTGCTGGGAGAGACGTTCCTGCTCAAGCGGGCCGGCCCCGGTGCGCTCGAGGTGGGCTACTGGCTCCGCCGCGATGCGACGGGCCAGGGCTTCGCCACGGAGATGGCCTCGGCGGCGCTCAAGGTCGCCTTCACGTTCGACAAGGTGCATCGCATGGACCTGTACTGCGATCACGACAACGAGCGGAGCGCGGCAGTGGCGCGCCGGCTCGGGTTCACCTTCGAGGGGCGGCTGCGCGACAGGCAGCTCGCGCCCCATCACCCGCGAGCCGACCTGCTGTGCTTCACCCTGCTGGACAGCGAATATCCGCAGACTCCGGCCAGCCAGCTCCCACTCGAGGCCTTCGACTTCCTCGGACGGCGGCTCGCCTGAGCGCCCAGGCGTGAGGTCCTTCGACTCGGAAAGCTCCAGGCGGCCATGCTCTGTGCTAGACGGCTGCGAGAGAGCGTACCCAAGCTCATCATCAGCCAGGCGCGCCTCGAGGAGAGCTTCCATGCAAATCGCGAAGGACACCGTCGTCTCCATCGACTACCGGCTGCACCTGGGGGACGGGGAGATCATCGAAGAAACCGAGCAGGGCGATCCGCTCGTCTACCTGCACGGCCACGAGGAGATCGTCCCAGGGCTGGAGAAGGCGCTGGAGGGGAAGAAGGCGGGCGAGTCCCTGAAGGCCCAGGTCTCCCCCCAGGAGGGGTACGGGGACTACGACCCGGAGAGCGTGGAGGAGGTGCCGCGCGAGGACTTCCCAGCGGACCTGGAGCTGGAGGCGGGCGGCATCGTGACCGCCACGGATGAGGAGGGCGACGACGTGGAGTTCCTCATCAAGGAGCTGCGCCCCAAGACGGTGGTGGTGGACTTCAACCACCCGCTGGCGGGCAAGACGCTCCACTTCGAGGTCACCGTGCGCGAGGTGCGCGCGGCGAGCCCGGAGGAGCTGGAGCACGGCCACGCGCACAGCCCGGGCCACGAGCACTGAACGCGGGCTGAGTTCAGCCCAGCGACGCGGCGGCCATCACGGTCTGGGCCCTGGGCAGCTCCACCTCGAAGCGGGCTCCACCTGACTCCGCGCGGCCCGCCGTGATGCGCCCGCCGTGCCGCTCCACGATTCCCCGGGCAATCGCGAGCCCCAGGCCTGTCCCTGGCCTGGGCCCCTCGCGCTTGCGCCCCGTCACGAAGGGCTGGAACAGGCGCGGCAACAGCTCCGGCGCGATGCCCGGCCCGTTGTCCTCCACCACCGCCCGCACCCGCGCTCCTTCCCGCGTGCACGTCACTCGCAGCGCCGGCGCGGGCACCTCCCTCAGCGCCAGCAGCGCGTTCTCGAAGAGCCGTGGGCGTTTGGGGGGCAACAGAGCCCCGGGGGTTGGATTCGCCTTTGCCGTCTTTTTCTGGTACTTCTTGAATGCCTCAATTAACTGTTATGTACTGTTAGGGCACTTGTTCCAGGAGTCCATCTCTCCGTGTCACGCCGTATGGAATCCCCCGCAGACAGCCGCGACTACCGTGTCCTCTTCTTCTGCCCGGCCTCCCACGCGCGCGGGGAGCAGATCGAGACGCCCTTGCGGCGGCTCCTGGCACGGATCCAGGCCCCTCCCGCGGAGCTGACGCCGATCGAAGAGGCGGGAGTGCTGAGCGCGGCCGGCTGGAAGGTCTTCCTGGTGCGCTCGCTCACCGAGCGCTCTGCGGCCCAGGCCCTGGCCGCGTACGTGAGCGAGGTGACGTGCGCGCTCGCGGCGGAGCTGAATGCCGAGGTGCTCGGGCTCTACATCGACGTGACGGGAGACTCGGCGCGCATCTGCCGGTGTGGCCCGGAGGATGGCCCGGAGACGTTCGCCGGCCGCCGCGCGGTGGCGCTGGGCCGCACCGCCGAGTGGCTCGAGGTGCCCCCGGGCGCGCTCTCGGCGCTCTTCCAGGTGGACATGCCGGACGACTACGAGCCGGACGCCGAGGACCGCTTCGTCGAGCAGAAGCTGCGCGAGGCGCGGGAGTTCATGGAGCAGTACCGGCGCAGCAACAAGATCAGCACATGAGGTCTCGCACCCCGGTGGACCTCGCGGGCCGCTGCCCGCGGTGCTACCTGCCCGTCCGGCTGTGCCTGTGCGCGCAGGTGCCGCGCCTGGACACGCGCACCGAGTTCCTCGTCATCCGCCACAACAAGGAGAAGGAGAAGTCCACCAACACGGCGCGGATCGCGGCGCTGGCCCTGTCCCGCTGCCAGGTGCTCACCTACGGCGCCCCGGGCCCGCCGTTCGACGCCTCGGTGCTGGAGGGCGCCGACACGTGGCTGCTCTTCCCGGACGCGCAGGCGCCCGCCCCGGAGGCGGCCCGGCCACGGCGGCTGGTGGTGCTGGACGGGAACTGGGGGCAGGCCCGCCGCATGCTCCAGCGCCTGCCCGCGCTGCGGAGGCTGCCAGGGCTCGCGCTGCCGCCTCCCGCGCCGCACACCCGGAGGCTGCGCCGGCCCCCCAACCCCGAGGGCATGTCCACGCTGGAGGCCATGGCCGGGGCGACGGCGCTCCTCGAGGGTGAGGCGCTGGCCCAGCAGCTCTACGCGCTGCACGAGCTGCTGATCGACCGCGTGCTGGAGAGCCGCGGGCGGCTCGGCGACGAATGGGCGAGGCTCAGCGGACCTTCTTGAGTTCCTCGCTGAACGGCCGGGGCTCCAGGAAGCCGGTGACGCGCGGATCCTCGAGGAGCTCCCCGCTGGAGGAGATGAAGGCCACGGTGGGCAGGCCCTCCACCCCGAAGCGCTCCATCAGCGCGTCGAGCGCGTCCTCGCTGTTCGTCGCGTCGATCTTGATGTTGAGGAAGCGGCCGGACTCGGCGATCACCTCGGGGGACGGGTACGTCTCCCGGTCCAGCTCCTTGCAGGCCGCGCACCAGTCCGCGAAGAAGTCGATCATCACCGGCCGGCCCTCGGAGCGCGCGCGCGCGAGCACCTGCTCGAACTGCTCCTGAGAGAAGGAGGCCTTCTTCTCGGGCATCACGTGGTGCCACTGGAAGGTGGGGACGGTGGGAGGCGCCGCCCAGCCGAGCTTCACCCAGAGCGCCCCAGCAGGGCCCGCGTCCAGCGCGCCGCCGCGCATGAGGAGGGCCACCACCACCAGGGCCACGCCCAGGCCCTTGAGGGCGAACTCCCGCGCCCCGGCCTTGAACGAGAGGTGGACGGCGCCCACGAGCACACCCACCCCGGCGAGCCCCGCGGCGATGAAGGCCCCCGGCAGGCTCCCGAGCTGCGCGGCCAGGCCCTTCACCGCCTCGCGCGCCCAGGGGAACGCGTCCTTCACATAGGAGAGGGCGAGCGCCACCAGGATGATGCCCAGCACGCTCTTCACCCACTCCATCCACACGCCGCCGCGCGGAAGCCGCACGGTGAAGACGCCAATGAGGAAGAAGGGCACGCCGATGCCCAGCGCGTAGATGAAGAGCAGCCCCGCGCCCAGGCCGGTGTTCGCCGTCTTGGCCACGAAGGCCAGCAGGCCGGTGAGCACGGGCCCGGTGCAGGGCGCCGCCAGGAAGCCGGAGACGCTGCCCATGAGGAACGCGCCCGCCACGCCCGCGCCGCCCACCGAGCTCAGCCGGTTCTGCAGGCTGGAGGGCAGCGCCAGCTCGAAGGCGCCGAACATGGATGTGGCCAGCACCAGGAGGAACACCGCCAGCCCCATCACCACGCCGGGGTGCCCCAGCAGCGCGCCGAAGGCCTGCCCCGTCTTCGCCGCCAGCACCCCGAGCGCGCTGAAGATGACGCCCATGCCGATGATGTACGAAGAGGTGAGCACCAGCGCCTTGCCCCGCCCCTCGGCCTTCCGGGCGCCGAAGACGGAGACGGTGATGGGGATGAGCGGGTAGACGCAAGGCGTCATCGCCGTGAGCAGGCCTCCGAGGAAGACGATGGCGGCGCCCACGGCGAAGCTGCCGGACTCCAGGAAGCGAGCGGCATCCAGCCCGGCGCTGGGGCCGGTGGGCAGGAGCCAGGGAACGACGGCGACGGCCACGCCCGTCACCGCGGCCAGGATGGCTGCCTTCTTCATGCGCGTTGCTTCCATGTCCAGCGACTCCTCCAGGCTTCCAGCCCCCTATATACGCTCCAGGCAGGCGCGGTGACACCGAAGCGCCACGGGATGAAGCCCTGCTCGGCGCTGCTGAACACCCGGCGCCCCCTACCCCCCTTCCCTCCTGCCCGCTCCGCGAGCAGGGGAGCCCTCTGACTCGCTCCCCCAAGAAGCAGGAAAGCCGCCGACCTCCGCCGGCGGCTTCCTTGCTTTCAGCCTCTCAGGCTGTCCGACAGGTTACTGCTGCTGCTGGGCGGCGTTGGGGATCTTCAGCCCCGCGGAGCGCGCCAGCCCCATGACGCCCTCCACCGCCGCGGCGATGTACCCGAACGGGTTGGCGCCATCCACCGCGGTGACGTGGACCTCGCCCATCTTCTGCTGGAAGGCGGCGGCCACCTGCGGGAGCTGCCGCGCCAGCGCCATCTGGATGACCTCCGGGCTGAGCGTGTTCTCGATCTCGCGCAGGGCCTTGGCGCGGCTGAGCTCCAGCTCCTGAGTGGTGCGCAGCTTCTTCGTCTCCAGCTCGGCGACGGCCAGCTCCGCCTCGGCGATGGCGCGGCGGGTCTGGGCCACCTGCACCTGGGCCCGGAGCCGCTCCACCTCCTGCATCGTCGACGCCAGCTGCCCCTCGTGCCGCGCGGCGGCGGCCTCCTGCTCGTGGCGGATGCGCTCCATCTCCGCCTGCTGCTCCTGACGGATGCGCTCCAGCTCGGCGTCGGCGCGGGCGGCGGCCAGGGTGCGCTCGTGCGACAGCTGCGCCTCGGCCATGGCGCGCTCGTGCGCCAGCTTCGCGTCCGCCATGCGCGCCTCGCTGGCCAGCTGCTCCAGCTTGGCGGCCTCCTCCGCCTCCTGCTTGCGCTGGCGCAGCTCCAGCTCCGCGTTCAGCTTGTTGAGGGCCAGCTCGCGCTCGGTGGCCGCCAGGCCCTGCTTGAGGTTGCGCTCCTGCGTCAGCTTCGCCTCGGCCACGCGGGCCTCGGTGGCCAGGTGCTCCAGCTTCGCGGCCTCCTCCGCCTGCTGCTTGCGCTGGCGGACCTCGATCTCGGCGTTCAGCCTGGCCAGCGTCACCTCGCGCTCGGTGGCGGACTGGCCCTGCTTGATGGCGCGCTCCTGCGTCAGCCGCGCCTCGGTGACGCGCGCCTCGGAGGCCAGCTCCTCCAGCCGCGCCTGCTCCTCGGTGACGGTCCGCTTCTGGCGCACCTCCTCGTCCGCGGCCAGCTTCGTCAGGGCGATGACGCGCTCGGCCTCCGCCTCCTCGCGCCGCAGGAAGCGCTCCTTGTTCAGCTCCGCCTCGCGCGCCTGCCGCTCCTGCTCCCGGCGGTAGCGCGCCTGCATGTTCTCGAAGACGGTGGCGCTCAGCACCCGCACGTCCTGGATCTCGATGGTGTCGATGACGACGCCCCACCCCGCGTCCGTCGCGTCATCCAGCCGGCCGCGGCCGGACACCACCGGGGCGATCTCGCGCATCAGCTCCGAGGCGATGCCCTCCTTGCGCCGGGTGAGGCACTCCTCCACCGAGAGGTTGGCCACCAGGCGCCGCGCCGCGCCGACGAACATCTCTCGCAGCAGCTCCTGCAGCTTCTCGGAGGCGCGCTCGGGGAAGGAGAAGTTCAGCATCCGGAAGGCCACCAGCGGATCGACGATGCGGTAGACCGCCAGGCCCGTCACCGACACGCCCACCTTCTCGCTGGTCACCTGGTCCGCGGTGAACTGGAGCCGCTGCACGCTGGTGGGGACGATGGCCACCGCGTCGCCGGGGAACTTGAAGCAGCTGGCGCCCTGGCCGGACACCTCGCGCACCCGGCCGCGCCGCATGTGGATGAGGAACTCGCTGGGCCGCGCGGAGATCAGGCCCCACTTCTTCATCTTCTCCGGATCCTCCTCCGGCTTGCCCGCCCGCCAGCCGTGCTCGTAGCGCTGGTGGCTGCCGCCGCCGCTCGAGCCGCCTCCGCCGCCCTCCGCCCTCACGAGCTGCACCCGCGACTCGGCACCGTTCACTGCGTGGTTCCCATTCATCCTGGCCTGCTTCTCGTTGGCGCTCATGCGTTCGCCCTCCGCCTGGGAGGCAGTGCAGAGAAGCGGCCAAGTCCCGGTTTACGTGTTTCCAGGCACTTACGGGATGCGGGCGATCCATTCTGGGGCGGTCGCCTCGGATCGGCGCAGATCGGGTGCACCGGGCTGGCGCAGCCTGGGGTTCGAGAGACGAGGTGGACTCGCATCGTCTCCAGGATCTCCGGAGGCATGTACGCGACATGCACCTCGCTGGTCCTCCATGAGCAGAACCTCGTACATTGGGGAGCGGCTCAATCTGGTGAGCGGCAAGGTGAAGGTGTCGCTGAGAATGCCCGTGTGCCGCACGGTCACCCGCGTGAGGTCGGAGACATGTTCACAAGACAGGCGTGGGCTCTTGGGTTGATGCTCCTCGTCGTAGGCGCCTTACTTGGTAGCGGGTGCGCAAGTGTTGCTGATTCAGGCCGAGGAGAGAGCCACTCCCTCGTTGAACCTGTCCCCCCCCGGAGAGAAGTAGCCGCTGGGAGTGCCTTTCACTTCGAGCAGTCCTGGCTGGCTCATGCACCTACGGGCATGGAGGACCGTACAGAAGTGCCTATGGGGGCGCGCGCGTCGCTCATCCCTGTCGCGAATACGTCAAGCCAGATAGCTATGAGCCAGGTACCGCTCACGACGCTGCGGCTCCGTGCTGTAGCCAGTGCCCAGGGAATTGGCGCGGGACTCACCGGGATCGCCTTCAATCGCGCCGTCGGTCTCGCCTTCGAGCATTGGATTCTCTACTCGCTGGCCATTCCCCGGAACACGCGGTCATTTCTCTCTCCTGTTCGAGCTGCGGCTACCGGTGGCCTCCCCGCCTCGGTGATTCCGGAAGCCGTCCGCCCCATCGTCTGGGTCAAGTGGGGAGTCGTGCCCACGGCCTTTCCAGACAGCCTCTTCTGCGAAGTAAAAGCTGTTCGTGGAGTCATGACGCTCTCTCACAGCCGCCACCAACTCCGCGGACTGATCGATGTGGCAGCACGCTCGCCTGTCGCCCTGGCCAGCAGTCCGCATAAGCCTATTGTCGCATTCATCACGACAGGAGACACAGCCATTGGTACGGACGTCGTCGCTGAAGCAACGCGGCGAGGAGTTGCCATCTGGCGAGCATTTGTATTGGAGGATCTGGCCGCAACGAACCCTTCGCTCTCCATTGGTCCATTTACCCCGCTCAATCCGTCGGTGTATCCGCCAGGGGCCCTGGTGCTGCCGAGGCTCAAACTTCATCTACCAGGGGCGCTAACGTCGCCAGCCATCCCTCCCGTGGTTGTTCCCGCAGATCCCGATCCCACGGAGGTAGGGCCATGAGGCTCAAGCGACGTGGAAGGATGATCTCAGCGACGAAGGTCCGCAGCTTGCTCTCAACACAGGACTCCAGGGTGGACACCGATCTACAGAAGCGGACGCCGGGTCAACCGCTTCTGCTCCAGGATGGCCAAGTTGTCCTGGTCTTTGAGGACGGCAAAGGCACACTCTATCCTTCGCGAGAGGCGCTGATTGAGTTGCTTGACCATGTAGAGGCTCTCGCAAAACAGGGGCCGGTTGATCCCAAGCGGTCGTTGCTACCACCTCCAGCCACATTCCTGGCCGAGGTCCAAGAGCAGGCCGCGCGTTTGGCCCAACTCATGGGCTCGCAGGAAGCCTTGGACGGCTCAGCAGCCAGTCTCGAGGCAGTAGACAGGGCAATTCATGCATTGTCGAGGGAGCAGCGGCTCTCTTCCGAGTGGGTGAGCAGCCTCGTGGCGTACGTTGGGGAGATCATGCGGACTGCCACTGACGGTCACTGGGCCCAGGCAAGTCCTTCTCCTGCTGAGGATGAACCCGTTGTCGTGACTCGAGATGGGAAGATCTTGCAGCCATTCGCGCTGGTCTATGGAGAACTGCGCCGGGGCCGCCACGGCTCATTACAGGGCGCGATGAATGGCGCGCTACGCGCTTTTCGCCTGGGAGGAGCAGGTCCAACGAATCACTGACAGTGAGCGCGAGGGCTCCAGCATCAGGTCTTGCCGTACTGGAAGAGCCGCCACCGCCTCCTGCACCCAGACCCGCTGGCCTGGGCTCAGGTGCAACGACGCAGCCATCCGACACAAGTGAAACAAGCAATAGGCATGGATCCAGTTCGGTCCTACGGATGGTAGGGATAACGCCCCAGGACTCGCCCATCTGGGGATACAGCATACTGTTCAAACCAATCCGTATCCGTGCTGAACCCTGGAGGAGCCACCCATCCACACCTGTCCATGCGTTGATTGATGAGGACGATATACATTCCGCCCCCTTCGCCAACGATGACCTCCATGGCTTTGGCCGAGTAGGCGCAGCTCCCCGCGGCCTTCTCCCTCGCGAGGCGGGCCAGCAGATGCTCCAGAGCGGCATGCGCCGCGAGGACAGCAGGTCCATCCAGTGTGGCCAGCGTCCGAACTTCATCGGGCCAGTGAACGCCCCCTGCGATGATGGGCCTGCGTGCGAGGGTTCCAGCATCAGGCCTTGCCGTACTGGAAGAGCCGCCACTGCTTCCCGCATCCACTCCCGGAGAGCCAGCTGAGCCAGCGGCAATTCCCGCCTCCAGACCCGCTGGCCTGGGCTCAGGTGCAACGACGCAGCCATCCAACACAAGAGAAACAAGCAATAGGATGTAGTGGGGTTTCAGCATAGGGCCGGTCCAGGCGCTCCGTCGCTATGGGTTCGATGTGGCCGGACGCCGAGAAGAGAAGACAGGCGCGTAGCATGCACCTCTCCATTCATAGGAGTCGCCTTCCGGGCAGTCGGGAGGCCTCTCATCGAGCTTCATCCAGCAGGCTTCGTTGATCTCCACCCGTCCCCTCCCACAGGGCGGGCGTCGCTGGCCCGGTAGCGGCCCTTTCGGTAGATCGGCGCCGAAGGCTCTTTGGAACGGCACCGGCGCGGCAATGGCCACCGGCGCCTCGCTCACGGCGTCGCCAAGTCCCACCGTTCCCGCGTCCGCCGCTCCTGCGTCCAGTGCCTCCTCCTGCGCCAACATGGGCATCGGCTCCAGGTCTTCCAGCTCGGGCTCCGGCTCGGGTCGCGACAGCACCACGAACACCACCAACACCTGCACCGCCACCCAGAGCGCGCCTGCCAGATTGCCTGAGGCTTCTCGTGACGGGACTCTCCCGGCGGCAGCCTGATGCTGCTGCGCGGGCTCCTCCGCCTTCGAGCTCGCCACCGCAGTTCTCCTTCCACCCTCCACCCGCTCCCAGCCGAACAGGGGCTGATCCGCTCCCAGCCCGGCGCTCCTCGCCGCCTGCTCCAAAGCCTCAGCCATCTGCCGCACCGTGCCCCGCGCCTTGGGGCTCACCGACAGCATCTTCAGAACCAGCGCGCTCAGCTGCGGCTCCACTCGCGGGTTGAGCGCCATCGGCGGCCTGGGCCCTGCTCCCTCCACGTGCCAGATGTCCGCTCCCTCGACTCCGGGCTCCGTGGGCGGCGGGTACTCCCCCGTCACCAGCCGGTACGCTGTCACTCGCAGCGCGAACAGGTCATCCGTTGGCCTGGCTGGGTAATGCGCGCGGGCCTCATGGCCGTGGCGAAGCTCGAACTGCCAGGCCTCGGGGCTGCGGTAGGCAGGTGTCCCCGGCGGCAAGGCATGCGCGGTGAGCGTCTCGGCGCCCGCGTAGTGCCCGGCGCCAAAGTCCGTCAGCATCGCGCGCCCATCCGCCGCTCGCACCAGCACGTTGGCGCCCTTGACGTCTCGGTGCACGCCTCCCGCCTGCTCCGTGGCCTCCAGCGCCCTGGCCACCTGCGAGAGCATCACCAGCACCCGCCGCGAAGAGGCGCTGTGCGCACCGGCCCAGTCATAGAGGCGCGCGCCCTCCACCCACTCCATGACGACGTACGGGTAGAAGACTCCGGGCGACGCGCCCCACTCGCCGTACCCCAGCAGCCGCGGCACGCTTGGGTGATGAATGCGCCCCAGCAGTGACACCTCACGCTCGAAGCGCCTGTCCCCCTCGTACACGGCGATCTTGAACGCCACCGGCCCGGCCTGCTCCCGCCCCACCTCTACGACCTGGTACACCGTCCCATAGGTACCTCGGCCCTGCCGGCTCACCACGCGCCAGTGGTCCACCACCAGCCCGGGCGGCAGAAACGCTGAGTGCATGTAAGGCCTGCGCAGTCTCTTCATCCTGTGCCTCGTGGGGAGAGGAGCGATGGATTCTCCGCGCGCAGCACCCTACCCCATCAGTAGGCACACGTCAGCCCTCCCCCACAGGTCATCCGAACTCCCAGCCCGAGCGACGGGGCTTCACGAGCGGCGCCCCAGTGCCGCGACAGCTCTCCATTGTCGGCTTGCAACCCGTTCCTTTGAAGTCAGGCGGGGAGTGGGCCGAAGGCCTCAGCGGGGAGGAGCCGAAGTTGGCCCGTGGCAGGATCGGTCCACTGCCAGCCCAGCCAGCGCCAGGCCTCTGGGGAAGCATGAAGGATGCGCCCCTCAACCTCGTGGATGGACGCGGTCTGCCCCTCCGGGAAGTAGTAGCCAGACCAGGAGCATTGGCCCGTGGAGGCGTCCCACACCTTGAGGGACTTGTCGGCAGCGCCCGAGAGCACGCGCCGGCCGTCCGGACTCCAGGCGCAGGCGCTGACCCAAGAGGAATGTCCTGAGAGGGTGAGCAGGCATTGCCCGGAGGAGGCGTCCCACACCTTGAGGGACTTGTCGTCAGCGCCCGAGAGCACGC
>JAFGNZ010000114.1 GCA_016926755.1 Myxococcaceae bacterium | reverse complement strand
CTGGGGAACCTTGTCGAGCAGCTTCTGACCGAGCTTGGCGGCCAGGTCCGGCGCGGCCTGCACGGCGGACTGGAAGTCGGTGAGCGCGCCCTTCACGTCCCCGGCCTGCAGCTTCTCGAAGGCATCGATGAGCTTCGGAGCAGCCTGTCCAGCCTGGACGAGATCCTGAGGAGTCAGGCCGATCTGCTCGAGCTGGGCCTGGACGCCCGGATCCGTGCCCAGCGCGGTGAGGGTGGCATCCCGCAGCGAGTCATTGCCGAGCAGCTCGCGCACGGCACCCAGATCAGCCGGGTTCTGGAGGAGCTTGCCCACGGAGGCGTGAGCCTCCTTGTTGGTCAGCAGCTCATGGACGACCTGGTCGTCGGTGAGCAGCGTCTTCGCGACGCCCTCGGGGAGCTTTTCCGCCAGGCCCTTGAGAGCCTTCTCGGCGATGTCCGGCGAAGAGGTAGCAGCGTCGCCCAGGTGCCCGAGCGCCTCCTCATACCGGCCCTGGATGGCCGCCTGTGCGGCCTTCTCGAGGTGCGGCGCGGCGTCCGCGCCGGCCCTGATGACGTCATCGGCGGTCAGGCCGATCTTCTCCAGCGCGCCGGGCTGGGTCGTCTCAGGCGTCTCGGAGGCGGTGGTGGACCCGAGCAGCGCCTGCTGCTGGCTGCGCTGGGTGGAGCTGGTCGTCTTCGCCTCGAAGCCATCTGAAGGCGGCTTCACCGTGTTGCTGGCCGGCGCGTTCCGGGGCTTGGTGCCTGGCTGCTGGGCCTGGGTCGGGTTCTCCTTCTCGACCTTGGGCGGATCCGCCGGCTTCGGCGCGGCCTTGGGCTCTTCGCGCTCGCGGGAACGGGTGTTGTTGGAAGGCCCACTACCACCGGTCTTGCTGACAGACATGACGACACCTCAAAGAGGACTGGAGCGCCCGGATAAGCCGGGGCGGGGGTGGGAGAACATCCCCCATGTAGGGAGTTATCGGTCCGACAAAGAACCAGTTGCTTGAAATGGTTTTTCCTGAGGGTTGAGAGGAGCGGCCCCTCGGTGCGCCCGGAAAAGGAGTCCGGCGGCACCCTCCCGGCGGATCATTCTCCGGTGCCGGCCTTGATGCCCCGGTTCACTTCCTCGAGGGCCTTCTCGGTGAGCTGGACGGCCTGATCGCGGTGGGCGCTTGCCTTGTCGTTCACCTCGGCGCGCTTGAGGGCATTGAGGGCGTAGCGCAGGTGGACGAGCGCGTCATCCAGCTTGGGTGGCTTGGCGGCGTAGGCCGCGTGGCTGAACGCACCCAGAGCGAAGGCCGTGGCGACTGCGAAAGCGGTGCGACGCATATGGAAACTCCGGAAGACGAGGAGGGAGTGAAGGCTCGGATCAGGAGCGTAGCGGTCTTTCGGGAAAAACTCGATACGGCTGTATTCGCCGGCTCTCCTCCCCCGGCCCTCGTCTTGCCGGAGCGTGCGACCCCTCAGGTTGGTTTGTGGGGCAGTGAACGCGGCGGAGTGGCCCCCGCTCATGGTGTTCGTCGGTCCCTTTCGAGGATCCGTTCTCTCGGTCTCAGCGCGCTTCACGTGGTGTCAAGGGACACCCACCAGGGGTGGGTCAATACCTCGAATTCCACCTTCGCCGTGAGCACCTAAATCTCCGAGAAAATTGAGCTTTGGTACTTGGTAGGCCCTCCAGGTTTTTCACCGGGAGCCGTTCAATGGCGCCTGGCACCGAGGGGGGCTTGACGCGGATTCGAGCGGAATCGGTCAACCGTGGTGCCTCCACCCCTGGCGTTCGACAACAAAGGAGAGAAGACATGGGCCTGCGCATCAACGAGAGCTGGAAGGTGCTGATCGGTACGCTCGGACTGTCCCTGGTGGGCTGCGGGGGCGCGGCCCTGGAAGGAGAGGACACGCTGGCGCGGTCTGCCCAGCAGCTGGAAGGCGAGCCGACGCTGACGCTCAACGGAGCCTCGGAGGTGACGCTGGAGTGCGGTGTGGACTCCTGGGCCGACCCGGGGGCCACGGCCACGGACGGTGCTGGCGCCGCGCTCGAGGTCGCCACGTACAACTCGGGCTTTGATGAGTACGGCCCTGGCCCGAACGCCGGCGCGGAGGGCTCCTACTACGTCCAGTACAGCGCGACGGACGCGGATGGGAGGACGGTGCAGGCCCTCCGCACGGTGCTGGTCGATGACACGACGGCGCCCACGCTGACGCTCAACGGGGACGCGGCCATCACGCACCCATGCGGCAGCAACTTCGTGGATCCCGGCGCCTCCTCGTCGGACGGGTGCTACGGCGGCACGACGGCGTGGGTGGTGACGACGGGCTGGGTGAATGGCTGGGTCGAGGGCGAGTACACGTTGGAGTACTCGGTGAGCGACGGCGCGGGCAACGCCGCGGCCCCGGTGACGCGCACCGTGACCGTCGTCGGCTGCCCCGTCTACTGAGCAGGGCTCGGGGCCGGGAACGGAGCGCAGGAAACCCTTTCCTGCGGGGGCGGAGCGGCTAAGGTCCGCCCCCGCAGCGTTCCCTCCCGGAGCCCCTCGAGCATGAAAACCCTCCTTGCAGCCCTCGTCCTCCTCCCCACCCTCGCGCTGGCCCAGCAGCCGGACTTCTCGAAGACCCAGGTGAAGACGGCGCACGTCGCGGGCAACGTGCACATGCTCGTCGGCGAGGGGGGCAACATCGCCGTGTCGGTGGGGCCGGACGGCGTGCTCGTCGTGGATGATCAGTTCGCGCCGCTGGCCAAGAAGATCAACGCCGCCATCGACAAGCTGAACAAGGGGAAGATCCAGTACGTACTCAACACGCACTGGCACTTCGATCACACCGGCGGCAACGCCCTCTTCGGCAAGGAGGGGCGCATCGTGGCGCAGGACGCGGTGCGCACGCGCATGGCCGCCGATCAGAAGCTCCTCGGCATGGCGATGCCGGCCTCGCCGAAGGAGGCCCTGCCCGTCATTACCTATGACAACGCGATGTCCCTCTTCTTCAACGGAGAGGAGATCCGGCTGACGCACCTGCCCGCGGGGCACACGGACGGGGACACGATGGTGTACTTCACCGGCTCCAACGTGCTGCACACCGGCGACCAGTTCGTCGTGGATGTCTTCCCCTTCTTCGACATGGAGAACGGGGGCACGGTGGAGGGCTACACGCGCAACCTGGAGAAGATCCTCCAGACGCTGCCGCCGGGCGTGAAGATCATCCCGGGCCACGGGCCGCTGGCGGGCCGAGAGGACATGGAGCGCGCGCTGACCATGCTGAAGGAGACGACGGCCCTGGTGCGCTCCAAGAGCGCGGCGGGCAAGACGCTCGAGCAGATCAAGGCCGAGGGCGTCCCGGAGAAGTACAAGAGCTGGGGCAACTTCTTCATCAAGGAGCCGGTGTACCTGGAGATGCTCTACAAGGGGCTCTCGGCGGCGCCGCAGGCCTCCGGGAAGTAGCCGTCCTGGGGTGCCGGTCGAACGGGATTGAATGAACAGGAGGGTCCTCCGTCAGAAAGGGCAACACGGAACACAACGGAGGAACTCGAACATGGCCCTCAAGACCGGCATCTTCTCTCTGGCTCTCGGCGCGCTGCTCCTCGGCTCCAACGCTCAGGCGGACGACACCCAGAACTTCTCCGCGGGCGTGGAGATTCAAGTCGAGGGCTTCCGCGGCGGATATGACCAGAACCACCGGTATGACGACGACGAGTACAACCGGCAGTACGGCCACGGTCAGGGCCACGTCCACGGCAGCCAGTGCAACCACGGGCCGCAGCCGACGCCTCCGCGCAACCGGCACGGTCGCTACGAGCTCCAGCAGGTGCAGAAGTTCGTCCCCGGCCGCTACGAGCAGGTGTGGGTGCCGCAGGAGTGCCGCTACAAGCCGCGCCGGGGTGTGACGAAGTGCAGGGGTGGCTTCTACGAGCAGCGGTGGGTGCCCGGCCACTACGAGACGGTGGAGCAGTGGGTGTGGGTGCCCGGCCGGTGGCAGCGGAGCGGGGGCCCGGAGTGGACGGCCCCGGCCTCCTACCGGTACTGAGCAGGGGAACCCACACCGGCAGCCAGCAGCCTCTGGGGCTAGCCTGGTGTCTCACTCCTGAGTGCCTTTTACGCGTCGCCCTGCTAGGGAGGCTTCCCTGGCATGGCGACCGTTTTCATTACAGGGGCTGGCATTCGCATCGGCAGCGCGGTCGCGCGAGCCATGGGGCGGGCCGGCTATGATCTGGCGCTCCACGCCCACCACTCGGTGAAGTCGCTGGAGGCCCTGGCCGAGGAGCTCCGGGGCCTGGGCCGTCAGGTCTCCCGCTACTCGGCGGACCTCTCGGATCCACGAGAGGTGGAGGAGCTGGGCGCTCGCGTGCGCGCCGACCACCCCACGCTGGACGTCCTCGTCCACAACGCCGGCCTGTATGAGCGCGTGGACTTCGAGGCCATCACCCGAGAGCAGTACCGGACGATGCTGGCGGTGAACCTGGACGCGCCCTTCTTCCTCACCCAGGCGCTGCTGCCGAGCCTGCGCGCCGCCGCGCAGCCGCTGGTGGTGCACCTCACGGACATTGGCGGGGAGCGCCCGGAGCGCCGCACCGCGCACTACTCGGTGAGCAAGGCGGCGCTGCTCATGCTCACCCGAGCGCTGGCGGTGGAGCTGGCCCCGCACGTGCGCGTCAACGCGGTGTCTCCCGGCACGGTGGCCTTCCCGGAGTCCTTCGACGCGGCGGCGCGCGAGGCCATCCTCCAGCGCATCCCCCTGGGCCGCGAAGGCAGCGTGGAGGACATCGCCCGCGTGGTGGTGTTCCTCGCGCGCGAGGCGCCCTACATCACCGGTCAAGCGCTGGCGGTGGATGGCGGGAGGAGCGCGCAGCTGTGAGCGAGCCGCTGCACCTGCCGACGGTGACGGATGCCCAGGGCCGGCCGTTGGACGTCATCGAGCTGCGGGGCATCACGGTGGACTGCATCGTGGGCGTCTACCGGCGCGAGCGGGTGACGGCCCAGCCCTTGCGGCTGGACGTGGCCCTCTTCCTGGACACGCGCGAGGCGGCGGTGGGCGGGCAGCTGGGGCGCACCGTCCACTATGGGCGGCTGGAAGGGGAGCTGCGCTTCCTGCTGGAGGCGTGCCGCTTCGAGCTGCTGGAGTCCGCGGCGGAGGCGATGTGCCGCTACGTGCTGGCACCGCCCCCGGCGGACGCTCCGCGCATGCAGGTGCGAGCGGCCACCGTGCGCCTCACCAAGCCGCAGGCGCTCGCGGGCCGCGCCGTCCCATCCCTCCAGGTGCACCGCACGGCCGAGGAGCTGCACTACCAGGTGGAGGACAGGCCCTTCGGCCGGGTGGAGATCGTCTACGAGGGCGAGGGCTACGGCATCTACCGCCTGCGCATCCGCCCGGGAGGCACCCTCTCCATGCACCTGCACCAGGTGCTGGAGGAGAGCGAGCTGGTGCTCGGGGCGGGCCTGACGCTGCAGGGGCGGCCCGTGGCGCGAGGCATGGCCTTCCACTGGCAGCGGGGCTCCGCGCACCGGTATGACAACCCCAGCCAGGGCGAGCAGACCGTCCTCTGTGTGGACCGCCCGCGCTTCGTGCCCTCGGACGAGGTGGAGGCCGAGGGCTCGGCGGAGGGGCTCGCGCCGGCGCAGGGGCGCTCCTACTACGCGCCAGAGGAGCCCGGCGGATGAGCCTGGACAAGCGCACCCGGCTCTTCGCGGTGCTCGCGGCGTTCTTCTGCACCGCGCTCGTGATGGCCGACATCATCGCCGTGAAGCTCTTCGTGATCCGGCTGGGCTCGTTCGTGGCCCCGGTGTCCATGGGGCTGATCGCCTTCCCGGTGACGTTCGTGCTCACCGACACCCTCAACGAGTTCTACGGCAAAAAGGCGGCCCGCTTCGTCACCTGGGTGGGCCTGGGCATGGCCGGCTTCGCCTTCACCCTCATCCACATCGCCCTGGCGGTGGAGTGGGCGCCGTTCACCCGCGCGCCGGACTACCGGGGCACCGTCGAGGCCTCCTTCAACAACGTCTTCGGTGGCTCGCAGCGCATCCTGATCGCCTCGATGATCGCCTACGTCATCGGCCAGCTCAGCGACATCGCCCTGTTCCACCTGCTCAAGCGGGTGACGCACAACCGGCTCCTGTGGCTGCGCGCGACGGGCTCCACCGTGGTGTCCCAGCTCATCGACACCGTGGTGTTCCAGTGCATCGCGTGGTTCCAGGTGCTGCCCGCCCAGGTGCTCGGCGAGGTCATCCTCACCACGTACGCGGTGAAGCTGCTGGTGGCGGTGGGGCTCACGCCCGTCATCTATGCGGTCCATGCGCTGGTGGAGCGCCTGCTCAAGCTCAAGCCCGTGCTGCTGGGAGCTGATGGAGAGCCGCTGGCCGAACACTCCGGGTGAAGGCAACGCGCGCCTGGACGCGGTGGACTTCACCCGGGGGGCGGGCTGCCCGGCACGGGACGGAGGTATAGCACTCGGGCCGCCCTTCTGTGGAGAGGCCCCTGCGCTGGGGGCGCATGCGTCGGGCTGCCCCTGAGGCACGCCCGCGTGTAGACTCGGGCTCACGCGCCTGCCGTCTGGAGCCCGCTCTTCGTGTCGCCCCCAGAAACCGCCCTCGCAGTGACTCTGGTGCCCGCGGACTCCTCCGCTCGCGAGCCGCTCCTCCGCGCCGCGGGCCGGGTGGGGCTGCGGCTGGTGGACCGCCCCGCCGAGGCAGCCATCATCCTCGTGGATCTCACCGCCGCGGGCAGCGGCCCCGCGCTCGCCGGGCTGCTCGACAGCGGAGAGGCCGCGCGCGCGCTGCTGCTGGCGCTGGTGGATCCGGGCGAGGATGCCTTCGCCTCGCTGGAGCCGCTCAAGCCAGCGGACGTGCTCACCAGCGCCGTGACGCACGAGCTGGCCTACCGCCTCCAGCGCCTGTCCGAGCGCTACCGCGAGCGCGAGGAGCAGGCCCAGCTCCAGAAGGATCTCTCGCTGCTGCTGGAGCTGACCGCGGACTACGCCGAGAGCCTGGACGTGGAGGCCCTGCTGCACGACGTGACGCGGCGCCTGGCGCTCCAGATGAACATCTCCCGCGCCTCGCTGGTGATGCTGGACAGCGACGCCCAGGAGGGCGTCATCGTCGCCTCCAGCGATGATCCGGCGCTCAAGGATCGGCGCATCGAGCTGGCGCGCTACCCGGAGATCCGCGAGGTGGTGCGCACGGCGCGGCCCGTGGTGGTGGAGAACGCCCCCACCCACCCGCTGCTGGAGGGAGTGCAGAGCGCGGTGGCGGCCCAGGGCATCCACGCCATCGCCGCGCTGCCGCTGCCCATCCGCGGCGAGGTGCGCGGCGTGCTGCTGCTGCGCGCCTCTGGCCTGCGGCGCACCTTCGCCGCGCGGGAGATCGACTTCCTGACGACGGTGGCGCACGCCACCGCCATCGCGCTGCGCAACGCCTCCATGCTGGAGTCCATCCGCGGGCAGACGGAGCGGGAGAAGTCCGCGCGCATCGCCGCCGAGGAGCAAGCGGCCACGCTGCGCACCTACCGCCTCTTCTTCGCCAACGTGGGCGAGGGCGTGGCCATCCTCGACAGCAAGGCGAACGTGCTCAGCCTCAACCCCGCGGGCTCGGTGCTGCTGGACACGCCGGCCGAGGAGGCGCGCGGGCGCCACCTGCTGCAGCTGGCCCAGATGGCGGATGACGGGGTGCTGATGGAGCTGGTGTCCGCCGCGGGGCGGGGCGAGGCGCGCACCAACGTGGACGCGCAGGTGAAGACGGTGGCCGGCCGGGACTTGACGCTCTCGCTCTCCGCGGCGCCGCTGAAGGACGGCAGCGCGGCCACCATCCTCTCGTTCCGGGACGTGACGCAGGCGCGCCGCATGGCAGACGAGCTGCGCCACACGAAGGACTTCCTGGAGCGGCTGATCGACTCGTCGGTGGACGCCATCATCGCGGCGGACATGCAGGGCCGCATCATCCTCTTCAACAAGGGCGCCGAGGCCGTCGTCGGCTACTCCGCCCAGGAGGCCCTGGCGAGGCTGACCATCCGGCAGCTCTACCCGCAGGGAGTCCCCGAGCGCATCATGGCCCAGCTGCGCAGCCCGGACCACGGCGGCCGCGGGCGGCTGTCCATGTGCCGCCAGGATCTGGTCAACAACGCGGGCGAGCTCGTCCCGGTGAACATGACGGCCTCCATCCTCTACGAGGGGGGGCGCGAGGTGGCCACCGTGGGCATCTTCACGGACCTGCGCGATCGCATGCAGCTGGAGCGCAAGCTGTCGGACGTGGAGACGCGGCTGGAGGAGAGCGAGAAGAGCGCCGTCATCGTCGCCCTGGCCGGCACCGCCGCCCACGAGCTCAACCAGCCGCTCACCTCCGTGATGGGCTACGCGGAGCTGCTCAAGCGCAAGCTCAAGCCGGAGGACTTCGCCTTCAAGCCGGTGGACATCATCTACCGCGAGGCCGAGCGCATGGCGGAGATCGTCCGGAAGATCGGGAAGATCACCCGCTACGAGACGAAGGCCTACATGGGCACGCAGCGCATCCTGGATCTCGACAAGGCAACCTCCCATGAAGAGTGACTCCCGCGTGCTGCGCATGTCCGGCGGCCCGTCGCCGGAGGCCTTCCAGGCGGCCTTCGAGGTGCTGGATGAGCCGCTCGCCTTGTGCGACGCGGCGCCGCTGCGCCTGGTGGCGGCCAACCCGTCCTTCACGCGCTTCTGCGCCTCCCACGACGCCACGGCCGAGGCGATGGTGGCCGCGGTGGCGGAGGTGCTGGCCCGGGCGCCCGGACAGGCCCCCGAGGATGGGAGCAGCTCGGACGTGGAGGTGACGCTGCCAGGGCGCGGCTGCGTGCTGGTGACGCTGGCGCGGCGCGCGGACACGGTGGTGGTGCGCGGCCGGCTGGTGCCGGGCCGGCTGATGGCCGAGCGCGCGCTGCTGGAGCAGGCCCGCACGGAGGGCGTGCTGCTGGACCTGAGCCGCAGCGTGGCGGAGGCGGGCGGCGAGGAGGAGCTGGTGGCGGCGGTGGCACACGGGGTGAAGGAGCTGTTCCCCCACCGCTCGTTCTGCATCCGCATCATCGACGCGCGCACCTGCGGCCTCACCTCCCTCTACGCGGAGGGGCGGCTGAAGGACGGCGCGCACGAGCCCCTCGTCCTCAAGCAGGGCGCGGTGGCCAAGACGCACCTGAACGCGGCGGCCCTGCCCGTCGAGCGCGTGGTGGTGGCCCGCGAGGTGCCGCTGCTCTTCGAGGGCAGCACCCAGGGGGTGAGCGCCCCGCTGGTGGCCAGCGGCCAGCTCTTCGGCGCCATCAACATGGAGTACCCGCAGGGGCTGGACGCGGATCTGATCCACGACGAGCGGGTGCTGCTGCAGCTGGCCAACCAGGTGGCGGTGGCGGTGCGCAACGCCAAGCTCATCGACGAGCTGACGTTCGTCCGCAAGTACCTGGAGGATCTGCTGGAGAAGGCCAACGCCCTCATCCTGGTGGCCAACCGGGACAAGCAGGTGGTGGTCTTCAACCAGGCCCTCACCGCGCTCACCGGCTTCTCCAAGGAGGAGGTGCTGGGCAAGGACGTGCTCTCCTTCTTCCCCGACAGCGAGCACCTGCGCATCAACTCCATCACCGCGGCGGCCATGCGCGGCGAGTCGGTGAACAGCTTCGAGACGCGGCTGCGCTCGCGTGAGGGCGAGGTGCGCGTCGCCTTCGCCACCTCCTCGGTGCTCACGCCCCAGGGCGAGGTGGAGGGCGTCATCGCCATCGGGCAGGACATCACCGTCCTCAAGGAGCTGGAGAAGCGCATCATCCACGCGGAGAAGCTGGCCTCCATCGGCCAGCTCGCCGCCAGCGTGGTGCACGAGATCAACAACCCGATGACGGCGGTGGCGGCCTACAGCGAGGTGCTGCTGATGAACGCGCGCCTGCGGCCGGACACCCACCCCGGAGACGTGGAGAAGCTGCGGAAGATCCACGAGGGCAGCCAGCGCATCCTCCGCTTCACCCGGGATCTGGTGTCCTACGCGCGGCCCGCCAAGGACAAGCCGGAGCAGGTGGTGATCAACGTCATCCTCGAGCAGGCGGTGGGCTACTGCGAGCACGTGGTGGCGCAGGCCAAGGTGAGCGTGCGGCGCGAGTTCGCCGAGCTGCCGCCCATCTCCGCGGTGCGCGCCAACCTGGTGCAGGTCTTCGTCAACCTGATCACCAACGCCTGCCACGCCATGCCGCCCGGGGGCCAGGTCACGCTCTTCACCCGGCGCGAGGGCCAGGAGGTGGTGGCCGAGGTGCGAGACACGGGCACGGGCATCGACCCGAAGCACCTGGGGCGCATCTTCGAACCCTTCTTCACGACCAAGGAGGAGGGCAGGGGGACGGGGCTGGGGCTCTCCATCGTCCAGGGCATCGTCGAGAGCCACGGCGGCCGCATCACCGTGGACAGCAGGCTGGGCGAGGGCACGGCCTTCACCCTGCGCCTGCCGCTGGCCGCGCCGTGAGGCGCTAGTAGCTCACCACCAGCTCCACGTCCTTCGCGGGCTGCCCGTCCAGCGCCTCCAGGCGGACGGAGTACTTCTTGAGGCGCAGCTCCGCCGTCGCGCTCAGCGTGGCGGGAGCACCCGGCGCGGCCTCGGCGCTGGCCACCGGCCCCTGCTCGGGCTTGACGGACACCCGGGCCCGCCCCTGGCCCACGCTGAGGCGGAGCTCCATGGGCAGGCTGCCCCGCACCTGGCGCTTCTCACGGGAGAGCTCCTCGAAGTGCACCCCGTGGAGCTCGTCGACCTTCAGCGTCACCTCGGCCTCGTCCGACAGCAGGCCGCCGCCCGAGCTCCTGCGGCTGAGGCTCTTCAGGCTGCCGGAGCCCGTGTAGAAGTGCTCGGCGGCGAAGGTGGCTTGATCCACCCGCTTCACCTCGAAGCGCTCCGTCTTCTGCTCGGGCGCCGCCCCGGCCTCCGGCCGCGCCGAGAGGGCGAAGGTGAGGACGTTGGCGCCCTCCTGGAGTGGCTGGGTGAGCTCGAAGCGCCCCTCCCTCAACGGCACCGGCTTCCCGTTGAGCGTGAGCGAGGCCTCCACGCCGCGCACCCGGCCGCTGAAGCGCTGGGACTCCTCCACCGTGGCGGGCGGCGGCTCCATGTCCAGCTCCAGGCCCACGCCCTTCTTGCAGCCGCCCACCAGCAGCAGGCCCAGCGTCGCCCCGAGAATGACCGTCGTCCGCATGGTGCTCCTCAGTCCTCGTCCGTGTCGTCGAGCTCGCGGGTGAACTCTTCCTTCGAGAGCATCCCCTTGCGCGCCATGATGCGCATGAGCGCCCAGAACTTGCGCTCCAGCTCCTCCACCCGGTCCGGCTCCTCGCGCAGATCGCCGATCAGGTACTCCAGATCACCCAGCACCCCCGCGCTGCTCGAGGAACGGGCCTTGCCCTCGCTCTGGCCGCGCTTCTTGCGCTGCTGCGCCTCGCGCCTGCGGATGAGCTCCGCCAGGGAGGTGCGGTCCGTGACCTCCGTCGGCCCCACCTCCTCGCCGATGATGACCTCCTCGTCATCATCCTGGGGCGGGTGGGGCTGGGAGGCCGTGGGGCGCTGCGAGAGGCCACTGGCCGCCTCGGGGCGCGCGGGCGGCGGCGGGTGGCTGGCCGCGGGCGCCTTGCCGGGCGTCACCTTGTGGTAGTAGCGGAGGATGGCCGCCCGGACGCCGGACAGCGCCGCCACGCGCGGGCTCACCTTCAGGCCGGTGGTGAACTCGATCTCCTCCACCGCCGACTGGTTGAGCGGGTCCGTCATGGCCACCACCAGGTGCCGGCGCCCGCCCGAGCTCTCCAGCGCGAAGGGGAACATCTCGTGCTTCTCGCAGAAGCGCGCGCGCAGCAGGTGGATCGCCGCCCAGTCCGGGGGGGTGTTCCTCAAATCCACCACGGGGATGCCCAGCGCCTCGCTCAGCGCCTGCACCATCATGGGCTCCGTGATCGCGCCCTGGCTCACCAGCGTCGCCCCCAGCCGCTGCTGGGTCTGCCGCTGCGCCTTCAGGCCCGCCTCGAGCTGCTCCGGCGTGATCGCCCCACGCTCCAGGAGGATCTCTCCAATCCGCTTCCTCGCCATGTAGGCGCGCTTACCACGACCACCTGAGGGACCCAAGCGTCCGACCGGGCACCACATCTGGCGCTCGCGTGCCCCCATGACGAGCCGTCGGGCCGTGGGCTGGACGCAAATTTCCCGTGCGATTTCAACGGCTAACGCTGGGTGGTTGCCTTGACACTCCAGGGGGGCGTTCCTAAAGTCGGCCCCACGTTTTCAACATCCAAGACTGGAGTCCTCCTCGGGCCGGCCACGCGCTCGGGAAGGGAGACAGCTCTGGAAGGCCCGTATAAGCCGGGCCGCCTATCGGAGGCACACCACGATGAATCTGGGGTTTCTGACGAATCTCACCGTGCTGGCGAACACGGGCGGGCCGGAGCGTACCTTCTTCGAAGAAATCGCGATGCGCTGGGAGGCCGGCCAGTGGGGTATGTACCCCATCGCGGTGTGCGGCGTCATCGCCCTCTCCATCATCGTGGAGCGGAGCATCGTCCTGTTCGCCAAGGCCTCCATCAACAAGGAGGGCTTCCTGCGCGGGCTCAAGAAGCACATCTACGCGGGCGATCTCGACAAGGCCATCAACTACGTGGCCGGCCAGAAGGCCACGCCGCTGACCAACGTCATCAAGGCCGGCCTGATGAACGTCCCCAAGGGCCAGGACGAAGTGCAGGCCGCCCTGGACGAGGCCTCGCTGCGTGAGACGCCGCGCCTGGAGGCGCGCACCGGCTACCTGGCCATGCTCGGCAACGCGGCGATGCTCGCCGGTCTGCTCGGCACGGTGTCCGGCCTCATCGGCTGCTTCGAGGCGGTGGCCAACGTGAACCCGGCCGACAAGGCGACGATTCTCGCCAACGGTATCTCCGAGGCCATGAACTGCACGGGCTTCGGGCTGCTGACGGCCATCCCCTCGCTGGTGGCGTTCTCGGTGCTGATGGGCCGCACCCAGGCGCTGATCAACGACATCAACGAGACGAGCGTGTCGGTGCTCAACCTCATCGTCACCAACCGCGACAAGTTCAAGAACCTGAACATCCCGGCGTCCGCGGGCCACGGCCACGGCGACGAGTAGTCAGGGAACTCCGGGCGTGGGCCTGCTGTCTGGTGTTTTGGACACAGGGCCGCGCCCCTCGTCTTTCTTTCTTCTGCGACGATTGTCGCGCTGAGCGGAGGTTGCCATGGCCGGCGGAATGGACCTGGGGAACGGCGGGAAGGGCGGCAAGAAGCCGCTCGACATGGCCGTCAATCTGGTCCCCTTCATTGATCTGATGGCCGTGACCATCAGCTTCCTGATCATGACGGCCGTGTGGACGCAGATCGGCAGGCTCCAGGTGTCTCAGGCGGGAGGCCCCGCGGCGGAGGAGACGCCGCCGGAGCAGACCAAGACGGTGAGCCTCACGCTGGCCATCACGCCGGAGCAGCTGCAGCTCACCGCGGATCAGAACACGTTCGAGCCGATTCCGATCACGCGCGACGCCAACGGCAAGCTGGATCTGACCAAGCTGACCGAGCGCTTCAAGCAGATCAAGGAGCAGTTCCCGGATCAGTCGGCCATCACGCTGCAGACGGATGACAAGGTCCGCTACGACGTGCTGGTGCGCATCATCGACGAGTGTCTGGGCAACGCGCTGCCGCAGGTGTCGGTGATGGCGGCGGGCTGAGGCCCGCGCGCTCAAGGCAAAGACTCGAGGATCAAGACTCCATGGCCATCAAGGTTCCCGGCAAGCGGTACGGCAAGCGGCTCGAGCACTCCAAGGTGTTCGGCCACGGCGCGCACGGCAAGAAGAGCACCTTCGCCGACCTGCTCATCACCCCGCTGGTGGACATGTTCGTCATCATCGTGCTCTTCCTCATCGCGAACTTCTCCGCGACGGGCGAGGTGCTGATGATGACCAAGGACATCCAGCTGCCGGAGGCCGTCAACGTCAAGGAAGTGGAGATGCACCCGGTGGTGCTGGTCTCCAACGAGCAGGTGTCCATCTCGGGCACCATCGTCGGGCGGGTGGAAGACATCGTGAAGGACGAGTACCTCAACATCCCGCCGCTGGAGGAGAAGCTGCGGGAGATGAAGAAGCAGTTCGAGGACCTTCACGCCATGGCGGGCGGTGACACCAACGCCTTCAAGGGCGACGTGAACATCCAGGCCCACAAGGAAGTGGAGTTCAAGATCATCAAGCGGGTGATGTTCAGCTGCGCCACGGCGGGCTACAACAACATCAACTTCGCGGTGCTGACCAAGGGCGGCAGTGAGGCCACGCCGCCCAGCGCGGACGCCGCGCCGCACTGAGCCCGGCCTCCGAAGGCTCCTGCAGCTTCCTGAGCGCCTCGGCCTTGTCTGGCCGGGGCGTTCGTG
>JAFGNZ010000016.1 GCA_016926755.1 Myxococcaceae bacterium | reverse complement strand
GCCAAGCCTCTCCACCGTCTCCCGCCGTGGACTCCTCAGTCCAGGGAGCGAGATCCACGGTTCCTGCAAGAGAGCCCCTTTTTTGTTATTCAGGTCCCCACGGCCTGTGCTTGTTGAAAGCGGGGCCGCCAAAAACAACGTGGCTCAGCCGCCCTCGCGCCCCAGCGTGTCCAGCACCGTGCGCGCCTCGGCGTCCTCGCGCTGGTGCGCCTCCACCCGCGGCACCTCCTCCCAACGGATCCACCCCCGCCGGGCCGCGTGCCGCGCCGCCGTCACCGTGTCGTCCACCGCCACCAGCTCACTGCCCGCCTCGCGCACCTCCTCCGCGATGCGCTCGAGCTCCGCCGCCCGCCCCGCACTCGAGGACACGTTGCGGATGTACACGCAGCGGATCCGCCCCGGGCACTCACGCACAATCGTCCGGTAGTGCTCCGCGTCCTCCTGCCCGCTGTCTCCAATCAGGATGAACGGGAGCTGCTCGAGCGTCCCCAGCACCCCGCGGATCTTCTCCAGCTTGTGGCCGTGCCCACCGCCCGGCGCGAAGCCCTGCCGAGACAGGCCCCAGTCCCGCAACAGCAGCGGCCCCACGGGGATCCGATTCACCCCGAGGAACTCATCCAGGTGCTCGTACAGGTTCCACGGGCTGCTGGAGACGTAGAAGACCGGGTTCTCCGCCCGGCCGCTCCGCCCCTCCCGCAGCGCCGCGTAGAAGGCATCCACCCCCTCGAAGGGCAGGCGCGTGCGGTGCTCCGTCAGGAAGAGCGCCCACACGCGCTTGAGCGGGTTGGTGACCCCCGTGACGATGACCGTGTCGTCAATGTCGCTGATGACGCCCACCTCGGCCGAGGCGCCCGCCACCAGCACCGACGCGGAGACGACCGCCGCCCCCTCCGGCTCCGGAGCCAGCAGCCTCAGCTCCACCGCGCTCCACCCCGGCGCCACCCCGGCCGGCGGCGCCACCCACAGCTCCAGGAAGCCCTCGTCATCCGTGGTGCCCTCCCAGCACTTGTCCCCCCAGCGCACCTCCACCCGCGCACCTGGAATCTCCCGCGTCGCGTAGCGCTGGTACGAGGCGATGGCGCTGCCCACCAGCGTGCGCCGCAGGTGCGGGGGCCGCGCGTGGCGATCCTCCAGCACCCGCGCCCGGATGAGCGCCCGCTCCGGCGTGCCGTAGCCCCGGTACGGCAGGATGCGCAGCGGCCGGGCAAGCCCCAGCCGGCGCCTCACCCGCCGGCTCCAGCGATCCCAGGCCGCATCGGCCCGGACGGCGAACTCGAAGAATGCGGGCTTGAGCACGGACATGAGCGGGCAGAGCCTCCAGGTAGCCTCTCCTGTATACCCTCGCCCAACCCCTGACTGCGGGTCATCGCTGACCGCGAGGCGCCGAGCCTCCAACGCCCTGGGAGCAGCCCGGCGCGCAGGGCCCCTCTCCTTCCATTCCCGGCAACACTTCCATAGATTCAAGGGAGCGTTGGATCAAGTCACGCCACGGCCAGGCACGACGGCCCCCCCTATCCCCTGGAACGAGAAGGCCCGGCTCGAGGCCCTGCACAGCTATGAGGTGCTGGACACCCCGCCCGAGCCCTCCTTCGACGACATCACCCGGCTGGCGGCGCTGGTCTGCGGCACCCCCATCGCGCTCATCTCGCTGGTGGACGAGGCCCGCACGTGGTTCAAGTCCCGCCTGGGCATCGAGCCCCACGAGTTCCCCCGGGAGCTGACCTTCTGCAGCCAGGCCATCCTCCAGCCGGAGCTGTTCGTCGTGCCGGACTTCCTGGCCGATGAGCGCTTCGCCACCCACCCGCTGGTCGTCGGCCCGGAGCAGCTGCGCTTCTACGCGGGCGCGCCGCTCGTCACGCCGGAGGGCTTCTCGCTCGGCACGGTGTGCGTCATCGATCGCACGCCCCGCACGCTGACGCCCCAGCAGCTCCAGGCCCTGGAGGCGCTGGCCCGCCAGGTGATCGGCCAGCTCGAGCTGCGGCGCATGAACCTGACGCAGAAGCGCCTCATCGGGGAGCTCCAGGCGAGCGCCGAGCGCTTCGCCGTCATCCAGCGCGCCACCCATGACATCGTCTGCGACTGGGACCTGGTGAACCAGAAGATCTCCTGGAACGAGCGCATCCACGAGGTGCTCGGCTACTCGCCCCAGGACATCCCCCAGGACTCCTCGTGGTGGTACCACCTGGTCCACCCGGATGACCGGGAGCGCGTGGCCGAGAGCTTCCGCAGCGCCATCCACGGCGGCAAGCGGCTCTGGTCGGACGAGTACCGCCTGCGGCGCGCCAACGGCACCTACGCGCGCGTGCTGGATCGCGGCGCCATCCTCCGCAACGCCGCGGGGGAGCCGGTGCGCGTCCTCGGCACCGTGCTGGACATGAGCGAGCGCGAGGAGATGCGCTCGCGGCTGGCGCTGGCCGACCGCATGGCCTCCGTGGGCACGCTGGCCGCCGGCGTGGTGCACGAGATCAACAACCCGCTGGCCTACGTCATCGCCAACCTGGACTACGCGCGCCAGGAGATCGCCTCGGCGCTGGAGGCGGGGACACCGCCCGAGCCCCACGAGCTGCCCACCGCGCTCAAGGAGGCCCGCGAGGGTGCCGAGCGGATGCGGCTCATCGTGAGGGACCTCAAGACGTTCTCGCGCCCGGATGACGTGCGCATGGAGCCGGTGGATCTGCCCCGGGCCATCGACTCGGCGGTGACGCTGGCCTGGAACGAGCTCCGCCACCGGGCGCGGCTGGTGAAGATCTACGAGCCGGTGCCCCCGGTGTGGGCCAACGAGGCGCGGCTGGGGCAGGTGTTCCTCAACCTGCTCATCAACGCCGCGCACGCCATCCCCGAGGGCGCGGCGGACCGGCATGAGATCCGCGTCCGCACGCGGGTGGACGCGGCGGGGCGCGTGGTGGGCGAGGTGCAGGACACGGGCGCTGGGATTCCAGAGGAGCACCGCGCGCGCATCCTCGAGCCCTTCTTCACCACCAAGCCGCCGGGGGAGGGCACGGGGCTGGGGCTGTCCATCTGCCACGGCATCATCAAGAGCCTGGGCGGGGAGCTGCAGTTCGACAGCGAGGTGGGCAAGGGCACGGTGTTCCGGGTGGTGCTCACCCCGCCCCAGGCGCCGAAGCCACGGGAGGCCAACCCGGCCCAGACGGTGGCGGCGCCACGCCGGGGACGCATCCTCGCGGTGGACGATGAGCAGCTGGTGCTCAACGCGATGAAGCGGACGCTGGGGCAGCAGCACGAGGTGATCGTCTTCAGCCGGGCCCGGGCGGCGCTGGCGTGGCTGGAGCAGGGCGAGCCGTGGGATGTCCTCCTCTGTGACTTGATGATGCCGGAGATGACGGGCATGGAGTTCCACGCGGAGCTGAGCCGGCGGATGCCGGAGCGGGCCGGGCACGTCATCTTCGTCACGGGCGGGGCCTTCACGCCCGGGGCGCGCGACTTCCTCGCCCGGGTGAACAACCTGCGGGTGGAGAAGCCGTTCGATCCCAAGGCCCTGCGCGAGCTGGTGAACGCGCAGCTCCGGGGCCGGTGATGGCGGCCCCAGCGCTGCCGTGAGCCCCCCGCTCACGGACTCCGCCGCTGTCCCACCCCTTCGCTCAGCTGAGCCCCACCGCAGCCTCGGCGCCCTTCGTCTTGCGGTTCATTGGGCGCACGCTTCGCAGATGAGCGGCCTCGCCACGCCACGAGCCTTTTCTTCCAGTTGAGCCGGCGAGCCACACGGAGTGCACGGGCTATCGCATGCATTGAGGAATGGCAATGGCCCGCAGATGCAAGCTCCATTCGAGCAGAAGCGATCGAACGAGCATGTCACTCCGCACGCTCCGCAGTTGTTGCGGTCTGTGTCCGTATTGGTGCAGACCCCTCCGCATGTTTCATTGGGAGAGCTGCATGTACAGGTGCCATTCACACAGGTTGCGTTTCCAGAACAGACCTTCTGGTGGTGCCTGCAGACTCCGGCGCCGTCACAGAAGTCCAGGGTGCAACTATTACCCTCATCTGGGCAGGTGACATCCGAGGGCTCATTGGGAAAGCTGCATCCAGAGGCAGGGTTGCAGGTGTCGGCCGTGCACGGGTTGCCGTCATTGCAGGTGATGGCGGGGTGAGTACACTGGCCCGCGCTGTTGCAGACATCGGCGGTGCAGGCACTGCCGTCATCGGTGCACCCGCTCCCTGTCAGGGGCGGGAAAGAACATCCGCTCGAGGCGTTGCAGGTGTCCGACGTGCACTCATTGCTGTCATTGCAGATAATGGCGGGGTGGGTGCACTGGCCCGAGCTGTTGCAGACATCGGTGGTGCAGGCGCTGCCGTCATCGGTGCACGTGCTCCCCGTCCGTGGCGGGAAGGAGCATCCGCTCGAGGGGTTGCAGGTGTCCGACGTGCACTCATTGCTGTCATTGCAGGTGATGTTGGGGTGGGTGCACTGGCCCGCGCTATTGCAGACATCCGTGGTGCAGAGACTGCCGTCATCGGTGCACGCGCTCCCCGACGTCCGTGGTTGGAAGGAGCATCCAGTCGAGGAGTTGCAGGTGTCCGACGTGCACTCATTGTTGTCATTGCAGATGACAGGTGGGTGCGAGCACTGCCCATTGGCGCTGCAGACATCACTGGTGCAGGCATTCCCATCATCGGTGCAGGCGGTGCCTTGTGGCTTGGAGGTGAAGGTACAGCCGGTCGCGGTATTGCACGCATCCGTCGTGCACGGGTTGTTGTCGTTGCAGCTCACCGCGGTGTGGACGCACTGCCCCTGGGCATCACACGAGTCAGTGGTGCAGGCATTCCCATCATCACAGATGGATGGAGAGCAGGCCGGAGCGCAAGAGCCCGCGGTCTCGCAACCTGGGCTCGTGTTGCAGTCCGCGAAGCCCGCCTTGCAGGTGGATTGGCATACCCCTCCGCTGCAGAAGGGAATGGTGTTGGGCGCGGCTCCGCAGCTCGCGCCGCAGGCGCCGCAGTTGGCGGTAGTCCCCAGCTGTGTCTCGCAGCCGTTGGAGGCCACTCCATCGCAGTTGGCGTAGCCAGGCTCGCACTCCAGCACCTGGCAGATGCCCAAGGCGCACGTCTCCGAGGCATGCGCGAGATTGCACGCCTGGCCGCAGGCGCCGCAATGCGTGAGGGTGTTCAGCTGCGCTTCGCAGCCATTGGCTGCCACGTGGTCGCAGTCCGCGTAGCCCGCCTCGCACGTGGAGATCTTGCACTTCTTGGCCGAACAGACCTCGGACGCATGGTCCAGCTCGCAGGCATCACCGCAGGCGCCGCAATTGGCGGTCGTCCCCAGCTGTACCTCACAGCCATTGGAGGCCACCGCGTCACAGTTGGCGAAGCCCGCCTCGCACGAGATCACCTGACAGGCGCCATCCACGCAGACCTCCGCCGCGCGGGGAAGGTTGCATACAGCGCCACAGGCCGAGCAGTTGCTGGTGGTCCCCAGCCGCGTCTCGCAGCCGTTGGAGGGCGAGCCGTCGCAGTTGGCGTAGCCAGGCTCGCAGGCGGCGACCTGGCAGGTGCCGGCGGCGCACAGCTCCTCGGAGTTGGGCAGGTTGCAGGCCTGACCACACCCCGAGCAATCACTGGTGGTGTTCAGTTGCCTCTCACAACCGTTGGCGGCCACCCGATCACAGTCCGCCCAGCCAGGAGCGCAGGCGGCGATGCGGCACCCACCGCGGGCACACGTCGCCGTCGCGTTCGGCAGGTTGCAGGCGTTGCCGCAGCGACCACAGTGGTTCAGATCGCTCGTCGTGGTGACGCACTCGGTGCCGCAAAGCGTGCTGCCCGGAGCGCAGACCGCCTGAGCGATGGCGCTGCTTCGGACGACGGTAGCGGTCGTCCCACGCCCCGGGATGGGCGCCGTCTGGCAGCAGGCGTTGCTGGCGGAGCAATTCCAGAAGACCGGGTCATCCACCATCACGCCCACGACGGCGGAGGTGCCGCCACTGAAGACGGGAGTCCCCAGCCCCTGCCCCACGGCGCTGGGTGCCACGGTGAAGGTGGCCGCGGCGCTGTTGTCCATCAGGCGCGGCTGGGACACCTTCGCGGGCAATCCGTGCGGAGAGCCGATGACGCGCACGGTGCCGCCGCTCGCCTTCTCCAGGCGCAGAGGCACCGCGCGGCTGTCCGCGCTCCGGTTCAGCTCCACCAGCACCCAGTTGTTCTTCAACCCGGTGGTCTGCTTGACGATGCGCTGGGGCACGAAGACGTCCGCGCCAGGAAGGGAGCTCGGGAGCGTGGCGGCGTCCGTCATCGCGAACCCGAAGACGACGCGCACGGAGGACTGAGCGCCCGCGAAGTCTCCTCCGCAGAACTGCTTCGCCCGGCTCAGACACGCAGCGGAGGTGGCGACCCGGTTGGGAGTGACGAGGACCCCCGAGCAGAACGCCGCGATGGACTGGGTGCGGAAGGGTTGGGTGGCGCAGACGTTCTGCGGAACCCCCTGTTTCGGCGGAGGCACGAATGGGACGGTATTCACCTCGAAGGTACCGTCTGCCTTGGGGGAGAGCCGGTTGGTGCACAGGAGCGCCACCACGCTGCGCGCGTCCTGTTGTGTCGTGCCGTCCAGCACCTCGAAGAGATCCTGGGAGGCGACCGGGGCGGGAGCAGGCTTGGGCACGCCTCTGGGCGGGCGAGAGGAAGAAGGCTGAGCGGCGGCATTGCTACAGAGCAGGAGGGCGGCCGCGCACGACATGACACGGAGGGAGGGCATGGAGGCCTCAAGACATTCAAGGTAACGACGGGTTCTGACACTCTTTCCAGGCACGCACCCAATGCGCCTGCCCCGGCCGCGCCCCTACGAGCGCGATGACGATTGCAGCCACTGTCGAGCGTTCTCGTTGATTCGCATCACCGTGCGCGCCACCTCCTCCCTCCATTGCCTGCCCCGCTCGAAGTGCTCTTGCAGCTCCGCGCGCGCTCTCAGCTCGATGTGGTGCGGGGGCGGTTTCTCTCCAGGCGTGGCCGTCCCCTTCCTCGCGGCCAGCACCCTCCCCTCCTCGTTCAGCACCGAGACCCGGTAGGCACCTCGCTCCATCCCTACCGGCAGCCGCGCCACCGCCCAGCCCGAGACGTCCGTGGACACCTCCACCTGCTGACGCTTCCACCCGAACCGGACGCGGAACCCTGGCAGCGGCAGCACCTCCTTGCGGCCTCTCTCGCGTCCCACGACCCGCACGGCCACCGCCTCGGAGCCCTCGCTCGCGGGGGGCTCGCTCCCCAGCGCCTCGAGCCGCATGGCCAGCGTCGTCACCGACTCCCGCAGCTGCTGCTCCTGCTCCGCCGTGAGCCTGGGGCCTTCAGCCTTCGAGGGTGGCTCCGGCACCTCCTCCGCGGGCACTGCTGGCACCTTCTCCGCCGAAGCGCGGCCCCACAGCCACGCACGCATTCTCCACGTGGGCTTCATGTGTCACCCCAGTCTCAGGTTGGGTTCAAGGATGCGGTTGGCCCGGCTGCTCCCAACGACCAGCCGCTGACCGACGTTGTGCGTGACGACGCACTGCTCGTAGTGGTTCACCACCAGCCGCGCGTCGACGCGATTGCCGAGCACCTGCACGATGGACTGCCCGTGCGGCTCCGCCACCGGCAGCCCCGCCGCTTCTGGCAGCCCGGCGTCCGTGGGGTGGAGGCTCCCCACCTGGACATCCCTGGCCCAGTTGCCCTGCACCAGGAGCTGCACCGCCCCTTCCACCTCCGTCAGCCCCGAGACAACCCGCCCCAGCGAGGCGCCGTACACCACCAGCTCGGAGATCACCCCCTGCAGCCGCTCCACCAGCTCGCCCACCCAGCCCCCCGGCGCCTCCGGGTTCTGCGCGCGCGACAGCCAGGGAGGACGCAGCGGACCGCCCAGCCGCCCCACCCCCGCGCCTGGCAGCTCCGCGGCCATGCCGTTGATGTCCTCCAGCAGCGTGCTCACGCCCATCGGCAGCACGCGCAACCCTCCGGCGACCCTGTTGCCTCCGACCTGCCAGCGCCCACGCGCCAGCTCGATGGAGAGGGGGAAGGCCTCCGTCTCCTCCACACGGTTGGACTCGACGACGCCATCGCCGGAGTTCCGGATGACGAGCGCACCCCCCACGTGGTTGGAGCTCACGCCCACCCCCTCCAGCCGCGCGAGCAGGCTCTGGCCAGCGCGGAGCTCGTTCTCCACCACCTCCAGCCGGTGGGTGTCCGTGGCCCAGAGCGGGCGGGACTCCGCCGGCCCGAGGAAGCGATTGCGCGCCACCCGCACGTCCGAGCCCCCTCTCACGCAGAGGCCACAGCCCGTGCTCCCCAGCTCCAGCTGGTTGCCCTCGGCCCACACCCGCGCGGTCGCCACCAGCAGCACCGCGCCGGTGGGCCACGCCTCGTCCAGCGCCCCAGGCCCGTCCGTGTACACGCGGTTGCCGGACAGCTCGACACCACCGCCCGTCAGCCACACGGCGACCTGGGCGGCCTCGAGCTGATTCCCCGTGATGCGCACCGCGGGTGACGCGCCTCCCGGGAAGGGGAGCACCCCCGAGAGCCCCACCGCCAGAGGCGCCAGTCCTCGCAGGAGGTTGCTCGCCACCTCCACGTTCCAGAGCTCCACCGCCGGTGGCTCGGCCTCATCGTAGGCATGGGGCCCCAGGTGCAGCGCGGCCCGCGTCCCCTCCAGCGTGCAGGTGCCCACACGCACGTCTCGCAGGCTCACCAGGGAGGGCGGCGGGAAGGCCTCGCGCTGCTCCGGCGTGGGGGCCAACAGGTACTCGCCTCCCAGCACCACGCCACGCTCTGCTCGCACGCGGCAGCCCACCAATGACAGCCCCGTGGCCGCCACCGGCACGTGCACCCCCAACAGGCCCGCCACCACCTCCTCGCCCTCGAGCACCACGTCGGTGGCGCCATCCACCCGCACCGCCGTGTCGCCGGCCATGTACCGGTTGCGAGAGAGCCGAAGGTTCGCCCCCGCTCCCAGCCAGAGCCCCATGCTCGCGGCCATGAGCGCGCCGTCCACCGTGCCCCGGCCCACCCTCGCCGCGCGCAGCGCCACGCCCGTCGCGTGGGGCAGCACCTGCTGCGAGGCCACCACCTGCTCCAGCGCCTGCTCCATCCCCAAGGCGGGAGTCGAGTTGATCAGCTCCAGCCGATTGGCATCCAGCCCGGTGTCCAGCGCGCTGTCCGCCACCTCCAACAGCCGCACGTCCCGCGCCGCCACGCCTCCCTTCGAGCACACCAGCGTCGAGCCGCGCACGCTCAGCCCCTCGAGCTCCCCCGCCACCACGCCCCAGCCCGCCGCCACGACGCTGTCGCGCAGCTCGAGGGTGGGGCCGATCGGGCCGAACCCGTCCCAGCTCAGCTCCTCTCCTCGCTCGCGCGGCGGGAGGAGCGGGTCAGCGAACGAGGCGTGCACCGCGATGCCGCCAGCGTCGCCTCGCCCATGCGCCAGGCCACACCCGTGGAGGACCAGCGCCAGGGCATCCTCGTCCGCGCTGATCAGCTCGGGCCCGCACGAGCTCCCCGCCATCACCGTGAGCCCTGTGAGCGTCAGCCGCCCTTGCGTCCGCACGCGCAGCGCCGGGCCTCCTGGCACATCCGCCACCAGCACCGTCCCCTCGGCGGCCCGCAGCTCCACCGCCTTGCCGAGGATGTCCACCGTCGTCCGCAGCGTGTAGACGCCACGCCCCAGGCACACGACGCCGCCTGGAATGAGCCGCGTCTGGATCACCTCATTCAGCCGCGCGCCATCGTCCTCTCCCTCGATGCCAGGCTCCAGGTACGCGAGGCAGTCATGGCGCGCCAGCGCGTACAGCTCCTCCAGCGCCGCCTGCGCCGTGGCCGCGGCCGAGCCCACGGCCGAGCCCTCGAAGAGCACCTGGTCCGCGGAGATGCGCTCCAGCGAGACGGGGCTGTCCACCCACTGCAGCACCTCCACCGACGCCGCCGCTCCCTGGAGCTGCACCACCGCGAGCGGCGCGAACATGCGCTCCGGGCCGTGCGCGGAGGCCGTCCACTCCGCTTGCGAGAACGGCATGCCCCGCCTCGCCTCGTATTGCCAGAACTCCCCCGCACGAAACGGCCCACCCTCCAGGCGCACCCGGATGCCCGCCTCCACGTCGCGCGTCGCCTGGGTCCCAGGCTCCAGCAGGCCGTGCCAGCGGCGAACCTTCAGCCCCGGCTGCTTCGCCAGGGTCGCGTCGAGCTGCGTGAGCACCCCCGTGTCCACATCCCTCAGCTCGAACCGCCGCCCGGCCTCGGGGTTGGCCGCCTCCCGCACATGGAAGAGGGCCCCCACCGCCCACTGCGCGGGGGTGAACACCACCGGGGCGCCAGAGAGCTGCCCCTCCCCCTCATCCCCGAGCTCCACCGTCTCGCTCAGCACCTCGATGAGGTCGCCATTGCGCACGTCCGCGTCCGCGGGGAGCAACACCGTGTCCAGGGCGCTGGACACACCGAGCACCGGATGGAGCTCCGCGCCGTTGTTGCGAGACCACTTGAGCACTGCCTCGCCCGGTGCGCCGCCCTCATGCACCTCGAAGCGATAGAGCCTCCCCTCCATGCCGGAGTAGGACGTGCCCTCCAGCGTGAGCCGGGAGCCCGAGGAGCCCGCGGCCCTGAAGGCCTCGCGCAGCGCTCCAGGCGTGGGCAACACCCCCGCTTCCCCGACCAGCCGCGCCAGCTTCACCTGCCCCACCGCCTCCACGCGGGTACACGTGTCCTGCGCTCCTCCGAGCGCGGGCTCACGCAGCCCCGGATCCTCCACGGCGGTGATGTGCCGCTCCCAGGCCTCCAGATACGCCACGTACCTTCCAGGCGCCGGCACGGTGGGCTCGAACCCCTTCTCCTTCGGGAAGAAGACCTCCGGCCAGGCGCCGTCCTGCGCCAGCTCCACGGAGAGGCCCCCGAGGCGGTAGCGCCCACGGCTCAACCAGAAGGGCGCCACCTCCGTCTCGGGGAGCACGCCCTCCACCAGCGCCACTCGCGCCTGCCGGCCCAGGCCGCTGTCCAGGAACTCGAGGACGAGCTCCTCCGTGGGCGCGTCCGGCAGGAGCACCTCATAGGGCCTGTACCGCGTCGGATCCGCCTGCTCCGCCAGGGGCCGTGAGATGCCTCCCACCCTCACGCGGAGCGCGCTCGAGGTCTGCGCCCAGATGCGCACCGCCCTCAACCCGGCCAGCGAGCGGCGCGGGGTGATGCGCACCGAGCCCGGCCCCTGCGTGGCGTCCAGCACGAGGGCCGGCAGCCGTCCCCCCAGCTTGTGCCGGTGATCCAGTCGGGTGGAGAACGGGGCCGCCGAGGGCTCCACGTGCTCCAGCGAGTCGAAGCGCGCCAGCAGCGGCCCCGCCGTGATGAGGAAGCCGCTGTCCAGGCTCCCCGCGTCCAGCCCGAGATCCATCGCCAGCTCGCGCAGCCGCTGCTCGCCCGCGTCCGCCAGCGCGTTGAAGTCGCTGTCCAGCAGCGTCCGCCCCTGCTGCAGCAGCACCCGCTGGTAGGCCCGGCCGCGCCTGCGGTCCGGCCGGTGTCCTCTGGAAAAGTCTCCGTACATGACGTGCCGCCCTTCTCAATCCAGCCGCAGGACACCGCTCGACAGTCCCGCGGGCGTGTATTCCGCCAGCCTCAGCTCCAATGCCTGGTACCGCTGCGCCAGCCGGACATGGTGGAAGGCCCCCATCTCCGAGCCGTCCTGCGCCCCTCGCACCACCGAGACGTTCGCGTCCACCGCCAGCCGCGCGTGCGCCGGGTCGTCGCGGTCCCTCGAGACGAACCGCACCCGCGTGTCCTCCACCACCCTGTGGGGCCGCGGCAGGGAGGAGAGCGCTCCCTCCGGCACGCAGCTGTAGCGCACGTACCCGTGGAACCGATCCTTCACCTGGAACGGGCTCGCGCCCTCTGCCGGCACCGCGAAGAGGGACTCCGACGCCTCCAGCACCTTCACGTGCGTGGCCCCGAGCACCGTCACCCGGTTCAGCGCGCACACGCCTTCGGGCACGAGCAGCGCCTGCTGGCTGCCCGCATCCACCACGCTGTCCTCCACCCGCAGCGTCCCCTGCCCCTCCAGCACGAGCCCGGCGGTGACACAGCGGGTGAGCTCCACCTCGGCGGACACCGCGCCCCCACTGAACGTCAGCGGTTGATCCGCCCCCGCGACGGTGCACAACTGGAGGGACACGACGTCCGCGGGGAACGTCACCGCGCTCCCCGCCAGATACAGCCCTCTCAGCGTGATGCGCGCATAGCGAGTCCCCCCCGCCGGCGGCAGCCACTCGAAGAACTCCAGCACCGGGCGCTCGGCCTCCGCCGCCTGCAGCGTCAGCTCGAGCTGCTTGCCCTCCCCCGGGAGGTTCTGGCCCGAGGGCCACGTCAACCCCTCGATGTACGTGGCGCTGTCCTCGAGCTGAACCACCTCTCGTCCGTCGGGCTGGGGGCTCTCTTCGATGGCGCTCAGCGCTGCAGCCAGGGAGGCGTACACCGGCACATCGTCGCTTCCGGCCCGGAAGGTGCCGTTGCGGACGACCCGTCGCGTGGGCGTGGGCAGGCGCTCGCGCAACAGCGGCTCACGCGGCGAGGGCCTCGCGCCGACGTGGCCCGAGTACCCCTCCTGATAGTCCACCGTGACGTGGGTGCGGCTGAAGGCTGGCAACCCTCCCAGCGGCCCCGAGCGCTCCGGGTACGCCTGAGGAGGCTCGGAGGGAGCCAGCGCGAAGAGCCCACGCTCGGGATCCACATCCAGCCAGCCCTCGCGAGGCTCCTCCACGGGAGAGGCCAGGCTCCTGCCCCGCAGCCGACGCCGCCTCGGAACGGCACCCGCGGCCAGGGGCGCGACGCGTCCCAGCGCATAGCGGGCCACCTGCTTCGACATCAGCCACCGGGACGAGCCATCCGCGTGGAGCGACACCACCGGGCTGGCCACCAGCGCATCGGCGGGCCACTGCTCCTGTTGGATGGGCTCTGTCGTGGAGAGCTCTGGCAGGTAGAGCAGCAACGGCTCTCCCTCCGCGGGCGTCCACGCGACTTCGCAGGGAGGGAGGATGAGGTCGGCGACGCCTCCCTCCAGCCGGATCGCGAGCGACATCCTGCCGCCGAGCGCGCGCGCCAGCGCCGCCACCTCCTTGAAGCGCTCGAGCGCGCTGGCCGGCTGCCCGTCATCCCCTACCGCCGACCAGCGCATGTTCGAGAAGTCGCCTTCCCACTCCAGGCGCAACAGGGGGATGTACCGCGGCAGGACGCTGCTCTCGTCCACGGCGGCGAACGCCAGCGCCAGCCGCGTCCAGGGCTCGAGAGGCTCCAGTGTCTTCCGCAGCGGCAGGGCGGCGTGCATCAGCACCGGCCCCTGCGTGGGCGAGGGAGGCAGCAACGTGAGGGGCGTGTCGGCCGCGCTGGGATCCAGCGGAGGCCATGCCGCGCCTGGCCCCACCGCGAGCGGCTCGCCGGAGAAGACGAAGGCCTCCTCCTGACGTGCCACCCCCACGGGAGCCGCCTCCGTCCCGGCCTCGTAGACGCTGCCATCCGCCGCCACATGCAGCCACCTCTCGCCGGAGAGCCAGAGCCCAGGCACTCGCACCACGAGCGAGCCGCGCAGGAAACCTTCCACCGCCAGCTCCCCATCCAGGCTCGAGCACCTCGCCTGTGGGCCCCCTCCCGCCAGCTCCACCGTCGCCCCGGGGAACCAGGCCTCCTGCACTCCTCCCTCTGGAGACAGGCGCAGCATGGGCACGGTGGCGGGCGCGTCCACAGGGCTCGGCCCGGGCGCGGGCACGTCGAGCCCCTGCGCGGACTCCGCGGCGAGGATCACCCCTCCACGCGGCGAGGCGGCGGACAGCACGGGACGCCACGTGCCGGAGGCCTGCTGCACGAGGGGCACGGAGAAGGCTTCCAGCCGCACCGGCCGAGTCAACCCCCGGACCTCCCGCCCCAGCACGCTGAGGGTGCAGCCCCCCTCCACGAGCGCCACATCGGCCGCGCGCGCCGAGCCATTCCGCAACGGGAGCTCCTCCGTTGCCATGGCCGCGGGCAGCCCACAGATACGAACCGTGAAGCCACCCTCTCCCCCGAAGAAGCGCTCGGGCCGCTCATCAAAGGAGACGGGCGGCACGCGATCCGATCGCCCCTCTCCATCGCGCCGGTCCACCCGCAGCGGCACGGACCTTCCCAGGGGGTGGAAGGCGTAGCGAGGGGCCTCTCCCTCGAGCCGGCGCGCATCTCCTCGCCGGACTGGAAAGAGCTGGGTGGGGTGCGTCCAGTGGGTGATGTGCAGCGGGTGGTAACGGCCGGTCCGCGCGGAGATCTCCCGCACGTCCGCGGCGCGCAAGAGCGCCTCTCGCGGCCCGGAGGCCTGCTCGGCCAGAAGGGGATCCCTCATGTCCGCCACGGTGCGCTCCGGGCGTGCCAGGCGGATGTCCTGCGTGACGAGCAGCCGCTTCCACCCTTCCTGGGTGATGACGAGCTGATCGAGCAGCTCTCCCGCGATCGACTCCAGCGTCTGGACCGAGCCCTTGCGTCGCCGCCACGCGGCGGTGGCGCGCAAGTCCCGGCGGTTGGAGACGGCGTCCGGGAAGACGAGCACGGTGCCGACCATCTCCGCGAGCGCGGGCAGCATGTCGTCGCTGCAGCTGTCAATGAAGAGATCCGCCTGCAGCGCCTCCACGCTCTGGCGCACCTGTGCCAGCGGCGCGGCGAGGATGTGCAGGAAGTCCCTCAAGTTTCCCCGCCCACGGGGCGGCTCGTCCCACACCCGGTACAGCTCCGGCAGCAGCCCGTAGAGCAGCGACGTGACGCGCTGGCGGACCTCCGGATCAATGAGCTCCTCGGTAGCCATCCGCTCCTCCTAACCCAGGGTGAAGACGAGGTTCTCGGGCCGCAGCCTCACCCACTGATGAGGCTCCACGTGGACGACGTCCAGCACCGTGCCCGTCTCGCTCGCCGCTGGCTCCAGCCTCGTCACGCCCAGGAAGTCAGCGCCCTGCACCCCCGCCAGCACGCGGTGCAGCTCGCTGAGCGTGGCGGGCTCACCTATCTCCTTTGCGCGCAGCGTGAAGAGGCCCGGCGCATCCTCCCGCTCTCCATGAAGCAGCTCGCGGACGCGCTGTTGCACGCCTTCGTCGGAGGCGCCGGGGGCCACCTCGAGGAAGAGCTCCACCTTCAGGTCGAGCGGCTCGGCGCCGCGCAGCCGCAGGGGCACGGAGGCATCCCGACGCGCATCGAGAAATGCCCTCATGGCCGTGAGCACCGAGGCCCCGGGCAGCTCTCCTTCCAGCGTGGACACCACCAGCTCGATCCCCTCGCCGCGCGACTCCACCCGCGTCCACCGCGCCGAGGCCCGCGCCACTCCTGGGAAGAGCAGCGCCAGGTCCGAGTGATCCTTCACGGAGACGGCGCGGTCGAACGTCCGCACCCGACGGGTGGCCTTCGTGCGGATGTCCCTCACGTCCGATGGCTCCGTGCCGCCACGGACGGAGAGCGGGTTGGTGGCGCGAGCCAGCAGCGGATGCGCTCGGGGAATGCGGCTCACCAGGCCGGGCTCGGCGTTACCCTCCCGCCCCAGCCCCACCCGGTACACGGCGGTGATGTGCTGCTGCCCCGCGGGAGGAACCGCGCCACGGCGGCCATCCCCGAAGAGCACGTACGTCACCTGTCGCTCGTCGCGTTGCAGGAGGTAGTGGCGGTCGTCCCCATCGCTCTGCGCGAAGTCCAGGACGCGCGTCCAGCGGACACCTCCGACGAAGACCTCCACCACCGGATCGACCCTGTCGGCCATCGGGAGGTGCGTCAGCCGCGGCTCGTCCAGCGCGAAGCGCAGAAAGGGCTGTGTCCCATCCGAATCCCCCAGCACCTGCTCCATCGTCCTGCCATGGGAGATGGGGACCACGTTCCCCCGCAGCCCCAGGTCCTCGAGCCTCCAGCGCTGGGGAGGCCCCTCCCGGTCCACGATCTTCCAGCCCACCCGCGTATAGGCGCCGGGCGGGAGCAGCCTTCGCAGCCCCTTCAGGTGCGCGCCGCGCGCTCCGGGCTGCACGGTGAAGAGCTCCACGAAGGTGAGCTCGGCCACCTCGCGCACGCGCTCATCCAGCGTGTGCAGCACCACGTAGGCACCCGGCGCCAGGTTCGGCAGCTCTCCTGGGAGGTACGCCTCATCGAGCGCGGGTGTCTCCGCGTGGCTCGCACCCGCAGGTACCGTCACCGGCCGCAGCGCGTTGTGGCGGGCGTCCACCCGGACTTCGGTCAGCGTCTCATAGTGCTGGCCCTTGCGCTCTCCCACCGGGCTGCTGGCGAGCGCGAAACCCGCGGGGAGGATCCCCTCCAGCCCCGAGTGCACGGTGAGGGCCGCGAAGCCCGTGGCCGACACGCCAGCATCCGGCTCATAGCCCAGCCGCCGACCGTGGAGCACCAGGCTGCGCGCGGACTGCGCCGTGCCCAGGAAGGCCTCGCGCGCATAGCGGTTCTGGTACACGCCCAGCACGTGCGCCAGCAGCGCCGACAGGTCCATCAGCGTGGAGGTGAAGTCCCCCTCCTCGCCCGCGGAGATGAGCCCCAGCTCCTCGCGCGCCAGCTCCCGCTGGAGGGCCATGAAGTCCGCGTACTCGCGCGGCAGGTAGTCACGCGGCCAGGGTGAGGCTGGCACGTCCACTCGGGAGGAGCGCAGCGGGCGAGGGGGACGACTCATGGCGACAGCTCCTCTTCCTGGGCGTCGATGCCCACCACGCGCACCTGGAGCCGGCCGCGCTGGGGGTACTCGGGGTCACCGTCGAGTTGGGCGATCTCGAGCGGCTCCAGCACCAGGCGCTGCGGCACCGAGGCCGGGGCGGACCCGTCGAGGAGGTCCACCAGTCTGCACAGCCGGGTGACACGCACGGCCCGCACTCCAGACACCTGCTGGACATGAGCGAGGATGCGCCCCAGCTCCACCGCCTCTCCGAAGTCGAGCTTGTCCGGGTGGAACAGGCCCGGGTGGGTCGGGCTGCCGGGCCGCAACGCAGCGGTGACGGCCTCGCGGACCTGGAAGGGCGCCACGCCCGCGCGAGCAGCCACCACCAGCTCGAGCACCAACGGGACGTAGCGCGGACCCACCACACGAATTTCCCGGCCCGCGAGCCGGGTGGCCTCCAGGCGCTCGCGCACGGTGGCCTCCAGCTCCGCGGGCAGCTCCGAGCGGCCCTGGGGATCCACCAGCACCTGCACGGTGTGGAAAGGCCCCCCCACCAGCCGCGCCACGGCCCGCGCCACTCCCGGCACCGAGCGGGCCACCTCCGCGCAGTCCTCCAGGGAGATGGCGCGCTGCCCCGCGCTGCGCCGCACGGAGGCGGCCATGGCGAGCCGCGCGGCATCCTTCGTCTCCGGCTGGCGCCCTCCCGCCCCTGGCGTCACGTTGAACATCCGCTCCAACCCGAGCTGCTCGAGCTGCGCGCGCGCGGCGGCGTCCTCGGGTGGAACGAGGCCCGTGAGAGAGCCCGGCGCGCAGTTGCCGGCCACCGGGGCACCCATGCGGTAGCGCACCTCGATGTCCGCGGTGGCGTCCTCCACGGCCAGGCCTCGCACGCCATCGCCGAACTGGAGCCACACCGCCCCATCCTCATCCGCCGTGGCGACGAAGTGCGGGTGGAAGGACTGCGAGCGGTGCAGGTGCTCCACCCGGGTCCAGGGCCGGCCGCCCACGCTCACCTCCAGCAGCGGCACCTGCCCGCCTTGCTGCTGCGTGAAGAGCACCGGGCCAGGGATGCGCAGGGCGCGCAGCAACAGCCGCTGGCTCTCTCCCATCGCACGGAGGGTGTTCTGCCGATCGTCCGCGAGCACCAGGTGCGTGCGGGGGAGGGCACGACCGGAGGCGGGCCGGTAGTGCGCGACGCGCTCCTCTCCATGCCTGGCGAGCGCCAGGTTGCCATGGAGCGCGAAGTCCTCGGCGAAGGGGCGCAGGGACGTGGCCAGCGGCGGGTGGAAGGCGACCACCGTCAGCTCTCTCGGCTCCCTGGCGGCGTCCGGATCCTCGGGGGCCCGCGGGCTCTCCGCCCACCCCTGGAGCCGCGCCGGCCGCGCGGAGACCACGTGCACGAGCTGTGTGGTGGTGCCCTGCACGAAGGCGAGGCGCTGGCCCGAGGTGAGCCCCTCCACCCTCCCCCAGAGGAGCACCTCGGAGACTCCCTCGGGGAGCTCGGCGTCCAGCGCGCCGGGCCACGCGGCCAGCCGAAGCCGGCTGTGGGCCTTCACCACCCGCGCGCGCTCCGGCAGGTAGAACACCACCCGCGCCTCGCCTGTCTCACCCTCCGCGCGGAAGGACAGCCCCGCGGGCAGGTAGCCATCGTGCTGGGCCTCGAAGGCCATCACCGTCTCCGCCGCGGAGCCCTCGAAGAGCACGTAGTCCAGCAACAACCCATGCTGCCGCAGCGAGTGGCGCTGAGTGGCCAGCGCCACGAAGGCCTCCGTCGCCACCCGGTCCTGGAAGTAGCTGAGCAGATCCGCGTGGTGGGACAGCAGCTCCACCAGCACGCGCTCGAGCGAGGACGGCGAGAGATCGGCCCAGTGCGGGTTGAGCACGCGCACGCGGTCCGACAGCAGCTGGACGAAGCCGTTGTAATCCTTGGTGAGGAGATCCACCGCCGGGCGCTTGGCCCGCGTCGGCGCCGCCTGCTCCACCGGAGCGCGCATGTCTCCGCGATCCCGATCGATGGCGAAGCGGAACTCGGCGGTGGAGAAGAAGGAGTGGAGCGCCAGGGCTCCTCCATCCAGCAGGCGGACCTCGTAGGTGACGTCCTCGCTGGCGCCGCTCAGCGTGAGCGCTACCTCCGTCGCGTCCTCGGTGAAGGGCCGCACGGACCAGGACAGCGGCTGGCCGGAGGAGCTCCCTCTCACCTCGAAGCTGCCCGCGCGCAGGCCCGCCGCCGGGTGCTTGAGCTTCACGCGCAGCACGGAGAGCCCGGACGCAGGCCCCTCCAGCGTCACGTACTCGATGCCCTGGAATCCCACCTCCGGGAGGCGAGCGCCCTCCCAGCGCAGCCATGTCCCCATCACAGCCGGATCTCCAGGTTGCGAGGTTCACGATCCACGCGGCGACGGAAGGCCAGGCGCAGCACCACCTCCCCGGCCTCCGCGTCCTGCTCCAGCGACACGTCATCCAGCAGCAGCTCCTCACCCAGCTCGCGATTGAGCACGTCCGTGACGCGGAACTCGAGCGCCGTGAGCATCACCTCGTTGAGCCCCTCGAAGAGGGTGCGGTTGAGGCCGGCCCCGAACTCGGGGCGGTTCACGCGCTCGCCCGGGGAGGTGAAGAGGATGGCCTCGATGCGGTCGCGCAGGTGCCGATCCGCCTCATCGGTGATGGCGACGCCGCCCTGAGAGCCCAGCCGGAAGGGAGAGTGGAGGTAGCGGTTGGCCATGGCTCACATCACCGGCGAGGGAGGAATGGGAGGGACGGAGGGCGGGAAGGTGACGAGGGTGGTGACCGCCAGCGCCTGGCATGCGGTGGCGATCTGCTGAGCGCGGAGTGCATTGGGTGTCTGCGGATTCAGATCCGAGAAGGCGGCGATGAGCGCGGTGGCTGCCGCCGAAGTACCGGTCGGCGCCGCGGAGCTCCCCGCGCCGAAGAGCTGCCCCGTCATGTAGGCCGCGAGGGCGCTCGCCAGCGCTTGTCCCGCGGAGGCCGCGCTGCCCGCGTTGAGGGCCGTGGCGAGCTGCCCGCTGAGCTGGGATTGGCGCGCCATCGCGGTGGTGCATGGGAAGCCAGCGGCCTGCGCGGCGGAGAACCACGACGCCACCGCGCTGGCGAACCGGTCCGCGGAGACGGCGACATTCTCCGGGAAGCTGGCGTTCAACCAGCCCTGCTCGAGCTGTGTCTTCAGCGCGCTGGGGTTCAAGGCCATGGCTACTCCGTCTTGCTCTTCTGCGAGAGGTGGCTGGGCGACATGGGCGACATGGGCGGACCGGAGGGGCCCACGCCGGTGGGATGGGTATGGGTGTTGAAGAAGCTCATGAACGTGTTGCCCAGCACGAGGGCCTCACTCGCGCTCGCGCCCAGCTTGATGGCCTGCCCGTCGACGGTGATGTTGCGCCCCTCCACCTTCACGTCCCCCTCGGCGCTCAGCGTCACCTCTCCATTGGCGGCCAGCCGCAGCTCCACCTTCTCCGTCCTCACCACCACCTCGCCGTCCTGGGACAGCTGGAGCTCGGCCTTCTCCGTCTTCGCCAGCAGCGCGTGGTCCTCCTTGAGCCGCAGCTCCACCTTCTCCGTCTTCATCACCACCTCGCCCTCGCCAGCCGCGGGGTCCTCCGCCCGCTCCGTCTTCACCACCACCGAGCCGTTCTGGGTGAGCCGCAGCTCCTCCTTGCCCTCGCCGTGGGCCACCACGATGTCTCCCTCGTCCTTCAGCGAGATGCGGTGCCCCGCGCGCGTGCGCAGCACATGGAGCCCGGGCCCCGCGCCCTCCTCCTCGGAGGTGGGCACCTCCGCGCCCGCCTCCTCCGCCAGATCGTCCTGCTGCCCGCCACTGTCCGGAGCGCCCCAGAAGGCGCCGGCCCAGATGGGCTGGCTGAGGTCTCCGCCCGCGAACTCGATCCACACCGTGTCGCCCACCTCGGGCATGCACAGCAGCCCGCGGTCCTTGCCTCCTCCGAAGGGCGCGCAGGGCAGCGCCCAGCCCGTCAGCGTGTCCTCGCCGAGCACGGCGGGCACGCAGGCGCGCAGCCGCCCCACCCCCAGCGGATCCTCCACGTCGCGGACGACACCGGGGAACTTGCCGTAGAAGCGGTTCAGCACCCGCTCCTCGACGAGCTTCAGCAGCTGCTCGAGCGTCATCTACGCATCCCCCTTCCCGTAGCGCCGACCGAAGGGCTCCCGGCCGGTGAATCCGGTGGCGTTGCGCAACGCCACGAAGGCCTGCGTGAGCACTCCGCCTTCCAACAGGGTGCGCACCGTCCGCACGTAGTAGGCGCCCGCGAACGTGCGCCCCACGCCCTTGATGAGGACGGGCCGCCGCGCGCGCAGCAGCCCCTGGTAGCGCCCACAGTCCACCTCTCCCCGAGCCTCCACCGCGAGCCGGGAGGCATCCGTGGCGCCGGTGCCCGCGGACTGGAGCGCGGCGTCCATGGGCGGCGGCTCGCGCAGCAAGCGGCTGGCGGCCTGGGCCCGCGTGGAAGAGAGCCCCTCCTCCACCTGGTCCGCCACCGCTTCCTTCCCCATGGGCTTCGAGGCCGGGTTGCCCTCGGTGCGCAGCACGCGCTTGGCCAGTGGATCGATGGCCGCGCCCGTCCAGCGCACCGGCCCGGTGCCCACGAGCTGCAGGTCCAGCCACGCGAGGTTGAAGTCCTCATGCCGCGCGGCGAGATCCGCCTGCGGTGAGCCACCCAGCGCACGGCGGCGGAAGTAGGCCATCACCTTCCCGGAGCGCGAGTCCGGCTCCAGGTAGCAGCAGAAGCCATTGCGCCGAGCCAGGTGGCGGACGAAGTCCCAATCCGTGCCGCGCTGCACGAGGAGCTGCCGACGCTCCTCATGGCGCGCCGGCGTCGACTCGCCGGAGAAGGCGATGCCATAGCGGCCGAAGGTGTCCTCCGCGGCCTCGGCGTCCGTGGCATCCGGGTACGAGGCCGTGCGCTCCTCGGCGTCGAGGAGGACGGCCGCGTCCATCGCGAGCACCTCCACGTAGCAGGCGGCGGGCAGCGACTCGAAGTGAGGCCGCACGTGGGTGACGTAGCCGGAGAAGAGGTGCTCCAGCTCACCTCCTGGAGCCGCGAGCGCCACGGTGAGCACCGCCAGCGGGTGGAACACGTCGTCGTCCAGCGGCGAGAACTCCCCGGTCCGCAGCTGCCCGAGGACGAAGCGCAGCGCGGCCACGGTGGCGTCCGAGTCGCTCTCGCGCACCTCCAGGCGCGTGAGCAGGTCCAGCAGGGAGTCCGCGAGCGGCTTCCCGTCGACCAGCACCTTGTATCGGGCAACCGTCATGCGCGCGCACCGTCAGGCGTTGAAGGGGATGGAGAGCGAGCGCCCCGGGTGGATGAGATCGAAGGGATCCAGCTCGTCCGAGGCGTCACAGATGCGCCAGAAGCGGCGCGGGTCGTTCAGGTACTGCCAGGCCAGGTGGTCCAGCCGCTCTGCCTCGTGGGGGATGTGCAGGAAGGCACCCTGCGGGTGCTCCACCGCGCGCGGCTCCAGCGCCTCCACGGCCTCGCCTGTCGAGTCCTCGGCGACATAGGTACGCACTCCGGCGTATCTGCTGGTCTTGTCGATCATGGCTTCACCTCGTCACAGCGGCAGGATGCCGCCCCCCTGAGCCGCCGCGGTGGCATGGAAGAGCCGCGCCAATCCCTGCCGCTTGGTGTGCAGGTAGTCCTGAGCCCCCTTCACCACGCCCCTCTCCGCCGTCGAGTGGCGGACCTGCATCTCGACCGTCACCTGGGCGCGGACGGGATTGAGGAAGGCGTTGTGCAGCTCCTCGTTGATGACCATGGAGGTGATGCGCACCGGCAGCACGCGCGGCCCCCAGACGAGCAGCACGGTGGGGCGCTCTCGCTGCGCATCGACCGTCCCCTTCTGTGGCCTGGGGCTCTCCAGCTCCACCGGGTGCATCAACAGCTCCAGGGCCGCGATCTCTGGAGCAATCCCAAGCGAGGGAGGCAGGAGCACAGTGCGGTCCCGCTCATGGACATCAAAGAGCAGCTTGATGGAGAACTGCTCCTGGAGCTGAGGGTTCTGGGTGTCCGGCTGTACCTGGGGCTTGCCCTCGACCGGATTCGGCGGCTCGGCCTTCCCGCTGGCGCTCATCCCCTGCGGGCTCGCCCCTTCCACGCGCAGGGTGCGCTGGAGCGCTTCCGGGTTGAAGCGGAAAGGGATGATGTGGGGCAGCTTGTCGATGCCGTTCTTCGTCCCGGACGAGAACGCGACCAGGGCGCCTCGCACGTAGAAATGTTCGGTGGTCATTGCCCTGCTCCCATGAGCCGTGTGTGGAGCGCGTCCGCGAGCGCCTCGGCGCCTCGCTCGCCGCTGAGGACCTCCATCGAGAAGTCATCCACGCTCAGGCGCTCCACGCGCCGGTCTCGCGAGGGAGGCGTGCGGCGGAGCCGCTCCGCGAGGAGCTCCAGGGCCTCCTGGATGAGCCTCTGGACATCAACTTCGGACGGGATGCCGGGGGCTTCCAGCACCACCTCTTCCACGCGCAGCTCCAACGCGGGCACTCCTGATGAGTGGATGCTCATGAGCCACCTCCTCGCGTCACCATGACTGTCTCCCCAGCTGCAGCAGGCCAGGACCGAGCCCTGGATCGACCTGGTGAGCGCGCGCCATGACGGGCGCCGCGGGAGAAGCCGGCACGGGCGCGCGTGTGCGGAGTTCGATGCGCCCGATGGTGAGCATGACGCGTGCGGGCGCGGTGTTCGCGGTGGATGGCTGGCGGCCGGGTGCCCCTTCCCCGAGGGATGCCTCGCTCCTGGAGAGCGTGCTCGGAGAAGACAGTGGGCGTTCCAGTCGTGGCATGAGTGAAGCCACGGTAACGCTCGTCCCTGTCACTCCCTGGCCAGCGTGGGTCACAGGAGTGTTGGCGTCCATGGGACCTGGCACGGCGGAGCTCGGAGCCTCTCGCGCGACCTCAGCCAGCGGCATGAGGACTCGCTGCTGCACGGTTGGCTCCGAGCGAGCTGCCTCGGTTCCGAGAGTGCGTGCTGTTGCCAGACGTGACGGGTCTCCCTGTGGAGAAGCGCTCCGCACTTCCTCGGGAGGAGCTTTGGTCACCGCGAAGGCGCGGCCTGCGGGTGCAGCCTCTGCTTGCTCCCGCATGTCCGGCGCCGACACCGCCCCGGAGCGAGGCACACCTGGCCCTCGCGGCTCTTGCTCTTTCCGCCGCTCGGCCCCAGCTCTCTCGACGAGAGGCCCCTTCTCCGGTTGCTCCGCCCGCGCGGCTCGTGGGCCTGGCCTGGACAGGGCTGGAGAGGGAGCAGCGCGCTCATGGAATGAAGGCTCGGAATGCGTGAGTGCGCGTGCAGGCCCCTGCTGATCACCTTCGCCCGTGCGCGGACCCGTCACTCGTTCCGCGTCGAAGTGCGGCGCGTGCTCCCCGCGAGAGAGCTTCTCCAGCACCTGGGGAGTGCTCGGCGGTACTGGATTCGCAGGAGCCTTGCGCGCGTGCGCGGGCGGCACACGCTGGCTCGCTGATTCATGGAGCGCTCCGTTGTCCCATGCGATCGCCCGCGCGACTCTCGGACCTGCCAACGAGACAGTCCGCGGGAGCTCGGGAGCTCGGGGCGTGGGGCCTCGTGCCTCCGTGAGAGGAGACTGGCCCTCGCTCGTTCCGGCGCGCGGTTTCTGCTGCTCTGGCCTTCCGTTCCGAGACGTCGGTCCGCTGTCCACACGCGGGGGAGCCACTGTCCCCATGTGGGGCTGCGCACCCGAGGACTCTGGCTCTTCCTCCGATGCGGTGAAGCGGCGCGGCGCAGGCAGCGCATCCATCGCGGCCACCCGCTCACCTGCCTTCAGAGCCGAAGCCACTGCGCTCTTCGGCTCGCGCAAGGACGCTCCCGAGGTCGCGAGAGCTCGTGGTCCTGGCATTCCGCCAGCGCCTGTTCGGTCCTGGCCGCCAGGCTCTCCACGGCCAGCTCCGACGCCCACCCCACGCTCGATGCCTGTCCTTCCACTCGCCTCGAGGTGCTCCGACTCCACTCCACGCCGAGGCGCTCCCTGAGCCGCTGTTCCCACCCTCGGCTCCCCTGCGTCCACGATGGAGCTCCGGGCGGTGCTCTCGCTCACCTGCTCCCTCACGGTCCCCAGGGACAGGCCTGGCTCCGTACGCTCCATCCGCGGCGGGCTCTCCACCTCGCCCAGGTCACCCCAGCGTGGCGCGAGAGACACTTCCCAGGGGCGCGGCACGAGCCCCGCTGCCGAGCCCGCCCCTGCCTCCGCCGGCCGCAGCGGCCCCGCGAGCCACCGTGAGAGCTTCGACGCTTCCATGCGCTAGCCCTCCTGCTCCAGGGCCCCGAGGAGCCGCTGGTGCTCCTCGGCCTCGATGAGCCCCAGGTAGGCCTGACGACGCGAGAGCGGCATCGCGAGGATCTCTCCCTCTCCCCAGTGGTACCGGCTGGCGAGGCGGTGCACGTCGTGCAACACGAGGCGGCTCCGTTGCTTCATCTCGGCAAAAAAAAAGCGGGGACGTCGAAGGGAGCACTGAAGGCGTGCCCACACTCAGGGCACCCCGTCGACATGCTCAGATCCAGATCCGGCAACGCCTCCTCCAGCGCCCTCTCCAACGCGGCGCGAGTGGGAGTGGAGAGGCCGCGGGTAGACTCCTCGGAGAAGGGGCCCTCGGAGTCCCCGAGCCTCAGCAGCACCCGGGAGAGCAGCCACGTGCGCCGCTCGGCCTCGGTCTTCAGTGCCGCGTCGAGCAACGCCTCTTGATCGCCGGCGGTCGGGAGCCTCATCACGGCCCGGCCCCCCTCCTCCAGCGCCACCTCCACACGCGCGGGCGCCGCGGTGGAGGGCAGGGGAATGCGGCTGAGGGGGAAGTCCACCTCCACCACTGCGCGGCAGGCGGGACAGCGCGCCTGCGTCTGCACGGTGTCTCCCAGCGAGAGCCTGCGAAGCTGGAGCAGCGCCTCATCCCGCTGCGCCACGAGCAGCGCGCGGACGCGCTCCAGCTCCTGCGAGCAGTCCGCGCCCGGCGGGGCCAGGCACCGCGCGAGCACCTCGTTGCACAGGCGGGCCGTGTTGGCCTCCGCGCCGCGACGCTCCACCCACTCCTCCTCATGGCCCGTCATGGCCCGCGGGACCAACCGCGGGCGCTCACGGCCACGAAAGGGGTTCTCCCGGCTCTCCACCCGCTCGGACGTCACGGCGCGCTCCTTCCAGGCCCGATGGCCTAGGTCTCCTGCGGCTCTGTCACGCTCGCGTCGCGCTCGAAGCCCTCGTGCTCGATGCGCAGCGTCTGGATGGCCACCGCGTTGGCGTTGGCGTCCATGTCCGGCAGCGCCTGGAACTCGCTCACCCACGCGCGGCGGATCTTGAAGGCCATGACCTTCTGGCCCTGCAGGTTGAGCACCTCGACGAGGAGATCCTTGCGGTAGTTGCGCAGGGACATCCCCGCGTCACCCTGGATGCTGTTCACCTGGTTGGCCCACTCCTCGAACTGGGTGTCGTGGGTGAGCCCCGACTCCAGGGTGATGGGCTCGAACTTCGTGCGGCCCGGGAGCTTGCGGACGATGGAGGAGCCGCCCGCCTCGCGCCACTCGATGGACTCGGTGCTCTTCTTGAGCGCGGACATCTTCGAGAGCCCGGCGACGTAGCGGTTCTCCCACACCACGCGAAACTTGAAGTTCTTGTACGGATCATTGCGGTGACTGTTCACCGAGAATTGCGGCATGACGAAACCCTCCGAGGCTTAGGCCTTCTGGTCGACCTTCTGGCTGAGCTGGATGACGACGAACTCGGCGGGACGCAGCGGCGCGAAGCCCACCCACACGTTGACGATGCCGGCGTTCTGGTCCGCCGGAGGCGTCGTCTCCGCATCACACTTGACGAAGTAGGCCTCGCGCGAGGTGCGCCCCGCGAAGGCGCCCTGGCGGAAGAGCTGCTCCATGAAGGACTCCGCCGCCACACGCAGGCTGGCCCAGAGCGTCTCGCTGTTGGGCTCGAAGATGGCCCACTGGAGACCCTCGTAGAGGCTCTTGCGCAGGAAGATGGCCGTGCGGCGCACGGGGATGTAGCGCCACTCGGAGGAGGGCCTGAGCGTGCGCGAGCCCCACACCACGGCGCCGGCCGCGGGCAGCAGGCGCAGCGCGTTGAGCCCCGCCGGGTTCATGTCATCCTGGTGCGAGTCCAGGAGCCTGTGCTGCAGCGACTGGATCCCCAGCACCGCGGCCTCCACGCCGGCCGGGGCCTTCCACACGCCTCGGCGCGCGTCCGTGCGCGCGTACAACCCCGCCACGTGCCCTGAGGGCGGAACGACGGCCGTGGAGCCCTGGCCCGCGCCCACCGGATCCGCGACCTGGATCCACGGCCAGTACACGGCCCCCAGGTCGGTTCGGGTCATGAGCTTCAGGGCATCCAGGGTGCTCTGCAGCGCCGCGTTGACGTCAGGGCCCCCCTGGGGCGGCAAATCCGCGATGTAGAAGAGGTCCCGCAGCGAGCGGCTCTCGACGTAGGCGACGCCCGCCTCCGCGAAGCTCCCTGTCTTGCCCGGCAGCGCCAGGAGGCTGGCGTCCGTCACCCCATCCAGGGTCCTGAGGAGCTGGGCGTAGCGAGCCTCCCCCACCGCGGCATCGCCCCCCGCGGCGTCGGTGAACTGTGGCGCCAGGCCCGGGATGAGCTCGAGCAGCTGCGCGTCGGTCGGGGAGGTGAGGGCGGTATCCGTGGGCGCGGCGGTCAGGTTGCTCGGGGGGGTGCCCGCTGCCCAGCGAACGTAGAGGCTGCGCTCCAGCACCGAGACGACGAAGTTGTCATCCGCCGGATCGTCCGAGAGCCGATCCCAGTTCTCCGCGACGCGCCAGCTGTTGGTGGTCAGGTCCTTGAAGAGGACGGCGACGCGCCGATGTCCGGAGACGTTATCGGAGGCGGGGCCGATGAGGGTCCGGAGCTGGTCCCGGGCCCACACCCCAGGCGACGTGGCCGTCAGCAGCGGGGTGATGTTGCCGGCGTCGTCGTAGGAGCGATGGCCCACCGCGAGGCCTGACTCCACCGCGCGGAGGATGTAGGCCGTGGTGCCTCCGTTCTGGAAGAAGCCATCCACCGCGTACGCCAGGGTGACCGACTCGGTCCCCGGGCCCTTGGCGCGCAGGTATCCGCCATAGAGCCGCTCGAACTCGGCGAAGTTCCGGATCTTCACGGGCTCGAGCGGGCCGCGCTCCGTTTCACCGACGAAGATGGCCGTGGAGGTACCCACGGCTTCAATGGAGCGGGCCCCTCCAGAGACCTCTTCCACATAGACACCAGGATGCAGGCGGGATGGCATGTTCACCTCGAAGTGTGAGGGTGACAGCATTAACACCCATCCCTGACATGACACTGTTTGAAACCCGACACGCCCGGCGATGAGAGGCATACCTCGCCAGTCATTGATACGACCGGCGTAAAGCCTCACACTCTCATCACGCGGGGCGAGCGGGCTCTCCCCGGGCGAAGCATGCGCTGTCAGCCTCCTGGCGCACCCTGGCTCCCATGAGCAACTCGCTAGCCATCGCGGCCGTCACGGCCTCTCTGCGGAATCTGCTGTCCCAGACAGCCTATCCGCTGCCTGGGGAGCCATCCCCGGACCTGCTCTCGGACGTCGTCGTCTCCACGAAGACACCCGACAAGGCACGGAGCTCCGATCAGTACAATCAGCTCAATCTCTTTCTATACCAGACACTACCCAACGCGGCCTTCCGAAACAGAGACATGCCTGGCCGTGGCAGGTCCGGTGAGGAATCACCGCAACCCCTGGCGCTCAATCTCCATTATCTGCTCACCGCCTATGGCGGGACGAGCGATGACATCCTGGCGCACCGCCTGTTGGGTCGCGCGATGAGCCTGCTCCATGACAGACCTGTGCTGGCGTCCGCGGACATCGAGGCCGCGCTGCCCGGCACGGACCTGCACCTCCAGGTGGAGCGGGTGTACCTGACGCCCATCTCCCTGACCTGGGAGGAGATGTCGAAGCTCTGGTCCACCCTCCAGACGCCCTACCGGCTCTCGGTGGCCTACGAGGCCTCGGTGGTGCTCATCGACGCACAGCGCCCCACCCGGGCGGCCCCGCCGGTGCTCTCCCTGGGCGGGCTGGAGCACGGCGTATGGCCCGAGCCCCGCCTCTCGCCGCCCTTCCCGGCGCTCACGGCCCTGGTGCTTCCCCGCGGGCAGCCAGGCGCGCGGCTCGAGGCGCCGAACGCCCCCGCGGACATCCTCACCGTCGGCGGCCAGCACTTGTCCGGCGCCCACCTCTCCGCGCGCATCACGAGCCCGTTGCTCCCTGCGCCCATCACCCTGGAGGCGCTGCCGGGGCGAACGGGCACCGCCTTCCGCGTGGAGCTCACGGGCCCGGCCTCGCGGTGGCACGCGGGCACGTTCACGCTCTCGGCCGTGGTGGGCCAGGACAACGGGCCGGACGCCGTCACCCAGGGCCTGCCCTTCGTGCTGGTGCCCCGGCTCCTCTCCATCCAGGTCGCGCCGTCCGGTGATGCCTTGACGGTCACCTGCACGCCGCCCATCTGGCCGCGGCAGCGCGCCACGCTCCTGCTGGGAGAAGAGGAGCTGCCCGCGGCGCCGCACCCCACGCTTACGGACACACTGACCTTCCCCCTGGAGACACCGAGGCCGGGCACGCACTGGGTGCGGCTGCGCGTGGATGGCGTGGACAGCCTCCTGGTGGATTACGCGGCGACGCCGCCGGCCTTCGATCCCTCGCAGAAGGTGACGCTGCCATGAGCGCCGAGGAGAGCTGGCTCTCGGCCAACCAGCGCGTCTTGATGGCGGAGCTCGCGGTGCTCCGAGAGCGGCTGGAGCGGTGCGGCGCGCAGGGGAGCGATCCCCGGGCGCCGCCCTCCGAAGCCGTGACGCGTGAATGGGAGGCCGCCCGCGCGGCGCTGCCAGCTCCTTCCGGACTGGACGTGCTGTGCCGAGCCTTCTCACTGTCGGCCTTCGAGCGCGGCCTCCTGCTGCTGAGCGCGGGGAGCGAGCTGGACGCTGGCTTCGGCAAGCGCTGCGCCACCGCGCAGGGGGATGTGCGCAAGGAGGAGCCCACCGTGTGGCTGGCCCTCGGGCTGCTGCCAGGGGTCCACTGGAGCGCGCTGGCGCCAGATGGGCCACTGCGACGCTTCCAGCTCATCGAATTGGCGGGCTCCACCGGGCTGATGAGCAGCGCCGTGCGCATCCATGAGCGCGTCCTTCATCACCTGGTGGGGTTGCGGACCCTGGACGAGCGGCTCCTGGGCCTGGTGGAGCCAGTGCCCGTTCCCCAGTCGCTCCCGCGCTCATGGCATGCGGTGGCGGAGCGCATGGTGTCGGCGTGGGGCCACCCCGGCGCGCAGGTGCTGCAGCTCATCGGAACGGACGCGGGTGGCCTGCGCACCGTCGCCGCGGCGGCGTGTGGTCTCGCGGGCCTGGAGCCGCACCTGCTGCGTGCCTCGGTGATTCCCGCCACGCCGGGCGAGCTGGAGGTGCTGAGCCGGCTGCTCGAGCGGGAGGCGTTCCTGAGCCGGCGAGCGGTGCTGGTGGACCTCGAGGAGGGAACGGGAAGGGCACCCGCGCTGACCCTCGTGGAGCGACTCCGAACGCCTGTGCTCCTCCTCTCCCGAGAGCAGATCCGCTCGGGCCGGAGCACGCTCCTGTGCGCGGAGCTGCCAGGCCTCGAGGCCCGGGAGCAGCGCGCGCTCTGGGAGGAAGCCCTGGGCTCCCGGGCCTCCTCCCTGGGGCACCACCTGGACAGGGTCGTCTCGTGTTTCCCGCTGGGCTCGACGGCCCTTCGCGCCGCGAGCGCCGAGGTGGAGGCACGCGCGGAGCATGTCCCTCCGGAAGCACTCCCCGAAGTGCTGTGGGACGCGTGCCGCGCCCAGGCCCGACCCCGACTGGAGGGGCTGGCCCAGCGCATCGAGCCCCGGGCCCGCTGGGAGGACCTGGTGCTGCCACCGGCTCAGCTGGAGATCCTCAGGAACCTGCCGGCGCACGTGCGGCAGCGTGCCCGGGTGTATGGGGACTGGGGTTTTGGAGGACAGAGCTCGCGCGGGATGGGGCTGAGCGCGCTGTTCTGCGGACCCAGCGGCACGGGCAAGACGATGGCGGCCGAGGTGCTGGCAGCCGAGCTGCGGGTGGACCTGTACCGGATCGATCTGAGCCAGGTGGTGGACAAGTACATCGGCGAGACGGAGAAGAATCTGCGGCGGGTGTTCGACACGGCGGAGGAGAGCGGAGCGCTGCTGCTGTTCGACGAGGCGGACGCGCTGTTCGGCAAGCGCAGCGAGGTGAAGGACAGCCACGACCGGTACGCCAACATCGAGGTGGGCTACCTGCTGCAGCGCCTGGAGGCCTACCGGGGGCTGACGCTGCTCACCACCAACATGCGCGGCGCGCTGGACACGGCCTTCCTGCGGCGCATCCGCTTCGTGGTGGAGTTCCCCTTCCCCTCGCACGAGCAGCGCGTGGAGCTGTGGCGCCGGGCCTTCCCGCGGAGCACCCCTACCGAGGACCTTGACGTGAACCGCCTGGCGCGGCTGGGAGTGGCGGGAGGCAACATCCGCAACATCGCGCTGTCGGCGGCGTTCCTCGCGGCCGACGCCGGAGAGCCCGTGCGGATGACGCACCTGCGGCAGGCGGCGCGCAGCGAGTACGCGAAGCTGGAGCGCCCGCTCGCCGAGCTGGAGGGAGCGGAATGGAACTGAGGCCTGACACAGCAGCTGCCCGGGAGAACACGCCATGAGCAAGTCCACCACCGCCCCGGCCCAGAAGGAGGCCGCGCCAGCTCCCACCCGGCTGTCCAGGCTCACTCCCACCCGGGGCGCCTCACTCCAGCGCCAGTGCGCGTGTGGCGGTGGCGGATGCCAGCCCTGCGCACAGCGCAAGCGCCCGTTGCAGCGCGCCGAGCGCCCGGGCCGTGAGCGCCCTGAGGAGATCCCCAGCGTCGTGGATGAAGTGTTGAGCTCTCCGGGCCAGCCCCTGGATGCCGGGGCGCGTTCCTTCATGGAGCCCCGCCTTGGACAGGACTTCAGCCAGGTGCGCGTACACACCGACGCGCGGGCCGCGGAGTCCGCACAGGCCGTGCAGGCGCTGGCCTACACCGTGGGCAAGGACATCGTCTTCGACAGGGGGCAGTACCAGCCGGACACGGAGCAGGGCCGCCACCTGCTGGCGCACGAGCTGGCCCACACCGTCCAGCAACAGGGCCAGGGCGCCTCCTCGGCGCAGGCACTGACGTTCGACTCGCCCGGTGGCAACGCGCTGGAGCAGGAGGCAGAGGCCGTGGCATCCGCCGTCATGGCCGCGCCCGAGGCAGGGGCCGCTCCGCCCCCCGCCATCCGCGTGCACCCCCGGGTCGCGACGCTCTCACGCACGCGCAACTGGAAGCCCCTCCCGTCACGCCTGCCGACTCAACTGGGGCAACAGGCGGTGACAGATTCGGAGGAGGGCCCCCGTGAGCAGGGCTCCCCCGCTCCCAAGAGCGTCGCCTTCCTGGTGAACGTGCTCTACCTGCCCGGAGCCAAGCTCCCTTTCATCAAGCAGTACAGAGCCATGGCGGAAGGAAGAGGGGGACAAGGGGGGCTCCAGGCCACGCTCTCCCTCTCCGACACAGCCACGACCCTCAAGCAGAAGCGTGACGGCACGAAGCCGCTCCAGAACTCGTGGCTGGAGAGCCTGAACGCCGATGCGGAGGTCGCCAAGGAGGCCTGGCAGAAGATCAGTGGCCATCCCTTTCCCCAGGCGAGGGCGGAGACGTGTGAGATGGACCACATCGTCGAGCTTCAGCTCGGCGGGGCCAACAACCCGGAGAACATCACCCCGCTGGACAAGGAGGCCAATGCCGAGAGCGGAAGCAGCATCTGGAACCAGCTCGCCAACCTGGCCCGTACCATCGGCAGTGCTCCCCAGCTCTTTCCTCATGGCCCTCCCGAAGAGATCACCCTCCAGTTCAAGAGGGTTACGACAGCTCCCGGGAGCTCCCCCGGCACGGATTCATCCGCGACCAGCCCCTCGTGTGCGGAGGTCGCGAGAGAGGTTCGCGACACCGTCCAGGGAACAGCCTCCAGCGCCCAGCGCTCCGAGGAGCTGACGGACTATCCGATCAAGGCGGGCGGCGCCTCCACGACGCTCGACGCTCTGAAGGCCGTGCCGTCCGAGACGAATCTGAAGGTCAACCGTGGACGCAACCGCGCCGCCAACCAGCTCATCCCGGGCCTGCGCCTGACGTTGCTGAGGCGCAAGCCCGGCGCTGGCAAGGACACCCTCACGGCCGAGCTCGACGAGCGAACGAAGACCGTCCTCCCCATCACGCTGCGGGAGTTCAAGCGGAACAAGGGCACGGACATTGGCTTCAATGTCCAGCCACCGGCCAACACGCTTCAGCTCCAGCAGAAGTACCGGAATGACAGCCTGGTGTTCGTGTACCCGCACCTGAGCGAAGGCTCCTTCCAGCTCCGGCAGGAGGACACGGGAGGCGTGACGGGTCAGGGGAAGCTGACCCCTAGCGAACCCCTCATGAATGGGAAGGACATCCCTGTCTCCCTGGACCTCGAGAAAGGGGAGTTCCATGGAGAGAAGTCCTTCCCGAAGGGGGAGCTCGCCAGGCCCTTCCTCGGTGCGCGCATCACGGACTCCTCCTTGAGCATCGAGCTGGGCAGCCCCCTTCAGGCCCAAGGAGGCGTCGACTTCGAAGCAGGCCCTCAGGGCAAGCCCTGGCTGAAGGGTTCAGTGACTGCCTCGGCAAGCGAGGAGAATGGATTCTCCATGCGTGGGGACCTGAACGCGCATCTGCCGGGAGTGGATGAGGCCCGAGGCACGGTGGAGTACGCCGACCATCGCTGGAAGGGCGAAGTGAACATCACCAGCTCGCAGATCGCCCTGCCTTACATGAAGGAGAGCTCTCTGCAGCTGGTGCTCGAGAAGAAGGGCAAGGACACGACGGTTCTTGGTTCCGGCACGGTCAAGGTTCAGCCCCCGGGTTTCGAGCTCGTCGAGCTGCGCCTCGAGCGCACGCAGAAGGGCTGGGTCTACAAGGGCCGGGGTTCGCTCGAGGTTCCCGGGCTCGGTCAGGTGAAGTTCGGGCTCACCCATGATGGCTCGGCACTCTCCGGCGAAGGCGAGTTCCCGCTCAATCGCGGTGGCCTGTCCGGAAAGCTCGCGGTCCACTACGACAGCAAGGAGGGGGTCCGGGGAAGTGGGACGCTGAGTCTCGAGAAGAAGGATCTCCATGCCTCGCTCAAGGCCACGCTGAGCAAGAAAGGAACGCTGTCAGGGAGCGGGAAGCTCAAGTACGCCTTCACTCCGAACATGGAGGGCATCGCCTCCGTGGAGCTGACGGAGAACCAGCTGCTCAAGCTGAAGGGCGGCATCCAGTTCCCCAAGCCCATCACCCTCTTCAGCGAGAAGTCGAACTCCTACGTCCTCTTCAGCCGACGGTTGGACATCCCCATTGTCGGGCTGAGCGTCGGTCCCTTCAGCATCGGGCTCATCGCGCGCATCAGCGGCGGGTTGGGAGCCGACTACAGCATTGGACCGGGCACCCTGAAGGACATCAGCGCCACCGCTGGCGCCCAGATCAACCTGACGGACCTGCGTAAGTCCTCCTTCGATGCGGTGAGCCTCAAGGGGATGCTCGATATTCCAGCCGAGGCCGGGCTGACCTTGAGCGTGCGTGGAGGCATCGGACTGAGCGCCGGGGTCGGCTCGATCACCGGCGGCATCACCGCGATTGGAGGCGCGCGCCTGATCGGCGGGCTCACCGCGGCAGCTCAACTCCAATACACGCAGGGCCACTTCATCGTGGATCTCACCCCGAGCATCAAGGCGGGGCTGGTGCTCTCGCTGGGGCTGTCGGCCGACGTGACTGCCGAGGCCTTCGGCCGCGAGAAGAAGTGGGAATGGAACCTGGCGAAGTTCGCGTGGGACTCCGGGCTCGTGTTCGGCCTCTCCGCGCCGATCCACTACGACTCGGCCAAGGCGTTCAAGCCGCCCGCGCCCAGTGAGATTCAGTGGATCGTCCCTGACATCGATGTGAGGCAGCTCGTCTCTTCGCTCGTGAAGCGCGCCAGGGGATGAGCTGCGCGCATCGAGGCGCGCCGCTCAGTCCCGCCGCCCCAGCGTCCGGTCCAGGTTGTACGCGGCGCTGATCAGCGACAGGTGCGTGAGCGCCTGCGGGAAGTTGCCCAGCGCCTCGCCTGACATGCCCGTCTGCTCCGCGTACAGCCCCACGTGGTTGGCGTACCCCAGCATCCGCTCGAACGTCAGCCGCGCCTCCTCCAGGTAGCGCGGCTGCGCCACGCTCGCCCGCGTCATCGCCTCCACCAGCCAGAAGCTGCACAGGTTGAACGTCCCCTCCCGCCCCGCAATCCCATCCAGCGTCGCTTCCACGTCGTAGCGGAACACCAGCCCGTCCGACACCAGCCCTCCCTTCTCCGGCGGCCGCTGCATCGCCTCCAGCGTGCGCAGCATCCGCGGATCCACCGGCGACAGGAAGAAGACCAGCGGCATCAACAGGTTCGCCGCGTCCAGCGTCTCGCGCCCGTACGCCTGGATGAACGCCTCGCGCCGGGCGCTCCACCCCTTCTGCATGATGTCCTCGAAGATGGCGTCGCGCACCGCCAGCCACCGCACCCGGTCCGCCGGGAAGCTGCGCTTGTCCGCCAGGCGGATGGCCCGGTCCACCGCCACCCAGCACATCAGCTTCGAGTACACGAAGTGCTGGCGCCCCCCGCGCACCTCCCAGATGCCCTCGTCCCGCTCCTTCCAGTGGTCGCACACCCAGTCCACCAGCCGCCGCAGGTGCCTCCAGAAGTCATAGCTGATGGGCGCCCCGTGCTTGTTGTACAGGTACACCGAGTCCATCAGCTCTCCGTAGATGTCGAGCTGGAGCTGATCCGCCGCCGCGTTGCCGATGCGCACCGGGCTCGCGCCCCCGTAGCCGCACAGGTGGCCCAGCTCCTCCTCCGCCGGCACCCGGCTCCCGTCCACGGCGTACATGAGCGACAGCGGCGCGTCCTCCGGCAGCGCCGCGCAGCGCGCCTCCAGCCAGCGCATGAAGGCGCCGGCCTCCTCCTTGAAGCCCACCCGCAGGAACGCGTACACCGTGAAGGCCGCGTCCCGCAGCCACACGTAGCGGTAGTCCCAGTTGCGCACGCCGCCAGGAAACTCGGGCAGGCTGCACGTGGGCGCCGCGACGATGGCCCCCGTGGGCTCGAACGTCAGCAGCTTCAGCGCCAGCGCCGAGCGCTGCACCACCTCGCGCCACCGCCCCGTGTACGTGCACTTCGACAGCCAGCGGCGCCAGTAGTCCACCGTGTGCCGGAACAGCACCTCGGCGGACTCGTGGCTGTGCACCGTCTCCGAGCACGACTCCGGCGCGCCCTCGCGCAGGGTGAAGACCGCGGACTGGCCTGCCTGCAGCGCGAAGCGCGCGCTCACCCCCCGCGCCTCCACCCCCAGCTTCACCTTCGTGGACAGCGTCAGGCTCAGCTTCTCCGAGAGGAAGCTCGCCCCGCCCGGGATCAACCGCGTGGTGTGCGCGTCCCGCGCGTAGTTGAACGCCGGGAAGCACTCCAGCCGGAACGCCATCGTCCCCCGCACCACCCGCACCCGCCGCAGCACCTCGCGCGTGTGCTCGCGCTCGGCCGCCACGCCTACCGGCATGAAGTCGATGATCTCCCCCACGCCGTCCGGCGTGTAGAAGCGCGTCACCAGCACGTTCGTCTCCGGCCAGTAGAACTGCTTGCGCACCACCCCGTCCGGCTCCGGGGAGATGCGGAAGTGCCCCCCTCGCGCCGGATCCAGCAGCGCCGCGAAGACGCTCGGGCTGTCGAAGTGGGGGAAGCACAGCCAGTCCAGCGTGCCGTCCGTCCCCACCAGCGCCACCGTGCGCAGATCCCCGATGATTCCGTGGTCCTCGATCGGCACCGAGTCCCCGCAGCTCCGGCCCGGCCACCCCGCCGGCTCGGGGACCGCTTCCCCGACGAGGATGTCTCCTGGTTCGCTGTTGCCTCCTCCCACGGTGCGAGCCCCCTCTCCTATTGGAAAGTGATGACGTGCTTGATGCCGCCGCCCTTCCTGGACGCGGCCTCCTCGAACTCCTCGGGCGGGCGGCGCGCGGTGATGAGCCGCTCCAGCCCTCCCGGCCAGCGCGCCTGGAAGCGCCCCAGGTCCTCCAGCGCCGCGTCGAAGTCCATGTCCGCCGCGTTCACCGTGCCCACCAGCACCTGGTTGAACAGCACGAGCTGCTTGAGCAGCGCCGCGCCCTCCAGCTCCAGCGGCTGCTTGCGCCCCGGCACCCCGGTGAAGACGAACACCCCGTTGGGCCCCAGCCCTCGCAGCACCTCGAAGGCCGCCTTGGAGGCCCCCGCCGCCTCGTACACCACGTCCACCGGGCCCGCGCGCCGCCGCAGCTCCTCCACCGACACCTGCTCCGAGGAGAGGTAGGGCGCTCCCAGCGCCTCGGCCACCTCCGCCTTCTCGTTGGGCCTGGGCGCGCGCGAGTACACCGTGGTGCCGTACCCCGCGCGCAGCAACACCATGGCCCCCAAGAGCCCCACCGGGCCCGCGCCCAGCACCACCGCGCGCCCCGGCCGCTGCTCCCACGGCAGCCGCTCCTGCAGGTGCGCCACCTCGCGCAGCGCCTTCTCCGCGATGGTGAGCGGCTCGGTCAGCACCGCCACCTCCCGCAGCGAGGCCGGCACCCGGTGCAGGTAGGCCACGTCCTCCACGAAGTACCGCGCACAGAAGCCGTGCGCCTTCAGGATGCCTCGCTCCGTGTAGTCCCCCGTGATGCAGAAGTCCGGGTAGCCATGCCGACAGGCGGGACAGTGCTCATGCGGGCACGGCCGCCGCACCCGCGGCACCACCAGCTCCCCCGGCCGCAGCCCCTGGACGCGCTCGCCCACCTCCACCACCTCGCCCAGCGCCTCGTGCCCGATGATGAGGAAGTCCTCTCCCTCCGGCGGCGCCCCATGGCGGAAGTCGAGGATCTCCTTGTCCGTGCCGCACACGCCCACCTCCAGCGTGCGGACCTTCACCTCCGTGGGTGAGCGCAGGCGCGGCTCGGGCGCATCCTCGATGACGCGCAGCTCTCGGGACTTCGGGAAGACGGCGACGGCCTTCATGGTGGACCTCCCGGGCGGCTGCCTCCACGCGCAACCTGCCTCGCCCGGCGTCTCGCCTAGATGCCCCTCGCGCGCCCCGGATGCAGCGGCCCCTGGAGGCAAGGGCCCATGGGTGAACAGTCCGCCGCGGCCCGGGAGGGCCCGCTGCCCGGCGGTGCCCACTTGCGGATTCCTGGTGCCGCCGCGGGCGCGTGGGTCTATGACAGGGCCGTGACTGAACCCATCGCCCAGGAGCCCACCCCCGGCGCGCAGGCCCGCCCTTCCCGGGCGCGGGCCTCCACCCTTGGCGCCGTGGCCTTCGCGCTGATGACCGTGCCGTTCCTCGTCTTCGGTTGGATGATGTTCAACTCGAAGGCGCGCGTGGAGCTGAGCTGTCACCCCCTGGGCCCGTGCACGCTCGTCGAGCTGAGCTGGCTGGAGCGCACGGAGGTGGGGCAGTTCACCGTCGAGGAGCTGCAAGGCGCGTCCGTGGAGCGCAACCGCAAGGGCGCCTCGCACCTCTACAGGCCCGTGCTGGAGACGACGCGCGGCAAGTTCCCGCTCAGCGCGCGGTGGATGGCGGACGAGGCCCAGGCCCAGCGCACCGCGAACGTGGTGAACCGCTTCCGCGCCAACCCGCTGCTCAGCCAGAAGGGCTTCCTGCTCTTCCATGATCACCGGCGCGGCCCGCTGCTCGTCGGCGCCTCCTTCAGCGCCGTGGGCGTGCTGCTGCTGGGGGTGAGCCTCTGGCTCGCCTTCAAGGCCCGGCGCCTCTCCCGCGCCGAGCGCGCCGCCCAGGCCGCCCCCCCTACGCCCTGAGCCCCTCACCGGTCCGGACCCGCGGCGCGCCCGGACCGGCGCTCTCGGAGCAGGCCTGCCGCGTGCCTACTGGGGCAGGGGGGCCGTGGTCGCCGGCGCCCTGACACTCACCCCGTCCAGCGCGCCAGCGGTGCGCCAGGCGAGCTGCCGGAACACCTCGAGGTCGCTCGACGCCTCGGTGATGCCGGTGGGCTTGCGGCCCGGCTCGGGCGGCGGCTCGCTGATGTTGCAGGGATCGCAGGTGGGCTCGGGCGGAGGCTCGGTCGAGGGGTCGGTCGGGGGCGGCTCCTCGGTCTGCTCACCCTCCGGCGCGAGCGCGGGGGGCATGGGCGCGCGCAGCTTCATGCGCTCGGTGTACACGGTCACCGGCACCCCGGCCGCGTAGAACTGCGTGAAGGCCTGCCCCTGGGTCGGTTGGCCACCTTGCATCAAGAAGGTGAACCGCGCCGTCTTCGTATCCACGCCCATCGCGGTGTACTTGCCCGTGGCGCGGCACAGCGCCACGACGATGTGCGTGGAGCGTGGCAGGGTCGGCACCACGCCCGAGTCGGGGATCTGCTGCCAGGCCGGGAGCGCGGGAGCGGGGCTCGGCGCGGAGCCCCCCGTGGGAATCTGGGGCAGCGGCCCCGTCGTCTTGCACCCCACCACGAGCAGCGCCAGGGCCGCGGACAGCATCAACAGGGTGTTCCTCATCAGTGTCTCTCCTCTGGTGTGGACCTGCGGTGAAGCGTGTGGACTACTCGAACACGAGCACGGAGCGCACCCAGCTCTCCGGATCTCTCCTCAGCCACTCCATGCGCACGTCTCGCAGCGCGGGCGCGGCGGGCTGCCCGGCGCGGACGCGCTCCTGCACCGCGACGAAGAACGGCCCCGCCTCCGCGTCGGGGATGTCCACCGTCGCCGCGAGCACCGTGCGCGCCCCCGCCTCGATGAAGGCCGCGGGCAGGCTGAACGGCTCGTGGAGCTGGTGCCCCGCGTGGGCCGCCCGGCACGCGGCGAGGATCACCAGCGGGTGCCCCTCGAGCCGGTGCGCGCGCACCTCGCCCGCGGTGAGCGCGTACCGGCCGCTCGGCTCCGGCGAGAGCACCAGCAGGGACGCCTCCGAGAGCGTCGGGTTGATCAGGCCATGGGCGTGGATCTCGATCTCCGTCGCCCGCGTCATCGCCTCCAGCACGCGGGCGGGCGTCGCGTCGGCGCCCGAGAGCACGGTGATGCCCGCGCCCACGGGCTCCCACGCGCCCAGGCGCGGCAGCTCGAGCGCCGCGGGGGCCACCACGTCCTTCACCACCAGCCGCCGCGCGGGCTGGGCGGCAGGGGCGGCCTTCGCGGCGGGCAGGATGAGGTAGCGCCAGGCGATATCATCCGGCAGCAACCCCGCGCGGCCATGGAGGGGCGGGCGGGCCAGCACGCTCACCTGCTCACAGGCGCGCAGCGGCGCGGCGATCTCCTCGGGGACGACACCTCGCACGTCCTGCCCGAGCGGCTGGCGGCGGCTCTCGTCGTAGTACCCATGCAGCTGCCCATCCGGGCCAAAGGAGAGGGCCAGCGTGCGCTCCCGGTCCACGGTGACCGCCAGCAGGCAGCGCGAGGGCAGCGTGTCGACGGCCTCCTCGCTGAACAGCGCCAGGGCTCGGGACCACTCGCGGGCCTCGCCGGCCGCGAGCAGCAGCGAGGCGTAGCTGAGCGCTCGCGCCTCACGCGCCTGGGCGCTGGAGCGCGGCAGCCGCTCCGCCTGGGCGATGGTGCGCCGCAGCAGCGCCTCGCCCCGGGCGCGATCCTGCTCGATGAGGAAGCGCCCCTCGATGTGCTGGACCAGGGTCAGCAGCCCCGGGCTCAGCCCCCGCGAGCGGCGCCGCGCCTCCAGCCCCTCCAGCAGCCTCCGGTCCTGCTCGGGCTCCGGGCGCAGCCGCGCGAGCTCCGCCAGCGTCATCGCTCCGACGATCGACTCGAGGTTCCCGCACTCGAGCGCCTGGCTCATGGCGGCCCGCGCCTCCTCCACCCGCATCTCCTCGAGCAGCGCCAGGGCGTCGTTGGCGCGCACGAACTGGCGGGTGAAGCACTGGGTGGGCACGTGCGCGAGCGCCTCGTCGAGCATGGCCCGCGCCAGCACCCCCTGGCCCTGCAGGCGGGCGAACTGCCCGAGCGAGAGCAAGAAGTCGGTCTGCGTCCCCCAGAAGCCACTGCGGCGGTGCAGGGCGAGGGCCTCCTTCACGCTGCGGGTCGCCTCGGGGATGCGCCAGAGCTGGCGGTACACGTCTCCCAGCGTGTTCAAGAGCGCGCCGCAGCGGTAGCCCAGCGTCCCCCCTCGGCACTGCCCCGTCGCGGCGAGCAGGATTTGCTCCGCCTGGAGCAGCGCTCCCCGCGCCAGGGCCTCCTTGGCGCGCTCGTGCTCGGCGATCAGGAGGAACCAGGGATCCCCCAGCTGCTCGGCGAGCCGTGCGTAGCCCTCCTCGTCATGGGCCCGCTGGGCGAACACGAGCGTCCCCATGAGGATGTCCAGCTCCCCGGCCGCGCGCAGCTTCTGGAGATAGGCCGGCAGGTCTCCGGAGACGGACCCCTCCTGGAAGACGCGCAGGTAGCGGGCGGCCAGCGGCGCGCGGCGCTGGAAGTCCCGGGCCTCGGCCCAGCGGACGGCGTCCCGCAGCGTGCTCCCACCGAAGTGCGCGTCGAGCGCCTCCGCCACCGGCCACAGCGCCCGGAGCCGCTGCTGGCTCGGGGCCGCGCGGATCGCGTCGTACAGGAAGAGGCGGTAGAGGTCCGGGTGCGCCCGGAGCTGCTCGGGGCTGACCGTGCCGCCCCCCGCCACCAGCTCTCGGCCCGCCTTGTTCGCCGCCTTCCAGTCCTCCTGGGCCTCTCGGAGCCGCTCCTTCAGCTCCTGGGCGCGCGCGCGCGCCTCCTCCGCCCAGCCCGGCTCTCCCAGCGCCGCCACGGCCTCGAAGGCCTCCCCCGCCTGGGCCCACAGCTCGAGCTCCCTCAGCGCCAGCCCGCGATTCCACAGCGCCGGCGCGGAGCGGGGCTGCCGCTGGAGGGCCTTGTCCAGCAGCGCCAGCGCGTCCGCGGGGTTGCCGCGCGCCAGGGCCAGCACGGCGCGATCATTGGCCACCTCCGGCGAGTCCCCCGCGCGCTCCAGGTAGGAGGCGGCGACGTCCGGTGAGCCGCGCAGGAGGTAGGCGGCCGCCAGCCCGCGCAGATCTCCTTGCGCCTCCAGCCGGGCGAGCACCTGCAGCGACACGCCCGTGGGCGCTCCTCCCTGGCCCGCCTCCGGTGGCTGGTAGGGGCGATGGCGCTCCGCGCTCGAGTGGCTGAGCCGGGCCTCCAGCAGGCGCGTCGTCCCCGCGGCGAGCCAGGCGGCCCCCTCCTCCACCGTCTCCCGACGCGCGCCGCGCAGCCCGAAGACTGCCGCCACCAGGGCCAGACTGGCCACCGGCAGCCCCGCGAGGAGCCACGTGCTTGCCCCGTTCCACTTCACCTTCAAGCCAGGCTCCCCCAGCGCTCTGCTGCCCCCGTCCATGTCCTCCCAACGAGGGCGGCGCCGTATCTTCCCAGCCACACGCTACAACTCCCAGTGCAGGCGTCCAGGCGAGCGAGCCCCTGATGCCGAGCCGGCAGCCGAGCAGCGCGTGGGGAGACTGCCTACCTTTGCGCCAATGTTCCGTGCCCTCCTGGCCCGATGGAAGAGCTCGCTGCGCCTGTTCGAGCCGGCGCAGGTGAGCTCGCAGCGCGCGCAGATCTCCGTGTCGGCGCTGGGGCACCGGTATGCGAACAAGGTGGTGGCGCTGAAGGACGTGAACCTCAACATCCGCGCGGGAGAGTTCGTCTGCCTGCTGGGGCCCTCCGGCTGCGGCAAGTCCACGCTCCTGTACGCCCTGGCGGGCCACGTGGTGCCCACCGGCGGCACCGTCTCCATCGAGGGCAAGCCCATCCGCGGCCCGGGCCCGGATCGGCTGCTGATGTTCCAGGAGGCGGCGCTCTTCCCGTGGATGACGGTGCTGGGCAACCTCAAGTTCGCCCTGGCCGCTCGCGGCGTGCCCCGCGCCGAGCGCGAGCCGCGCGCCCGGGAGTTCATCCGCCGCGTGCAGCTGTCCGGCTTCGAGGACACGCTGCCCCACGAGCTGTCCGGCGGCATGAAGATGCGCGCCAGCCTGGCCCGCGCGCTCGCGGTGGACTCCTCGGTGCTGCTGATGGACGAGCCCTTCGGCTCGCTGGACGCGCAGACGCGCGTGCACATGCAGGAGCTGCTCCAGTCCATCTGGCTGCGCAGCTCGAAGACGGTGGTGTTCGTCACCCATGACGTGCACGAGGCGCTGATGCTGAGCACCCGCGTGGTGGTCATGGCCCCCAGGCCGGGCCGCATCGTGAAGGACCTGGAGGTCCACCTGGCCATGCCCCGCTCGGGGGAGGACCCCCGGCTGTCGGAGATGGCCCGGTACCTGCGGAGGTTGATGCGGGAGGCGGAGGGCGGCGCCCGGGGCGCGCTGCCACCCCACCGCCCGCGGGCCGACAGCGAGGCGGGCCTGCGGCACTGAGGAGGTGCGGGCATGAAGCGGTGGGCGCGGAAGCTGGGCATGCTGGTGCTGCTGCTGGTGGTATGGGAGGCGGTGGCGCGGCTCGGCCTCTGGTCTCCGCACCTGTTCCCGGGGCCGGTGAAGGTGGCCAGGAGCCTCCACGCGCTGGCGGCGGACGGGCGGCTGGGCGCCGCGGTGCTGCGCTCCCTGGGGCGGCTGGGCCGCGCGTACCTCATCTCGGTGGGCACCGGCATCCCCCTGGGGCTGGCCATCGCGCGCCTGTCCTTCTTCCGGGACGCGGTGAAGCCGGTGGTGATGGGCCTGCAGGCGCTGCCCTCCATCTGCTGGCTGCCGCTGGCGCTGCTGTGGTTCGGCCTCAACGACTCGGCCATCCTCTTCGTGGTGGTGATGGGCAGCGTGCTCTCCATCGCCATCGCCACCGAGGATGGCGTCAACGGGATCGATCCGCAGCTCATCCGCGTGGCCCACACGCTGGGGGTGCGCGGCCCGCGCTTCTCCTTCGGGGTGCTCATCCCCGCGGCGCTGCCCGGCATCGTCACCGGCCTGAAGCTGGGCTGGAGCTTCGCCTGGCGCGCGCTGCTGGCCGGCGAGCTGCTCTTCGTCTCCGGCGGCCTGGGCCAGCTGCTCACCCTGGGCCGGGAGCTGATGGACGTGCCGCAGGTGATGGCGGTGATGGTGGCCATCATCGCCATCGGCATCTTCGTGGATCGCGTCTTCTTCCAGACGGTGGAGCGGCGCGTGCGGCGGCGCTGGGGCCTGCTGCCCTCCATGTGAGCTGGCGGACGACTCACGCCCCGTGCGTACGCTGGCGGACGGCCCTGGCGGGGGAGCGTTGCCGTTGGCGCCGAGCCACTCCATTACCGCGCCCATGCACGCGCTCCGCTCCCGCTCCCTCCTGGGGTTCCTCGTCCTGCTCTCCGCCACCGGGCTCGCCTGCAAGAAGTCCGGGGGCGGAGGTGGCGCCGAGGCCCCGCTCCGCCTGGGCTTCTTCCCCAACATCACCCACGCGCAGGCGCTCGTGGGCCACACCGAGGGCGCCTTTGCCGCGGAGCCGGGGATCGGCAAGCTGGAGGTGAAGCAGTTCAACGCCGGGCCCTCGGCCATGGAGGCGCTGGTGGCCGGCTCGCTGGACGTCTCCTACGTGGGGCCCAGCCCGGCCATCAACACGTACCTCCGGGCCGGCCGCGAGCTGCGCATCATCGCCGGCGCGGTGAACGGCGGCGCGGTGCTGGTGACACGCACGGCGAAGACCCCCGCCGAGCTGAAGGGAAAGAAGCTGGCCACGCCGCAGCTCGGCAACACGCAGGACATCGCCCTGCGGATCTGGCTGAAGCAGCAGGGCCTCACGGTGGCCACGGACGCCGGGGGCGACGTGCAGGTGGTGCCGCTGAGCAACCCGGACATCCTCGGGCAGTACCTCCAGGGCGGGCTCGAAGGCGCCTGGGTGCCCGAGCCCTGGGGCGCACGCATGGTGGCCGAGGGCGGTGGCCAGGTGCTGGTGGACGAGCGGGACTTGTGGCCGCGGCGCCGCTTCCCCACCACCGTGCTGGTGACGACGCGGAAGGTGCTGGAGACGCGGCGCCCCCAGGTGGCCGCCCTGCTGCGCGTGCACGTGCGGCTCACCGAGCGCTGGCGCGCTGATCCGGCCCGCTTCACCTCCGCCGTCAACGCCGCCTTCGGCAAGCTCACCAGCAAGCCCCTGGCGGAGCCCGTCCTGAGGGAGGCCTTCTCCCGGCTGGAGCCGAGCCTGGATCCCGAGCAGGCCGCGCTCGCCACCTCGGCCCGGCACGCCCAGGAGCTGGGCTACCTCCCAGGCGACGACATCTCCGGGCTGGTGGACCTGAGCCTGCTCGAGGAGGTCCGCGCCACGGCGCGGTGACACCGCGCTCCAGCGGGGGCGAGGAGCGCGGGGCTCACTCGGCCGGGGGCTCCACCTCGCCCGCCAGCGACAGGGCGACGTTGTCCGTCTGGTTCACCTGGTAGGAGGCGATGATCTCCTGGCCTTCCTTCGGCTGCTTGTGGATGCGCAGCGCGCTCACGTCCAGCGGCACCACGACGCCCTCCCGCTCCACGTAGAGCGTCTGGCCCTTCAGCTCGATGACGCGCCCGGACAACAGCCGCGTGCCACCCTCGTCCCGCCGCTCCTCTCGCTGGAGGGTGACGTCCGTGCCCGAGGGACCGAAGTTGAACTCCTCGATGGCGCCCGCACGCCCCCACGGCTCCTCCTGCCCTTGGGCGTTCTGGCGATCACGATCGGGATCCTCGCTGTCCCTCGCCTGTGCCACCGAGGAGGCGAGCATCAGTCCGAGGGCAGGCAAGAGCAGCGCGGCACGGCGCACGAGATTGGGAATGATCGGCTTCATGGGGGACTCCGGAGTTGGGGGCAATGAACCCCGTCCACCCTCAAAGCTAGGGACTGCCTGGGTACCCCAGCGCCCCTCCCCCCTGCCCTGGAGGCAGGAGGAGCCACCAGTCAGCCCTCTACTCGGTGCGCGGCGTGGAGGACTCGCACAGGTGCTCCAGGAACTCGGGCAGCAGCGTGTGGGAGATGATCCACAGCTTGCCCTCGCCCAGGTCCGCCAGCGCGGCGCGCTCCGCGTATTCCACCACCTGCGCCTCGACGTAGTGCACGAACACCGAGCGGCCGCGCGCCTTGTACCACTCCGACGCGCGCGTCAGCAGCGCCAGCATCGCGTCCTGCACCTCGGGCAGCGCCTCGTCCTGCATGGGGACGATGCGCACCCCGTCCAGCACGTGGAACAGGTTGAGGCCCGGGTGCGCCGTCTCCAGGATGGCCACCGCCAGCGGCTGCCCCTTCGCGCGCGCCACCAGCACCGCGCGCTCGCGCGTCAGCTGGGCCGTGGCCCACAGCGCCCGCGTGGCGGCCAGATCAAACCGCTCCGGCACCAGGTCCAGCGCCTCGCAGTACGCCTTGGGGCGCGTCTTGCCCAGGTGCGTGAAGAACTGCGTGGACTCCTCCGGCGTGAGCTCCCCCACCTCGATGTGCTCGGGGATGGCCGGCCACACGTGCTCGGTGTCCCCCTCCATCAGCCGGAAGGACAGCACGGCGGCCTGGCCCGTCTGCTCGTACCAGGAGGCGAAGTCGAAGTTGATGAAGCGGATCCACCGGACGTTCGCCTCGCAGTAGGCGAAGAACCACTTCACGTCCGGATCCAGCTGGGCCGGCTCGAAGGTGCGCAGGTAGATGTCGCGCAGCGCCTCGCGGGCGCTGGCCTTCTTGCCCTCCGCGGTGGCGGGGCCCGCCAGCTGCTGGCGCGCCAGCTGGTGTGCCAGCCAGCTGCCCGCGTACGGCTTGAGCGCCGAGAGCGTCGCCTCCACCCCGCCCGGCATGGGCCGCACCGCGCGGTAGCCCAGCCGCAGCCGCCCCTCCAGCCGGCTCTGCGCCTCGTTGAACTGCCCCTTGAGCGCGGCGAACTTCGTCGGATCCTTGCCCGACAGCCGGAAGTAGCCGGACTTCTCGAACAGCTCCCAGGTGCCCTGGTGGTAGTCGCCGGAGACCTTGGTGCGCGGGTGCATCTGCTCTTCCACCAGCTCGCGCCAGGCCACCGCCTGCTCCTCGCTCAGGGGGCTGACCCACATGCCGCAGCGCCGGCCCCGCGTGGAGCTGGAGATGTTGCGCACCTCGGCGAACATCCTCACCGGCGCGCGGCCCGGCATCTCCACCTCCATCACCGGGATGCGCATGCCGGGGTAGAGCAGGTCCTCGCCCGGCTCCGTCGTGAAGGACAGGCCCTCGTAGGACACGTCCAACATCTTGCGGTGCACGCGGACCTGCGGCCACAGCGGGTGATCGAAGGAGAGCGAGCACTCCGTGGTGGTGGGCGCGCGGCGCAGCCAGCGGTGCCGGTAGCGCGTCAGCTCCACCGGCAGCGGCATCATCCACAGGCCCTGCTCCTGCCAGGCCTTCTCCACCCGGAAGTAGAGCACCGAGCTGTAGCCGAACGCCTCCATGGAGAAGGGCACCGCCGGCATCGGGCCCTCGGCCTTCCAGCCGATCACCCCGTCATACTTGTCGAAGTGCGCCGCGCGCACCTCCACCCGCGAGCCGTCCTCCGCCCGCGCCACGCCCCGGGTGTCGCGCGCCGCCAGCGCCTCGCAGATGCGCAGCACGCGCTCCTGGCGCGTGATGGTCTCCTTCCATACCGGGCGCCCCTCGGGCGTCACCAGCTGCCCGTTCTCCCGCAGCACCTCCAGCGCGGAGACGATCTTCCGGCCCGCCTCCAGCGGCGGCGCCACGAAGCGCAGGCGCAGCTCGGGCGGCGCCTCGGGCCCCCCCGCGGAGATCTCCGTCACCTCCGCCTGCAGCGCCGTCGTCCACCGCTCGCCCAGGCCCAGCACCACCGAGGCCGGCTGCCCCGGGCGCAGCTCCGCGCACGAGGCCAGGTGCAGCGTCAGGTGCTCCAGCGAGAGCTGGATCAGCCGGCCCTGCGAATCATTCGCGTCCCCGAAGGAGGCCACCGCGGACAGGTCCGTTCCCATCCGGTACCCCAGGATTGCCTCGCGGGTCGACATCCGGTTGTCCGACTGCATGGGAGCTCCGTCGCAAAAAAAAGACTTTACGGGGATAGCAGAACTATTTCATATCATGGTTCTGCCGGGCTTCCCCAAGGGAATTTTCCTTCCCACAGGGATGCACAGCCCTCTCAAGAGACGCATCTGCTACCCTGTGTGAGCACCGGGCTTGCGCTTTCCGGACTGTGCCATTCTGGAAAGTTCCTTGAGACTTCGCGGGGTTGGGCCCGATTACAGCGTCCAGAATTCGATCCATCCTCCGGGCTGACAGCCCCCGGGAGGTTCAGGATCATCAGATCCTGCCTGCTGTTCAAGAAATCCTGGTTCATCTTGCCCCCCGTGTCCATGACCCTGGGGGTCTTTTGTACCCGGTGCCGGGTTGCGTCAAAAGCAGCGCAGCTCCAGCACCACGAGGCTGTCGTCGAGGCCCCCATCCGCGCCCACCCCGCCCGCCATGTAGACCTGGGCGCCGGTG
>JAFGNZ010000015.1 GCA_016926755.1 Myxococcaceae bacterium | reverse complement strand
GGTGGACCAGCTGTCATCGTTCGCCTCGGAGGTGACGCGCGTGGCGCGCGAGGTGGGCACGGAAGGAAAGCTGGGCGGCCAGGCCGTGGTGAAGGGCGTGGCCGGCACGTGGAAGGACCTCACGGACAACGTGAACTCCATGGCCACCAACCTCACCACCCAGGTGCGCGGCATCGCCAAGGTGGTGACCGCGGTCGCCAACGGTGACCTGAAGCGCAAGCTCGTCGTGGACGCCAAGGGCGAGATCGCCGAGCTGGCCGACACCATCAACGGCATGATCGACACGCTCGCGGTGTTCGCCGACCAGGTGACCACGGTGGCCCGCGAGGTGGGGATCGAAGGAAAGCTGGGCGGTCAGGCCCGCGTGCCCGGCACCGCCGGCATCTGGCGCGACCTCACCGACAACGTGAACCAGCTCGCCGCCAACCTCACCACCCAGGTGCGCGCCATCGCCGAGGTGGCCACCGCCGTGACGAAGGGAGATCTCACCCGGTTCATCACCGTGTCCGCCCAGGGCGAAGTGGCCGCCCTCAAGGACAACATCAACGAGATGATCCGCAACCTGAAGGACACCACGCGCAAGAACACGGAGCAGGACTGGCTCAAGACCAACCTGGCCAAGTTCACCCGCGTCCTCCAGGGCCAGCGCGATCTGCTCACCGTGTCCAAGGTGATCCTCTCCGAGCTGGCGCCGTTGGTGGACGCCCAGCACGGCGTCTTCTACATCTCCGAGCGCGTGGACGAAGAGCAGGTCCTCAAGCTGCTGGCCTCCTACGCCTACCGCGAGCGCAAGGGCCTCTCCAACACCTTCAAGCTGGGCGAGGGCCTGGTCGGGCAGTGCGCCCTGGAGAAGGAGCCCATCCTCCTGTCCGACGTGCCGGACACCTACATCCGGATCAACTCCGGCCTGGGCGAGGAGGTGCCGCGCAACATCGTCGTCCTCCCGGTGCTCTTCGAGGGCGAGATCAAGGCCGTCATCGAGCTGGCCAGCTTCCACAAGTTCAGCGACGTGCACCTGGGCTTCCTGGCGCAGCTCACCGAGTCCATCGGCATCGTGCTCAACACGATCGCCGCGAACATGCGCACCGAGGCGCTGCTCAAGCAGTCCCAGGCCCTCACCGAGGAGCTGCGCAAGCAGCAGGAGGAGCTCACCGAGACGAACAAGCGCCTGGAGCAGCAGGCCACCTCGCTCCAGCAGTCCGAGGAGCTGCTCAAGCGCCAGCAGGAGGAGCTGCGCCGCACCAACGAGGAGCTGCAGGAGAAGGCCAAGCTGCTCTCCGAGCAGAAGAACGAGGTGGAGCACAAGAACCTCGAGGTGGAGCAGGCCAAGCGCGCCCTGGAGGAGAAGGCCGAGCAGCTCTCGCTCACCTCCAAGTACAAGAGCGAGTTCCTGGCCAACATGAGCCACGAGCTGCGCACCCCGCTCAACTCGCTGCTCATCCTCAGCCAGACGCTCAGCGACAACACCGAGGGCAACCTCTCCGCCCGCCAGGTGGAGTTCGCCAAGACGATCCACTCCTCCGGCGCGGACCTGCTGGAGCTCATCAACGACATCCTCGACCTGTCGAAGATCGAGTCCGGCACCATGACGGTGGACGTGGGCCCGCTGCGCTTCAGCGACCTGCGCGAGTTCGTCGAGCGCACCTTCCGGCAGGTGGCCGACAAGAAGGCGCTGGACTTCCAGATCGAGGTGGCGCCCGAGCTGCCCCCGGAGGCGCAGACGGACGCCAAGCGCCTGCAGCAGGTGCTCAAGAACCTGCTGTCCAACGCCTTCAAGTTCACCGAGGCCGGCCAGGTCACCCTGCAGGTCCAGCCCGCCCGCGGCGGCTTCACGCCGGGCCACCCCATCCTCCGCGGTGCCCCCACCGTGGTGGCCTTCGTCGTCAAGGACACGGGCATCGGCATCCCCAAGGACAAGCACCAGATCATCTTCGAGGCCTTCCAGCAGGCGGACGGCTCCACCGCGCGCAAGTACGGCGGCACGGGCCTGGGCCTCTCCATCTCGCGTGAGATCGCCCGGCTCCTGGGCGGCGAAATCCGCCTGGAGAGCGAGGTGGGCACGGGCAGCACCTTCACCCTCTACCTGCCGCTGAACTACGTGGCCCCCCATCCCGCGGAGGAGGGGAGCGTGGTGGACAAGGTGAGCGCCGGCGTCCAGGCGCTGCCGGCTCCGGACCGGGCTCCGGCGCCGGCCTCGGGCCTGGTGTCGATTCAGGAGGTGACCGTGCAGCGGTCCGCCCGCGTGGAGATCGAGGACGACAGCGCCTCCATCCTCCCGGGGGATGCGGTGCTGCTGGCGGTGACGGCCGCGCCGGACCAAGCGGCCCGGCTGCGCGCGGCGGCGCAGGGCGCGGGCTTCAAGGTGCTCGTCTCCACCGAGGTGGAGTCAGCGCTGGAGACGGCGCGCGACGCGCGGCCCGCGGCCGTGGCGGTGGATCTGGATCTGCCGGACATGGCGGGCTGGGTCATGCTGGATCGGCTCAAGCACGACGCCGCGACGAGCGCCCTGCCCGTCTACACCGTCTCCGAGCGCGACCACCGCGAGCGCTCCCTCACCCTGGGCGCCCTGGGGCACCTGCAGGCCGCCGCGGACCCGGAGGCCGCCGCGCACGCCCTCAAGAGCCTGCGGGACTTCGTGGACCGCAAGGGCCGCAGCCTCCTCATCGTGGAGGACGACGGCGTCCACCGCCAGAGCCTGGTGGAGCTGCTGGGCAGCGAGGACGTGCAGACGGTGGCCGTGGGCACCGCCGCGGAGGCGGTGGAGGCCATCGCCGGGCGGCGCTTCGACTGCGTGGTGCTGGACCTGGGGCTGCCGGACATGTCCGGCGCGGAGCTGTTGAGCAAGCTCCACGGCGAGCACGGCCTGGCCACCCCGCCCGTCATCGTCTACACGGGGCGCGAGCTGTCGCGTGCCCAGGAGACGGAGCTGCGGCGGGTGGCGGAGGCCATCGTCATCAAGGACGCGCAGCGCCCCGAGCGGCTGCTGGAGGAGACGAGCCTCTTCCTCCACCGCGCGCCCGCCCAGCTGCCCGAGCCCAAGCGCCGCATGCTGGAGAAGGCCCGCCAGATGGATCCGCTCCTGGTGGGCCGCAAGGTGCTCGTGGTGGACGACGACGTGCGCAACATCTTCGCCCTCAACACCGTGCTGGAGCGCTTCGGGATGAACGTGGTCTTCGCCGAGAGCGCCCAGGAGGGCATCGACCTGCTGGAGCGTGATCAGGGCGTGGAGCTCGTCCTGATGGACGTGATGATGCCGGAGATGGACGGCTACCAGGCCATGAGGGCCATCCGCGGTATGGAGCGCTTCGCCTCCCTGCCCATCCTCGCCCTCACCGCCAAGGCCATGAAGGGGGACCGCGAGAAGTGCCTGGAGGCGGGCGCCTCCGACTACATCACCAAGCCGGTGGACATCGACAAGCTGCTCAGCCTGCTGCGCGTCTGGCTGCACGCGCCGCGCGGCGCCCCGCGGGCCCCCCGCACGGAGGCCTCCGAGTGAGCACCCTCACCCACGGCGCCGAGCTGGAGGCCCTGGAGCTGGAGCTGCTCCTGGAGGGGGTGCGGCGCCAGTACGGCTTCGATCTGCGCCACTACTCGCGGCCGCTGCTCCTGCGGCGGCTGCGGCGGCACCTGCGCGAGGAGCGGCTGGACACCTTCTCCGCGCTGCAGGGGCGCGTGCTGCATGATCCGGAGGCCATGGAGGGGTTGCTGGGGGCGCTCGCCTGTCCGCCGGAGGCCCTCTTCTCCGATCCGGCCTTCCTCCAGGCCTTCCGGACCCGCGTCGTCCCCGTGCTGCGCACCTGGCCCTCCCTCCGCGTGTGGCACGCGGGCTGTGGCTCCGGAGAGGACACCTACGCCCTGGCCATCCTGCTGATGGAGGAGGGGCTGTGGGGGCGGTGCCGCCTCTACGCCTCGGACATCAGCGAGGGGCTGCTGGCCGAGGCGCGCACGGGAGTGCTGCCGCTGCCCCGCGAGGAGGACGTGCGCAACTACCAGGAGTCCGGCGGCCGGCGCGCGCTGGCGGACTACTACACCCGAGACGGCAACTGGGCGGTGCTGCACCCGGCCCTGCGCGACGGAGTCTTCTTCACCCAGCACAACCTGGCGACGGACGCCTCCTTCAACGAGTTCCAGGTCATCCTCTGCCGGGACACGCTGCTGGCCTTCAACCGCTCGCTGGCCAGCCGTGTCCACGAGCGGCTCTACGAGAGCCTCTCCCGGTTCGGCTTCCTGTGCCTGGGGCGCAAGGAGTCCGTGGCCCGCGCGCCGCATGCGGCGGCATACGAGGAGCTGGAGGACACCGGCCGCGTCTACCGGAGGTCGGCATGAATCCCCTCGGCCTGCTGGTGGTAGGTGCCCCACGCGGCGCGGCGGCGGAGGTGCAGACCCTGCTCGCCGCGCTGCCCCGCGGCCTCTCCGTGCCCGTCGCGCTGGCGCTCCACCGCGGCGCCCAGGAGCTGCTGGTCGGTCCGCTGGGCCGCCGCTGCCCGCTGCCCGTCGTCGAGCCCAACGACAAGGAGGAGCTCGAGGCCGGCCGGGTGTACCTGGCGCCCACGGGCTATCACCTGCTGGTGGATCGTGATGTCGTGGTCCTCTCGCGCGAGCCGTCCGAGCATGGCCAGCGCCCCGCCATTGATCCCCTCTTCGAGTCCGCCGCGGACACCTATGGCCCGGCCGCCGCGGGCCTGCTCTTCGGCGGGCACGAGGACGGGTGGGCGGGGCTCCAGGCGCTGCGCGAGCGCGGCGGGCGGGCCGCTGTCATCGGCGAGGGAGCGCCGCTGGAGGGAATCGAGCGGGTGCCCCTGAGCGAGGTGAAGGTCTGGCTGGCGCGGCTCTCCTACGCACCTCGAATGAAGGCGCAACCGTGAGCCCACCGCCCCGAGTCCCCATCCTCCTGGTGGATGATCAGCCCGAAGGGTTGATGGCGGTGGAGGCCACCCTGGCTCCCCTGGGCCAGCAGCTCGTCCTCGCCCGCAGCGGGCGAGAGGCGCTGCGCCACATGCTGCACCAGGACTTCGCCGTCGTCCTGCTGGACGTGGTGATGCCGGAGATGGACGGCTTCGAGACGGCGCAGCTCATCCGCGAGCGCGAGAAGAGCCGCAACACGCCCATCCTCTTCCTCACCGCCCTCTCGCGCGGCGAGGTGCCCGAGTTCCGGGCCTACGCGGTGGGCGCGGTGGACTACCTGCTCAAGCCCTTCGAGCCGGACATCCTCCGCTCCAAGGTGAGCGTCTTCGTGGAGCTGTTCCGCAAGGCGGAGGCGCTGCGCGAGGCGCTGCGGCGCGAGCACGAGCGGGAGCTGGCCGAGGCCCACCAGCGCCTCGAGCTCGAGCGCGCCCGGTGGCGCGAGGAGCTGCTGCGCAGGGAGATGGAGGCGGGCCGCGACCAGCAGCGGTGGCTGGAGGCGGTGCTGGCCGCGCTGCCCACCCCGCTGGCGCTGCTGGAGCCGGGCACCGGGCACGTCCTCTTCGGCAACCGCGCGGCCCAGGGGCTGGCGGACGGGTGCCTCGTGTACCCCGAGGCGCGGGTGCTGCGCTCGGAGGTCGTCTTCACCGACGAGCAGGGCAGGGCGCTGCCCGAGGCGGCCCTGCCGGGCGTGCGCGCGGCGCGCGGCGAGGGGCTCGCCGGGGAGCCCGTGGAGTGGCGGCAGGGCGAGCAGCGCGGCGTGGCGCTGGCCTTCTCCTCGTGGCTGCCGCAGATGCATGGCCGCCCGGAGACGGTGCTGCTGGCCCTGCTGGACGTGACGGCGCTGCACGCCACCGAGCAGAACCTCCAGCGCGCGGTGCACGTGCGAGACGACTTCCTCTCCCTGGCCAGCCACGAGCTGCGCACGCCGCTCACCTCGCTCAAGGTCCACATCCAGGGGGCCCTGCGCGCCGCGGCCCGGCGCGCCGGAGAGCCGGTGCCCCTGCCGCAGCACGTGGCGAAGCTGGAGACGCTGGAGCACAACGTGAGCCGGCTCACCCAGCTGGTGGACAAGCTGCTGGACATCTCCCGCATCAACGCGGGGCGGCTGGACTTCGCGCTGACGGAGGTGGACCTCTCGGCGGTGGTGCGCGACGTGGCCTCGCGCTTCAGCGAGGAGGCCACCCGGAACGGCTGCCACCTCCGGGTGCGCGCGGAGCAGCCTGTCGTCGGTCGCTGGGATCGCAGCCGGGTGGATCAGGTGGTGACGAACCTGCTCACCAACGCCTTCAAGTACGGCGCCGGGACGCCGGTGGAGCTGTCGGTCCTGGAGGAGGACTCCCACGCCGTCCTGGAGGTGCGCGATGGGGGGATCGGCATCCGCGAGGAGGATCGCCACCGCATCTTCGAGCGGTTCGAGCGGGCCGTCCCCCACGAGAACTACAGCGGCTTCGGGCTGGGGCTCTGGATCGTCCAGGAGATCGTCACCGGCCTGGGCGGCGCCGTGATGGTGGAGAGCACTCCGGGCAAGGGCTCGTGCTTCCGGGTGCTCCTGCCGCGCACTCGCGAGCCGCGAGCGGACGAGTGGCGCAGCGCCGCCCAGGGTTGAACATCCCCGTCGCGCGGCGCGAAGAAACCGTTGATCTGCAAATGATCATAGGCATGGTGGGGGCGTGAGTGACGCCGGCATCCCCCAGCGGGTCCAGCGGTTCCTCTCGATGCACATCGACTCCATCGAGAAGCTGGAGGTCCTGCTCCTGTTGCGAGCGCGTGCGGATCGGGAGTGGACCGCTCACGAGGTCAGCATGGAGCTGCGCATCACGGAGGCCTCGGCTGAAGCGCGCCTGGAGGATCTCTCCGCGCGGCGGCTGCTGGTGTCGAGCGGCAGCCCGCCCTCCTACCGCTATAGCCCGGCGAGCCCCGAGGACGCGCAGTCCGTCAGTGAGCTGCAGGACACCTACAGCACTCGGCGGGTGAGCGTCATCTCATTCATCTTCTCCAAACCTCTCGACAAGGTGCGAGGCTTCGCGGATGCGTTCCGGCTGAAGCGAGACAAGGACGAGGGCAATGGCTGAGGCGGTCTACATCCTGTGTGCGCTGACGAGCCTGGCGTGTGCGGTGCTGCTGCTGCGCGGCTACGGCCGCTCCGGCCTGCGCCTGCTGTTGTGGAGCGGGCTGTGCTTCGTGGCGCTGTCGCTCAGCAACGTGCTGCTCTTCGTGGATCTGGTGGTCGTCCAGGGGATTGACCTGAGCTTGTGGCGCAGCGCCCTCGCGCTGGTGGGCGTGGCCACGCTGCTGTACGGCCTCATCTGGGAAGCGCAGTAAGGAGGAGCCGTGGTGCTCAAGCCGATGATCAATGGCGCGCTCGTGATGGCCTGCCTGGCGTGCGCCCTGTTCTTCCTGCGCTTCTGGAAGGCCTCGAGGGATCGGCTCTTCGCCTTCTTCGCGCTCGCCTTCACGGTGATGTCCATCAACTGGATGGCGCTCACCCTGTTGGATGTGGAGGACGAGCGGCGCCACTACCTCTACTTCATCCGACTCGCCTCCTTCCTCGTCATCCTCTACGCCATCTGGGACAAGAACCGGGCCGGGCGCGGCAGCAACCCCTGAGCCCGGAGTGTCACGGCGCCGACAGCCCGTGCGCCCTGTGCCCCAGCCCAGCCTCCCTGCCCGCCTGTCCTCCAGGGCGGAGTGAAGCGCTCTGCCGGACAGTCCCGGAGCGAGCCACTTGCCGCCCCCGCGATCAATCCTCATGTCGTGAAGGCTGTGCGTCCGACGGGGTGGGAGATCCGACCATGATGGAAGAGCTTCCAGTGGCGAGCATCCTCTTGGTGGATGATCACCCGGCCAACCTGATGGCGATGGCGGCGGTGCTGGAGCCGCTGGGGCAGCGGCTGGTGAAGGCCCGCTCTGGCGCGGAGGCCCTCAAGCGGCTGGCGGAGGAGGACTTCGCCGTCATCCTGCTGGATGTGCAGATGCCGGAGCTGGACGGGTACCAGACGGCGCGCCTCATCAAGGCCCAGGAGCGCACCCGCCACGTGCCCCTGCTCTTCCTCACCGCGATCCACCGGGATGAGGGGCAGATGCTGCGGGGCTACTCGCAGGGCGCGGCGGACTACCTGCTCAAGCCCTTCGATCCGGGCATCCTCCGCTCCAAGGTGGCCGTCTTCGTGGACCTGTACCAGCGGCAGGAGCAGCTGCGCCGGCGCGAGGCCCGGCTGCGGGAGCAGGAGCGGGAGCTGCTGGTGCGCCAGCGCGAGGCCGATGCGAGAGCCCTGCTGGATGCGATGCCGCAGGCGGTGTGGGCGGCGCGGCCCGACGAGACGCAGGCCTGGTGCAACCCGGCCTGGGTCGCGCTGATGGGGGGGCACGGGCCGGGGGCGCGCAGGGAGGCCTTCCTGGAGGCCGTCCACCCCGAGGAGCGCGAGGCGACTCAGGCGGGCTGGTTGGAGGCGCTGAACTCCGGGCTGCCGTGGGAGGCGCAGCTCCGGATGGGGCGCGCGGAGGCCTGGCGCTGGCACCGGCTGCGTGTCACGCCGCTGCCCTGGCAGGAGGGCTCCTGGCGCGGCTTCCTCTGCACGGCCACGGACATCGACGACGAGCGCCGCAACCAGCAGGTGGCCCAGCTGCTGTCCCACGCCAGCGTGATGCTCTCCTCCTCGCTGGACTTCCACGCCACCCTGGCGCGCCTGGCCCAGCTCGTGGTGCCGCGCTTCGCGGACTGGTGCGCGGTGGACGTGCTGGACGAGGAGCAGCCCGAGGCCGAGGCGCGGCTGTCGCGCGTGGCGGTGGCCCACGTGGAGGCGGGCAGGGCCGAGCGGGTGCTGGAGCTGCACCAGCGCTATGGGCCCCGGCAGGACGCCATGTCGGGCGTGGCGCGCGTGCTCGCCACCGGGACGCCGGAGCTGCTGCGCGAGGTGCCGGACTCGCTGGCGCGGGGGCTCGCCCGGGACGCGGAGCACCTGGCGCTGCTCCGGGAGGTGGGCTTCCAGTCCTGCATCCGCGTGCCCATGCGCGCCCGTGAGCGAAACTTTGGCGTGCTCACCTTCGTCATCGCCGGCAACCGCCACCGGTATGATCAACGGGATCTCGCGCTGGCCGAGGAGCTGGGCCGCCGCGCCGCGGTGGCCATGGACAACGCGCTGCTGTACCGCGCGGCCCAGCGGGCCCAGCGCCAGGCGCAGGAGGCCAACCGCCTCAAGGACGAGTTCCTCGCCACCCTCTCCCACGAGCTGCGCACGCCGCTCACCTCCATCCTCGGGTGGACGCAGATGCTGCTCAAGCGCGACGATCTGGACGAGGCGGGCCGGCGCCGCGGGCTGGAGACCATCGAGCGCAACGCGCGCGCGCAGCGCCAGCTCGTGGAGGATCTGCTGGACGTCTCCCGCATCACCAGCGGCAAGCTCCTGCTGGACCTGAAGGAGGTGCCGCTGCGGGAGGTGATGGAGGCGGCGCTGGAGAGCGTGCGGCCCACGGCGGAGGCGCGCGGCGTGCTGCTCCAGGCCGAGCTGGGGCTGGCGGGCGAGAGCGTGCTGGCGGACGCCACCCGGCTGCAGCAGGTGCTGTGGAACCTGCTCACCAACGCCATCAAGTTCACCGACCGGGGCGGGCGCGTGTGTCTGGCCGCGCGCCGGGAGGGCGCCACCGTGGAGCTGCTGGTGCGCGACTCGGGCAAGGGCATCCCGCGCGAGCTGCTGCCGCACGTCTTCGAGCGCTTCCGGCAGGGCGACATCGGGCGGGAGCAGGGAGGCCTGGGGCTGGGGCTGGCCATCGTGCGCCACCTGGTGGAGCTGCACGGGGGCTCCGTGAGCGTGTGGAGTGATGGGCCCAGCACGGGCGCCACGTTCACCGTGCGCCTGCCGCTGCGCCCCCCGCGGCTGGAGGGCGTGTCCCTGAAGAGCGGCCGCATCTCGGGCGCGTGGCCCGTGGCGGAGGGCAGCCCGCCGCACATCTCCGAGGAGCTGGTGGCGGCCGTCGCCACGCTGATGGGGCAGGCCGCCCACTGAGGCGCGGCCTCAGCCCCGCGCGAAGAACCCCAGCGTCATGGCCCAGCCCACGGCGATGACGAAGCGCCGCACGTAGGGGGGCGGGAGGCGGCGGGCCAGGGCGGCGCCCAGGTAGCCTCCGGCGATGGCGCCCGCCACCATGGGCACGGCGATGGCCCCATCCACCACGCGCGCCACGAGGAACGTCACCACGGCCAGGCCGTTGATGAGCGCGCCCAGCAGCGACTTGAGCCCGTTCATGCGGTGGATGTCCGTCATCCCCATCAGCGCGAAGGCCGCCAGCATCATCAGCCCCATTCCTCCGCCGAAGTATCCGCCGTACACGGCGATGACGGCCTGCAGCGCCAGCGCCCCCGCGCTGGCCCCCTCCGCGCGGCCGCGAGCCCCCAGCGCCTCGCGGATCCGAGGGCCGAAGGTGAAGAAGAGCGTGGCGGCCAGCAGCAGGAAGGGCAGCAGCCGCAGGAAGAGCGCCGCGGGCGTCCACACCAGCAGCAGCGCCCCGGCGACTCCTCCCAGCGCGCTCACCAGCGAGAGCGTCAGCGCGGTGCTGCGCTCGGCGGCCACCTCGCGGCGGTAGCCCCAGGCGCTGGCCAGCGAGCCGGGCCACAGCGCCACGGTGCTGGTGGCGTTGGCCACCACGGGAGAGACGCCCAGGAAGATGAGGGAGGGCACCGTGAAGAAGCTGCCCCCGCCCGCCACCGCGTTGAGGGCCCCCGCGAGCAGGGCGGCGCCAATCATCATCAGCACTTCCGGGAGGGGCATGGCGCGAGATCATCATGGCGGGCGCGGCGGGGCCACGTGTCGATCCCCTGACGTTTTTTCGCCCGCCAGCACTTGCCGAAGTCAAGGAGCGGACTGAATGTGCCGCTCATCAGGAGGTCTCTGGATAGTGGGTGGCCAACTAGCGGATTTCATTGAGGGCCAGCGCGAGGAGATCACCCAACGCTGGGTGGAGCAGCTCTTCGCGACAGCGGCGCCGGCGTCCCTGGGCCGCGAGGAAGTCATCGACAGCCTGAGGGAGTTCCTGGGCGAGCTCACCACGGGGCTCCGCCAGGAGTATGGCCTCCCACAGCACACACATGTGGCCGGGCCCAGCTCCAGCTCCAAGGGCCACGGCAAGCAGCGCTTCACCCTGGGCTACGGCATCGGCGCCGTGGTCCGCGAGTATGGCCTGCTGCGGGATGTCCTCTTCCAGCTCGTCGAGGAGCAGGGGGTGGCTCCCAGCGCCCGCGAGGTGCGCGTGCTCTCCAAGTACCTCATCAACGGCATCGCGGACGCGGTCAGCCAGTACGCGCTGGAGCGAGACGAGGAGCTGCGGCAGCAGGCGGCCCGGCACATTGGCTTCATGGCCCACGAGCTGCGCAACCCGCTGGCCTCCGCGCGCCTGGCGCTCGGCATGATGGAGCAGAGGGGGGAGCTGCCCCCGAGCCGCTCCGCGCAGCTCTTCGCGCGGAGCCTCCAGCGGGTCAATGAGCTGGTCGACAACGCCCTCGTCGAGGTCCGGCTCCGGGTCGTCCCCGAGCCCGCGCGCGAGCCGCTGGAGCTCTCGGAGCTCCTCCACACCATCGCCGAGGACTCCAGCGTCGAGGTGGAGCTCAAGAGCCTTCAGCTCCGCATCGAGGCCCCCTCGGGGATGGTGCTCCACGCGGACCGCAGGATGCTGTACTCGCTGCTCTCCAACCTCCTGCGCAACGCGGTGAAGTTCACGCGCTCCGGAGGCACCATCCACCTGCGCGCCCGGGCGGGAGGCCACCGTGTGACGGTGGACGTGGAGGACGAGTGCGGCGGGCTGCCCGAGGATCGGATGCAGAGCCTCTTCGAGCCCTTCGTCCAGGTGGGCCAGGATCGCAGCGGCTTTGGCCTGGGGCTGGCCATCGCCCGCCAGGTGGCGGAGGCGCACGGCGGCGAGCTGCGCGTCCACAACCTCCCCGGCACGGGCTGTGTCTTCGTCCTGGGCCTCCCCACGAGCCCCCCCACGCCAGGCCCTGGCGCCTCCTCCCAAGGCTGAAGATTCTTCACCCGGGGAGACTGTCGTCCTTACAGGGCTGGCGGCAGGGAGCTGCCCCCGGCATGGGAGATCGATTCCGGACAGTGTCCGAAATCTGAATCCGATCAACCGCTTGAGTACGAAATTGGGAGGACTTCCCGTAGGGAGTGGGTTCGGCACATTTGTCGCATCCGCACAGGCTGTCCGGGAGGGTGGGTACCCGGAAGCCGACCCTCGAACCATGTTCTGAACCTCGTGCAAGCGCCCCCCTCCGTCTGCCACTGCGACATTCCGCACCCCGCGTCGGACTGTCCCACGCTCATCCGCTCCAGCGGAGGGGGGACGGAGGCGGGCTGGGGCGCGCCGCCGGGTGAGCCGCCGCCGGCGAGGGAGGACTTCATCGGGCAGAAGTTCGGCAGCTTCCGCGTGGTGCGCGAGCTGGGCCAGGGCGGGATGGGGACGGTGTGGCTGGCCGAGCACGCGCTCATCCAGAAGCGCGTGGCGGTGAAGGTGCTCCACGCGCACCTGGCGAAGGACCGGCGGTTGGTGGCCCGCTTCCTCTCCGAGGCGCGCACGCTGACGCTCATCCAGCACGAGAACGTCGTCAGCCTGTACGACCTGGACATGCGGGAGGGGCGCCCCTACCTGGTGATGGAGTACCTGGAGGGGCAGAGCCTGGCCTCCTTCGCGACGGGGCCGCTGGAGCCGGTGCTGGCGGTGGAGCTGCTCTCCCAGGTGTGCAACGCGCTGGAGGCCGCGCACGCGCACGGCGTCGTCCACCGCGATCTCAAGCCCGCCAACGTCTTCCTGGTGTCCGGGAGCGATGGGCGCCAGCGGGTGAAGCTGCTGGACTTCGGTATCGCCAAGCTGCTGACCTACCCGACGGGGATGACGCCCACCCAGAACGGCATGCTGCTGGGCACGCCGGAGTTCATGGCGCCGGAGCAGTGTGGCGGCGGGCAGGTGGACGCGCGCGCGGATCTGTACGCGGTGGGCGTGCTGGGCTACCTGCTCGTCACGGGGAGCCTGCCCTTCACCGGAAGCCACCCGACGGAGGTGCTGCTGGCGCACCTGATGAAGGCGCCGCGCCTGCCGCACGAGGTGCGGCCGGAGGTTCCGCAGGCGCTCTCCCGCGTGCTGGTGCGCGCCATGGCCAAGCGGCCGGAGGATCGCTTCGCCTCCGCCGGGGAGCTGCGCAAGGCGCTGCAGGGCGCCCTGGCGCCAGAGCGTCCGGCGCAGCCTCCGCTCACGGCGCGGGTGCGGGTGAGCGGGGAGGCGGCCTCGGCGGAGCTGCGCTGCGAGCGGGTGGGGCGCGCGGGCCTCTTCCTCTTCAATGCCGAGCCTCCGCCGCCGCTGCTCGTGGACGTGGGGCTGTTGCTGCGGCTGCCGGGTGGGGAGCTGGCCTGCACGGGCCAGGTGGTGCGGCACGTGTCCGCCGAGCAGGCGCGCCAGTGGAACATGGCGCCCGGCTTCGGGGTGCAGCTGCGGGACACCGCGCCCGGCTTCCTGGAGGCCTTCGAGAGGCTGATCGCCGGCGAGCGGGTGGCGCCGCAGACGCCGCCCTTGAGCAACGTGCAGGAGGACAGCAGCGCGGAGGCGGTGCTCCAGGGCTTCCGGGGCCGGCTCCACGGCGACCACTATCTGGTGCTGGGGACGACGTGGGACGCGGACTTCGACACGGTGCGCGTGAATGCCCGCGAGGCGCGCGTGGCGCTCGAGCCGCTGCTGCGGTTGTCCCTGTCTCCCGGCCAGCGGGCGCAGGTGGAGCGGGCGCTGGAGCGCGTGAAGGAGGCGTACCACGTGCTGAGCCAGCCGGAGCGGCGCGCGGAGTATGACGCGGGCCTGCGCAACCTGGAGGGCCTGCTGCGCTGCCTGTCGGCGGGGCTCACCGTCACGGCCCTGGAGCAGTGCCGTCGCAAGTTCCTGGCCAGGCACCGCGTCCCGGAGGGGCAGGTGACGCTCCACCTGATCACGGGGGATGCGTTCGCCACGCAGGGCAAGCTCGAGGAGGCCCGGGTTGCCTACGAGGCGGCGCTGCGGGTGGATCCCTTGAACCTCGATGTGCTCAAGCGCTGGCGCACGCTGCGGGGGCGACTGCGGGGGCTCCGGCCCGCCTCCTTGGAAGGCACCGCGCGCTGAGCGCGGGAGCGCCGGCCACATGGGACTGACCACGAGCGTGCATGACCCGGACGTGGCGCGACCGCGCCAAGATTCGGGCGACGTGTCGCCTTGCGCGAGGAGGGTTCCATGCGGTGGAAGACTGCTGCTGTCTGCGGATACCGCTCGTGGGGCTGATGGGGTGCCCTCATGCCTGGCTCAAGGAGGAGAGCACCCTCGATCGCGCCGCGCGCAAGGACACCAGGCAGAGTCTCAAGTACCGGGAGTGCACGGAGGCGGTTTTCAAAGAGCTGTGCATCGATGGGGGCGAGGAGAAGGCTAAAGAGTGTGCTGAGGTATGTGGCCAGTGAGCTGGCGCGTGGCCTTCGGAGTCAGTCTGGGGCTGCTCCTCGTGGTACCCCTCGTGTGGCTCCTTCAGTCCGTCTTGTATCAGCTGGGCTGCCTGCCAGACGTGCGTTACAGGACCCGGTACTGCGCCGATAGCGAGTGCGTGACCGACATGGAGTGCCCCGAGGGACAGGTGTGCCGGGTGTTGACCACCGTGCGCGGGCCTTGGGTGCGGCGCTGCGTTGCGCCGGGCATCCGCGCCGAGGGAGAGCGATGCTATGAGCTACCCTCCGAGAGAGAGAATGGGTGCCGCCCGGGGCTCGTCTGCGCCGGCAATGGATGGTGCAGCAGGCCCTGCCACAAGGACATGCCCTCGAGCTGCCCGGAGGGGTTCTTCTGCGCGGACCTGGAGCCTGAGCCTGCGTGCCTGCCCACATGCGAGGCTCGCGGCTGTCCAGCGGGTCACGAGTGCATCCAGACCGAGCGGGAGTGTGCAAGAACTTCCTGGGCCTAGACCTCCTCGAACCTCGTGCCGATGGCGCCCATGCGCTCCAAGGCGTCTTTGATCTCCCCGGAGACGATCAGTACGACCGTCCAACCCTCAGGACGGAACACCTTGGCGCTTCCCACCTTCGCCTTATCGATGTGCAGTTCGTACATGATGGAATACCGCCGGATGTTGTGAAGCACTCCCTCCTCGGGCGTCCAACGATCGAACCTGGAAGCCTTTTCGTCGATGCAGTCGATGACGCGCGTGGCAACGAGGATGAGGTACTGATCCGGTTGGCCTTCCACGTCTACGGGGAGCAGTTGCACATCATCAGGGGCCAACTCCGCGAACATCGACGCGACCCGGACATGGACCACTGGGAGGCCGACGCCCGCCTCCGTGAAGTCCAGCGGCTTTCCCGCGATCTCGACGGGGATTTTCAAGCGGTCCGTGATGTGAGCGGGCATTCCGCATGTGAACTGCCTGTCATCCACCTGATGGCCCTGACGGTCCATCGGCGTGCCGAGGTCCCAGCGGTGCGGGGCATTCACATCGTCGGCGAGTTTGAAAAAGCGCTTGGACATGGACTCCATTTAACGCGGTTGCTGCCCGGTGACGAGTTGGTTCAGTTCTGTTCCCGGGGTGGCGATCTGCCTGGCCAGTCTTCGGAGTTCATCGGTCAGCGCCGCGCGGCACTCCACGATGCTGCGACAGCTCGCCGTTGCCGAGTTCAGCGCCTCATGGACGATCTGGTGATACCGCTCGGGGTGCGGTCCGTAATGCCCCGGCAGAGGCATCTTGTTCGCCGGGTCATCCAGCGTCATCCCCGCTCTGGCGAAGATGCGGCGGAATCGCGGCGTCCACGGGCCACCGCGCGCGGTGGACTTGTCGTTGCAGATGGTGGCGATGTGGTGTGTCTCGATGCAGGGGCTCGTGCCGCCACTGCCACTGGCCCCCATCGTCATCGCAGTGGCGGCCACCGTCACGCTCACGCCCTCGGCACTGAGCGCGATCTCCTCCGCCGCGCCCAACGCGGACAGCGGGATTCTTGCCGTGCCCTCGGCCTGCACGGCCACCTGCGGCGAGCCGGGTAGCGTCGGCACCTTCGCCGCGAACAGT
>JAFGNZ010000014.1 GCA_016926755.1 Myxococcaceae bacterium | reverse complement strand
GCCAAGCCTCTCCACCGTCTCCCGCCGTGGACTCCTCAGTCCAGGGAGCGAGATCCACGGTTCCTGCAAGAGAGCCCTCTTTCACGGCCCCCCCCCGATGAGTGGAAACACGAAAGGATGTGTCCATGGGAGCCAGGAAGAGGCGGAGTGGGCTTGCCCCGGTTTGAAGGCTTCTGAGCCGAACCTCCGCCAGACGGACAGCAGGAAGACACCATGGATTGGACACACGTGATGACCGAACTCGACGCGCACCTCTCGGACGAGAAGATCCGCCGCGACGTGGAGGAGTTCTTCAAGACGGTGGGTCGTCGGCTCGAACTCGATGGCGAAGAGGTCGTCTTCCCACCGGAGACTCGAGTCCACATCGTGGAGAAAATGCTGGTCCGCAACCCCGAGATCCGCGGCGGCGGGTACTTCCTGGTCAAGTCCGTCCTCAATCCCACCTTCCAGGACGGGAAGTACACCGGCCGCTCTGGCTCGGGGATGCTGAAGATCATGTACGACCTGGAGGGCCGCTGGCTGGACGAGTTCTATTCACGCGCGGCCTGATTTCGCCGACTCGCTCCATGATGGCCAGGGAGCTACCAATCCGGACGGCATGCAAAGGGCGTGTCTGGCCAGCCCTGCCGACACCTGTAGCCGTCGCCGCACACGTCGGGGCCCTGCGGGTCGCAGTCCGGCAGGCACAGCCAAACGTCGCAGACCTTCCCGGTTCCGCAGGGGGGGAGACCTTTCCCGCACCGCTCGAGACACTCCATCCATACCTTCCGTGGGTGTGGCGGCTTCGTGAGCACCCAGCATTCACGGTCCTCGGGGCAAGGAGACTGCTGGCAGTTGTCGCCGTATACGTGCGCACATGCCGAGGCTCCCTCATCGAACTTGACGCAGTGCTGGCCCTCGGGGCACCCCTGCTTCTCGCAGGTGGGCAGGCACATGGGTTCAGGGCCAGTGTCCGCGCAGAAGAAACCCTCGGGGCACTCCGCCGCCCGAGCGCCCAGTCGGCACGGTCGGCCGCACCAATGCTCGTTATGGCCACCGCACACAAGCCCGACCGCACACGCGTGATCTTTGTCTTTCGGTGCGGGCGCGCAATTCTCCCCTTCCTGCCGCACGCCGATGGGAACGCACAGGCGCACCAGCGGCCCGTTCTCAGACGTGGCAAGATTGCGGCAAGCTTGATCTTCTGGGCACTGCGCATCCTTCAGGCATTGGCTGTCAGTGCAATACGCCTGATTGTACCGGGCCTCAAACAAGCATCCCAACGGAGGCTCACACTCGGTACCCGACCGGCACTCGCGCCGGTAAGTCGTCAACCGCATGCGCTGCTCGTGGTCGAGCATGGGGCTGATACGCGCCTCTGCTGGTACCTCCGGCCTTAACAGCCCCCACAGCAGTAGCAGGAGCGGTAGCGGGAGCAGTACGCCCGCGCAGCTCCCCACGACCGTGCGCCAGTTCACTCGAAGCAAGCCTTGCACCCCGGCGTGTGCTGCTTGCCGTTTCCGCAGACCTCCTCAATCTTCGCCTTCGAACAGCGTTTGATGACGAGTTCCGTCGAGTCCTTGTGGACGGCCTTGGCAATGCGGCCGTCCTTGCCGAATTCAGAGGGGCAACCGGTCGTTGCCATGACTGCAAGTACGACGACTCCCACCCGGAGCCAGCGCATAGATCCCTCCTGTGAAGGACCCTCGACGCTACCAGCGCGGATTCCGCAGTGTCCACGCCACAGCAGGTAGCACCATATCGCCGCCGACAAGTGGACCGATGCCACCCACAGCGGTGGTCCACCTTGCCGCCTCGTGGCGCGCTGTTACCGAGCAGGCTCATTGATGGACGGGCGAGCGGGATAAATGAATCATCCTGCCGGCCTGGTCCGAGGCACGGGTGGAGTCTGCCGAGCTGACCGTCGCCCAGACTGTCATGGCGGCGGTGGTGGGGCTTGATAGGGAGCGCGTCCGCCTTTACGTTGATCTGGCCCTGTCCTCTCTCAATGAGGCGGCCCGTCACGCCCTGGAGGAACTGATGCGCAGTGGCACTTACGAGTACCAGAGCGACTTCGCCCGCACGTACGTCGCCCAGGGGCGCGAGGAGGGGCTCCAGGAGGGGCGGCAGGCAGGCCGCCAGGAGGGGCTTCAGGAGGGGCTCTGCAGGGGGGAGAGGGTGGCCCTGCTGGAGGTACTCGACGCCCGGGGCCTCAAGGTGGATGCGGCGGCCCGTCAGCGAATCCTGGCGTGCACCCAGCCTTCTCAGCTCAAGCGCTGGCTGCGCAGGGCCGTGACGGTCCAGTCCGTCCAGGAGCTCTTCGCGCGCGGACCCGCCTCCAAGCCCAAGGCGCGTGGGGCCAGCCCGCGCGGCCGAGGCAGGAGCACCCACAAGCCTTCCTTGAAACGGTAACGCGAAGGGCCCGCCATTCGGCGGGCCCCGCCCACTGGCGGCTACGCCTCCGAGGGCCTGCGCGCGACGCGGTAGAGCACGTAGCCCATGATCGCGAAGAAGATGACGCCCAGGAGCTGGTAGCCGCCCGCGCCCAGCGAGTGCTCCAGCGCCTTCTCCACCGAGAGCCCCGCGATGGCCGAGCTGACGCCCTCGTTCACCGAGAGGATGGCCACCAGCACGCCCGCCAGCGCGCCACCAGCCACCAGGCCCGTGGCGAAGAGGTTGCCCGGCCCCAGCTCGGACTCCTCCACCTTCTCACCCTTGCGCTGCGCCATGTAGTCCGCGATGCCCTTGATGGCCCCGCCCACGAAGATGGGCGCCGTGGTGGACAGCGGCAGGTACGCTCCCACCGCGAACGAGAGCGACTTCACCCCGCACAGCTCCATCGTGATCGCCAGGAACACCCCCACCAGCACGAACTGCCAGTCCAGGTTGAACGACAGCAGGCCCTTGATCAGCGTCGCCATCAGCGTGCCCTGCGGCGCCGGGAACTTCTCCGTGCCGATCATGTGCTCGATCCCCTGCGCCCGCATCGCCTCCGTCGGCGTGTCCAGCAGCTTCATCGTCAGCCCGATCACCACCGCCGCCGCCACCGCTCCGATCATCAAACCGATCTGCTGCGCCCGCGGCGTCGCGCCCACCAGGTAGCCCGTCTTGAGATCCTGAGAGGTCGCGCCCGCGTTCGCCGCCGCGATGCACACCATGCCGCCCACGCACAGCGCCATGGGCTGGTACACATCCCCCGTCCAGCCAATGCCGATGAAGATCAGGCAGGTGGCCATCAGCGTCGCGATCGTCATGCCCGAGATGGGGTTGGACGAGGAGCCGATGATCCCCACGATGCGCGAGGCCACCGTCACGAAGAAGAACCCGAACACCACGATGAGCACGCCCAGCAGCAGGCGGCCCAGCACGTTGCCAGGCAGGAAGGGCAGGATCGCCATCACCACCACGAGCCCGATGCTGCCGAAGAGGACGAAGGAGAGGGGCAGGTCCCGCTCGGTGCGCTTCGGGGCGGCGGCGCCGGGGCCCTCGCGGAAGGACGCGAGGCTCTCCTTGAAGGCCGAGATGATGGTCGGCAGCGTCTTGAGCAGCGTGATGAAGCCGCCCGCCGCCACGGCGCCCGCGCCGATCTGCCGCACGTAGGCCCGGTAGATGGCGCCAGCCGTGTTGCCGAAGGTGTGCGTCGCCGGATCCCAGCCGACGGCCCCCCCCGCGGTGGTCAGATCCGTCATGTAGCCGAGCTTCACCAGCTGCAGCGCGATGGTGTCCGCCGGGACCAGCGAGGCCAGCAGCGGGATGAGCCCCAGCCACGCCAGCACGCCACCCGCCACCAGCACGCCCGAGATCCTCAGGCCGATGATGTAGCCCACGCCCATGTACTCCGGGGTGATCTCCCCGTTGAGCGTGGCGGACGGGAAGTACTTGTTCGTCTGGGCTGACACCAGCGCGGGCGCCTCGGCGATCAGCTTCACGATCTTCTGGAGGACGGCGTAGACGAACGCGAACCCCACGCCCTGGAAGGCGATCTTCGCCAGGTTGCCGCCCTTCTCACCGGCGATCAGCACGGACGCGCAGGCCGTCCCCTCCGGGTAGGGCAGGTTGCCGTGCTCCTTGACGATCAGCGAGCGCCGCAGCGGCACCATCATCAGCGTCCCCAGCACGCCTCCCAGCAGCGCCAGCGTGAAGATGGTCCAGTATTCGAAGAAGCCGGAGCCCTTGCTCTCCGCGCTCAGGAAGAGGAAGCCCGGCAGGGTGAACACCACGCCCGCGGCGATGGACTCGCCCGCCGAGCCGATGGTCTGCACCACGTTGTTCTCGAGGATCGTCGAGCCGCCGAGCCGCTTCAGGACCGAGATGGCGAGCACCGCGATCGGGATCGAGGCCGAGACGGTCAGGCCCGCCTTGAGGGCCAGGTACACCGTCGCGGCGCCGAAGATGATGCCGAAGATGACTCCGATGATGATGGCCTTCGGGGTGAACTCGGCGACATCGCTCCGTTCCGGGGCGATGTAGGGTTGGAAATCGGCTGCCTTCTTCGTATCAGGTGCGGCGATCTCGGACATGGGTTACCCAGGAGGGGGGGACGTGGCTGGCCTCTTTTATAGGTCCAGGCCCGATTCGCCAATCCCATAGGTGGTGGGCTTGAACCCGGCGTGGCGATCGCACACCCTCGCCCCCTCATGCGACTCAAGGACGTCCAGGCCCTCGTGGACCGCTGCTTCGCCGGCCTGGCCGAGGGCGCCGCGCGCCTCTATGAGCCCGCGGATCCCCGCTTCACGCTGCGCCCCAGCGCGGTGTGGCTGGAGTACCGCTGGTACGTGCTCGGCAGGGGGCTCGCCGAGATCTTCCTCAAGTGGGGCCGCGTCAGCCCGTGGCAGTGCGCGGACACGGAGGCCTCGGTGGTCCGCGTCCACCTGATCGGGGACTCGAGCGGGCTCTCGGAGCGCGCCCGGCGCCTGCTCGAAGGGGGCACCCCGACGCCGGAGCGCATCCTCGGCCTGTTCGGGGACGATGGGGTCGGCCGCGAGTGCGTCTCGTTCGGGCGCACCAGCGTCACCCTGGAGCAGTGGGAGAAGGCCGGGCGGCGGGAGCCGTTGGAGGAGGAGCGCTTCCAGGCGCTCGCCGGGATCCTCGCTACCCCCGAGTCCACCCCCGAGGAGCGCCACGAGGCGGTCCAGCGGATCTCCGCCGAGCGCAGCGAGCGGGTCGTGTCGGCGCTGCTGGCGCTGCTGGCGGCGCGCCCCTCGATGATGGCGCTCCGCGTGCTCTCGGAGTGGGGCGTCGTCCAGGCGCGCGAGCCGCTCCAGCGCGCGATCGCGGCCCTGGAGCCGGACAACCTGGCCGATCTGTGGGCCCTCACCGCGCTGGATCGGCGGCTGGAGGCCTGGGAGCGCATGATCCGCTCCTCCTGAGCGCTCCGGGTGCCGCCCGACCTGGCAGGCAGGCCGGGTTCTCGATTCTCAATAGGACGTGACACGTCTCCGGGCTGGCTCGTGACGGGCAGAGTGATTGCATTGTCAGCCGGCCGGTACTCAGAATCCGTGGACCTCCTCGTTCATGCGCCTCTCTCTGACACAGAAGCTCAGCCTCGGGCCGCTCGGCGTGGCGGTGCTCACCGGGCTCCTCACCTTCGGCTATCTCCTCCCGCGCGTGCAGGCCGCGCTTGATGCGCAGGGGCAGGAGATCGGCGCGGGGCTCCCGGCCGCGCTGGCCTCCACGCTGCTGGAGGTGATGGCCAGGCACCAGCACGGCGCCGTCCGGGCCGCGATCGATGACGTGGCAGCGACGTCCCACGTGGCCTACATCGCGGTGGTGGATCAGGGCGGGGAGCTCATCGCCGTGTCCGGCGAGTTCAAGCCCCTGATCCAGGCGCAGCACCGGCAGCTCCTCACGGAGCAGGAGTCTCGCGTGCTGCGGCTCCAGGAGGCCGAGATCCTCTCCCTGCGGGCCCCCGTGCTCGACGGCGCGCTCGGCTCCGTCTACGTGGGGTTCAACCGCTCCGCCGCGAGCACCCGGGTCGAGGCCCTCACCCTGCGCTTCGGAGGGGTGCTCGCCGCCGCCTTGCTGGCCTTCTGCCTGGGGGCCTGGCTCTTCAGCCGCCGGCTGGTGGCGCCCCTGCTGCGGCTCACGGCGGTGGCGCGGCGCATCGCCAACGAGGGCGATCTGCGCGAGTCCATCCAGGTGGACTCCGAGGACGAGGTGGGGCAGCTCTCCCAGGCCTTCGCCTCCATGGTGAGCCGGCTCAAGGAGGTGCTGCATGAGCTCCAGTTCTCCTCGGAGCTGATGGCCCAGTCCATCCGCGTGCTCAGCCAGGCCGCCGGTGATCAGAGCATGATGGCGAGCCGCTACGCCAGCGCCCTGCAGCAGACCCAGGCGACAGCCCAGGAGATCCACCTGACCTCCGTGGACGCCTCCGAGAAGGCCGGGGCCGTCCTCGAGGTGGCGGCGCGCGCCGATGTGCTGGGGAGGACCGGCGGGGCCGCCATCTCCGCCAGCATCGGGCGGCTCATGGAGATGATGGAGCAGGTGAAGCAGATCTCCGAGCAGATCACCTCGCTGGGCGAGCGCACCCGGCAGATCGGCGGCATCACCCAGACGGTGAAGGATCTGGCGGACCAGTCCCACATGCTGGCGCTCAACGCCGCCATCGAGGCGGTGCGCAGCGGCGAGCACGGCAAGGGCTTCGGCGTGGTGGCGCGGGAGATCCGCG
>JAFGNZ010000013.1 GCA_016926755.1 Myxococcaceae bacterium | reverse complement strand
TCCTTCGCATGCTCTCGGTGCGCCCCGAGCAGCGTGGCACCGCGGCGGAGCTGGCCGAGGCGCTGGAGCAGGCCACACAGCTCACGACTCCCGAGAGCACGCGTCCGCTCTTTGCCCAGCAGATGCGGCCCTCGGGCAGCCCTGCCGAGGTGTCCTCTCGCACTCCGGACTCCGCCGAGCGCGTCAGCCCCCCAGCACGCGCCCGACCTTGGCGGCGGCGGCTCGCGACGGCGGCAGCGCTCCTGGCGCTCGGGGCCTGGGTCTGGTGGAGCATCCCCAGGAAGTTCCCGGAGCAACCCACTGTCGTCAGGCACGAGGCGGGAGGGGCCCGCCTGGAGGACGGGGGTACTTCAGGGCTTGGCGATGAGGCGGCGACCACCGCCACGACGGCCTCCCCCGCGCCCTCCGCGCCAGGAGTGCTGGCCGAGGACACGCTCCCCGAGCCGGTGCCGGGCCAGGCGCGGCCCGATGCGAAAGGACGCTGCCCTCACCCACAGCACGTGCTCCTCGGCAGTGGGTGTTGGGTCAAGACCTCGATGGATCGCAAGGAGTGCGAGCTACTCAAGCCCAACGGCGGGAACATGTTCAAGGGCGCCTGCTACATGCCCGTGCTCCTCCACGGCCGCCAGCCCACCTCCGACCCCGGGCGCAAACAGTAGCGGGCCAGACGCCGGCACTCGCAGGAGGTGGTGTCTGCTTTCCGCGGATCGTTTCATGGTGGCGAGCCTCGCGGTGAAAAGACACGGCCCTCCGCCTTTTGCAGACAGAGGGTCGCACCTGCCCGTCCATCCCTCCACGCGAACGGGAAGGGGCCGTCCTGCATTGATGCGCAGTCCGGGGTCCCAGGGCGATCATCCCATTTCTGATCTGAGCGTCGCCTGGGGCAACGCTGCGCGGCCACTACGACAGGTCGTTGAGCTTCGCGATCTCGCCCTGGGCAATCTCCCGATAGAGCGGCACAACCTCGACGGCGAGTATGTCGTGCATCTGCTGGCGTGCCCCCGTGAGATCCCCAGCATCCTGGAGTGCGTACATTCGTACAAGCGCATCGTTGATTCGGTTCGAGCCCTCGCGGATCCGCTTCCGAATCTCCAGCAGAAGGGAGGTGGCACTCTCGGTCGTGGCGAGGGCTGCTTCCGCGTCGGCAATGCTGATCGCCACCGTGGGCGCGGCGGAGAGCAAGAGATCGCGCATCCTCTCGGAGAGTTCCAGGGTCTCACCGTGGTTGATCCGGTCTTCGAGTCCCCACAGATGATCCCAGAGCGCATCCAACTCTGCATCCTGGAGTGTCATGACGTCACCTCGCATGGGGGCGGGACTGCTGGCCCGCAGGTCGTCATCCGGTACTACGCGGCCCACCCAATGGACGGCGACAAGGTCCCCATCTGCGCGGTAGCCCGGCTTGGCGAAGACCAGATGCGGAAGCTGCCCGAGTCGAAGCCCGGGATGGCCGTCCTGGACAGTTCCATCGCAGCAGCCTTCATCGTCGATTCCTTCCGCTGATCCACCCCTAAACAGGCCCGTTCCCGGTGTTGGCGTGTAGTGGGTTCTATAGCTTCACGGATCAGAGCGGCATCAATTTGGAGCTGGGCAAATGCGCCCCTGGCGCTCATGAATGGAGGGTCGGCTAGGGCGCAAGCGGTCGCACCTCCACGATGGCACCTCCGCCATTGATGGGGCCGGGCGTGGCGGCCACGGCGACCCATGCGTTGGCCGAGATGCTGTAGCGCCAGAAGTCGGTGGTGCCACCGCCGCGCGTCCCGAACACCCAGTCCGTCTGTGCGCCCACGAGGCCCGGGGCTGTCGCGATCCCGGCACCGGACATCACCGGAGCGGGGGTGGCGGCCAGCGGACCCGCGGAGGTGCACAGGGTTCCGGTGGAAAAGAAGGCAGTGGCGCCGCCGCCGGTGAAGGCGAAGTCGCAGCTGTTGAACAGGTTGGAGATGGCACCGCCGGCGTTGACCGGGGCGGGCGCGGCGCCGAAGGTGGCCCACGCGCCGGAAGCCACGTCGAGTTTGTGCACCGTCGTCGAGCCGCCGCCCGCGAGCAGCTCCAGCGTGCCCTCCTGCCCGACGTTCGGCGACGCGAGCCCACCTCCGTCGTCTACCGGCTCAGGAACCTGGGCGATCGTCATCCACGAGTCGGAGTCGACGTCGTAGTCCCACACGCTCGTCGAGCCCCCGCCTTGTAACGCATTGAGCCGGTCGCGCTGGCTCTGGGTGCCGTAGTTGATGCCGACCAGGGCGCCACCCGCGCCGACCGGTCCCGGGGTCGCGGCGAGCTGGCTCCAGGCGCCGGAGTTGATGTCGTAGCGGTAGAAGTCCGTGGTACCGCCTCCGCGGAGCACGTAGATGTTTCCAAGACGCTGCAACTGCGCGATGGCACCGCCTGGTCCGACGGCGCTCGGCACGTCGGGGAGCGCGCTCCAGGCATCAGCGTCGATGTCGTAGGTCCAAAATGACTGAGTGTTGCCGCCAGCGATGACGACAACCTCTTGGACCACGGGCGCGCCACACCCACCAGTCATGCCCAGAAGAAGAAGGCTCTCTTGCAGGAACCGTGGATCTCGCTCCCTGGACTGAGGAGTCCACGGCGGGAGACGGTGGAGAGGCTTGGC
>JAFGNZ010000113.1 GCA_016926755.1 Myxococcaceae bacterium | reverse complement strand
GTGGACGACTCGCTGCGCCGCTCGGGCGGGCTGGTGGGAGAGCTGGGCCTGGAGCGCGACTGGCTCAACGCCGCGCTGGATGGCACTAGGGATCAACGTCCATGATCCAAGGTTCGGCGCATGGTGGGAGCTATCCAGTCACCTCAAGAACGCAGCCGAATACACCAGGCGGTGGGAGAAGTTCCTTCGGCAATACAACCCCACTGTTGAACAGATTCTTCAGTACGGAAGAGAGTTGGGAGGCGAGTTTGGATTCCAAGTCAACTTCTAGGCCTTTCCCTGGATTCGATAGAATCTTCGAGGTCGGGGAGCCAGGGAACAGCAAGGCCTTCAGAGGCAATATCGATGTGACGCGAGACGAGGCCTTCGCCTTGATGCGCGCCGAAATGCAGCCACCCCACCCCATCACAGTCAAATGGACGATGGGGCGCACCCAGCCAGTTGAAGTGATTCGGACGACGTTGGTTGCACCGCTCATTGTCGCGGATTCGGTAGTCCAACTCCTGCGCTCGCACGGGTTCACCGGATGGTCGCTCTATGAGGTCTCCGTCCGCGACAAGCAGGGCCAGGTGATCCCCGGCTATAGCGGCCTGGCCGTCACAGGCCGGTGCGGTAACATCGACTGGTCTCAAAGTATCGAGGTCCCACGCATCCGTCCGACCGGCACCTTCCCTGTGTGGAAGGGGCTCTTCTTCGATCCGGCCTCCTGGGACGGCTCCGACTTCTTCATGCCCTCCGAGCGCAGTGGCTATGTGCTCGTGGTGGAGGAAGTGAAGAAGGCGTTCGAACGGGCGAAGATCAGGAACGTGGACTTCACCCCATTGGATCAATTCGAACGATCGTGGAAGGCCCAACCCGTTTGACTGCCCCCCGCCGGTAGGCGAAGGTGCGCGCACTCATGCGACGCCTCCCTGATGCCTCTCCCAGCGGCAGGGCCATCACCGTGGATCTCGAGGGCGAAGCCATCCCCGCCGTCGAGGGCGAGCCGGTGGCGTGCTCCCTCATCGCCGCCGGCGAGTCCGTCTTCGCCCGCTCCATCAAGTACCACCGCCCCCGCGGCGCCTTCTGCTTCGCCGCCGCCTGCTCCCACTGCCTCATGCGCGTGGACGGCCAGCCCAACGTCTACACCTGCCGCACCCCCGCCCGCGCCGGCATGCGCCTGGAGCGCCAGAACGCCTTCCCCTCCGCCAAGGTGGACCTCTTCGAGACCATCGACTGGTTCTTCCCCCGCGGGCTCGATCACCACGAGATGTTCGCCGGCGTCCCCGTCGCCGAGCAGGTGATGGCCAAGGTGGCGCGCCAGCTCGCGGGGCTCGGCCTGCTGCCCGATCACCAGGCCCCCATCCGCCCGCACTCGCAGATCCTGCAGGCCGATATCGCCGTGGTCGGCGGTGGCGCCGCGGGGCTCGCCGCGGCGCGGGGGCTCACCGAGCGCCGCGCCTCCTTCTTCCTCTTCGAGCGCGAAGAGCGCATCGGCGGCCGCCTGCGCCGAGGCGCGCCCCTGCCGGACGATCCCGCCGTGGCGGACGAAGCCTCCTTCCCCGCGCACCACGTCATGACGCGCGCGCACGCGATCGGCCTCTATGACGACGAGCACGGGCGCTTCCTCGCCATCGTGAAGATGGAGCCCGAGGGCCCGCGCCTCCTGCGCGTCTACGCGGACCGCTTCCTGCTCGCGCCCGGAGGCCACCCGGCGCTCCACCCCTTCGAGAACAATGATCTCCCCGGCACCTACGCCGGCCGCGCCGCCAGCCTGCTCCTGCGCGAGCACGGCGTGGCCCCGGAGGCAGCGGCCCTGGTGGGCTGGGGCGAGGAGCTCCATGCCCTGGGCCGACTCCTCCAGGCTCACGGCACCCAGGTGCGGGCGGTGGTGGATCTCCGAGGCCCGCTGCCCGCGGGCGCCCTCCCCGTGGCCAGCGTGGGCAGCGAGCCCAAGGCGCACGGGCTCAGGAAGGTGACCGCCTTCAGCTTCCAGCGCGAGGGCGGCCAGCGCGTGAAGGTGGACTGCGACGCGGTGCTCGTCTCCACCCCCACCAGCCCCAGCTTCGAGCTGGCACGCCAGGGCGGCGCCCACGTGCGCTTCGACGCGCAGCGGGGCCTCTTCGTGGTGGAGGCGGACGCGGACGGACGCACCGCGGCCCCACACCTCTTCGTCGCGGGTGACATCACCGGCGGCGGCACCGCCAGGGAGGCCGCGGCCGCGGGGGCGCGGGCCGCCGAGGCGATCTGCGGAGGACGGTCATGAGCAAGGCACTGATCTGCTCCTGCGAGGACGTCACCGTCACCGACATCCGGCACGCGCTGTCCCGGGGCTACTGTGACGTGGAGTCCGTCAAGCGCTACACCGGCTTCGGCACCGGCATGTGCCAGGGCAAGAGCTGCCAGGCCGCCGTGGCCGCGCTGATCGCCAGGGAGGGGCCGCTCCAGCCCCCGGGCATCCTCCCCTTCACGCCTCGGCCCCCGCTCTACCCCACCGAGCTGTCGCTCTTCGCCAGCGTGCCCGTGAACCCGGCCGAGCCCCCCGTGGGCGGCGTCCCCCAGGAGCTGGGCACCTTCCCGCCCGCGCTGCGCCCCACCGCGCCCCTCCCCCAGAAGGCCAAGGTCGTCATCATCGGCGGCGGCGTGATGGGCCTGGCGCTGGCCTACAACCTCAGCCTGCGCGGCGAGACGGACGTGGTGGTGCTGGAGCGCGGCTACCTGTGCGCGGGCGCCTCCGGCCGCAACGGCGGCGGCGTGCGCATGCAGTGGGGCACCCCCTCCAACATCGAGCTGGCCAAGCGCTCCATCGATCTGATGAAGCAGTTCGCCCGGGATCTCGGCATCAACATCTGGCTGCGCCAGGGCGGCTACCTCTTCATGGCCAAGACGGAGGCGGTGGCCCGGCGCCTGGAGCGCAACGTCGCGCTCCACAACAAGCACGGCGTCCCCACGCGCATCATCACCGCCGACGCCGCGCGCGAGATCGTCCCCGGCCTCACGCTCAAGGGGGTGCTCGCCGCCTCGTTCAACCCGGAGGACGGCGTCATCTTCCCCTGGGCCTTCCTCTGGGGCTACGCCCAGCACTGCCTCAAGAAGGGCATGAAGGTGGAGACCTTCACGAACGTGACGGGCTTCGAGATCTCCGGCGGCCAGGTGCGCAAGGTGAGGACGGATCGCGGCGACATCGCCTGCGACACGGTGGTGCTCGCCGCGGGCGCCTGGAGCCCGGAGATCGCCAGGCTCGCGGAGGTGGAGCTGCCCAACGAGCCCCACCGCCACGAGATCCTCAGCACCGAGCCCCTCAAGCCCTTCGTGGGGCCGCTGGTGTCCGTGCTCGACTCGGGCCTGTACTTCAGCCAGTCCATGCGCGGCGAGATCGTCGGCGGCATGGGCGATCCGAAGGAGCCCGCCGGGCTCAACATGGGCTCCACCCTGCGCTTCGTAGCCCGCTTCTCCGAGGCCCTGCTGGAGCAGCTGCCCCAGGTGGGCCACGTGAAGGTGCTGCGCCAGTGGGCCGGCTGCTACGACGTGACGCCGGACAACAACCCCGTGCTGGGCCGCACCCCGGGCCTGGACAACCTCCTGCAGATGTCCGGCTTCGTCGGCCACGGCTTCATGATGGCCCCCGCCGTCGCCGAGCGGATGGCCCAGTGGATGATCACCGGCGAGCACGACGAGCTCTTCCACCGCTTCAACCTGCGCCGCTTCACCTCCGGCCACCTGGAGCGCGAGGACATGATCATCGGCTAGCACCTACGGGCTTTCCCTGTACCGGATGGAGACAGCGCGCTGCCGAGCACTGTCCGACAAGGCAACAATCCCCCACCTTCCAGTAAAAACAGGAAGGTCCGAGGGGAAACCGGATCGGACTGTCCAGACTCTTTACATCTGCACTTGAAGGGCAGGTGTCGCAGTGCTCCAGACGCACTGCGTCACATCTCACCGCTCCCAGGAAAGTCAGGCACTTGCACTCCTGGCACGACACGTGCCTGGGTCAAGGCGCGCCTGGCCGAGATCGGGCTGTAGGCATCCCCCACCGTTCCCTCGGGAGCGGGTTCGCGCGGAGGACGGTGTGAATCCCCCCACCCCGTCCCTGCGCGAGGGCGGCAGCCTTCGCGGGCTGCCGCCGTTGTTTTTGCGGGCGCCGGCTCACGCCGAGGTGGACGCACTGCCTGGCAGCTCGCGCGGGCTCCCGGCCAGCCGCGGCAGCTCCCCTCCGGGAAGCCGTCGGAGATCCCTCATCGCCAGCCTCCCGAGCACCCGCCGCACCGCGCGCGGCAGCCGGGGCAGCAGGCGCATCACCTGGCGGTGGCCCCAGCCCGGGTACACCAGGGCTGCTCCGCGCTCGAAGCCGGCCAGGGCCTCGCGCGCGCACCGCGCCGCGGAGATACCGAGGAAGGGCCGCGGCCCCTGGCGGGCGCGCTCCCCGTGCGCCGCGTCCTCGATGGGGCCCGGCGCCACCTGCGTGATGACGATCCCGGTCCCCTCCACCTCGAGCCGCAGGGACTCGAGGAACCCATCCAGACACCGGTGGGTGGCGGCGGCGGTGGCGGCCCCCGGCAGGAAGAGCTGGCCCGCCCCCGAGCCGATGTGGAGGATGCCGCCCCGGCCCCGGGCCAGCATCTGCCCCAGCAGCCGCCGGGCGAGCAGCAGCGGCGTCATCACGTTGCCCACGAGCATCCGCTCGATGTCTCCCCAGCGCTGGTGCGCGAAGAGGGCTCGCCCCTGCGTGGCCGAGGCGTTCACCAGCACGTCCACCGCGACGAACTGCCGCGCCAGCTCCGCGAGCACCTCGCCCACCTCGCCCGGCCGGGAGATGTCACAGGCCATGAGGATCACGCCCAGGGTGGGGTTGCGCGCCTCCAGCTCCGCGCGGAGCGCCTCCAGCAGCCCCACCTCCGACGCGACGAGCACCAGCGTCCCGGCCCGCAGAGAGAGCTGGCGGGCGATCTCCCGTCCGAGGCCCGAGCAGGCTCCGACGATCAGCACGGTTCCGGAGTCGAGGGGGGGACGCATGCACTCCTCCTGAAGCGCGGGGGTGGGGACGCGGGCTGCTGGAAGGAAAAACTAAGTCGCCTGGCCCCGGCCGGGCGTGGGCCCGTCGCCCACGGAGAGAGCGGGCAACCGCAAGAGCTGCACCTCCCTGGGGCGCCTCCGAAAAGTCTGCGCCCGGACACGCCTGCTCCGAGGCGTCCTGCTGGCACGCTTCTTCCACTAAGAGGGGGTGGCGCTCCCGCCTGGGAGTGCACACGAGCACCCCTAGCCAGTCAGGAGGAACTATCCCATGCCCGCGCCGTCCCGAATCCTCGTCCCGGTGGACCTGTCCGAAGGCTCCCAGACGCTCATCGAGTACGCCATCCAGTTCGCCACTCCCTTCAATGCCTCCCTCGAGCTCATCCACGCCTGGGAGCCACCGCAGTACGTGGCGCCGGATCTGCTCGTGGCCGCGCCCGGGTGGAACTCCCAGTCGCTCGAGCAGGTCGCCGTCGACAGCGCCTCCAAGGAGCTGAATGCGCTGGTGGCGAAGGTGAAGAGCGGGAACGTCCCCATCAAGCACCGCGTCGTCGTCGGGGAGGCGACCTCCACCCTCCTGCGTATCGCCGAGGAGGGGAAGCACGATCTCATCATCATGGGCACCCACGGCCGCCGCGGCCTGCCGCGCCTGCTGCTGGGCAGCGTGGCGCAGAAGGTCGTCGCGCGAGCACACTGCCCCGTGCTCACCCTGCACCTGTACGAGGCGGCGAAGTAGCCCGCGGCGCGCAGGGCTACAGCTTCGCGCCGCGCGGCTTGCGCTTGGCCGCGCGCTCCTTCTTGGCGGCCACCTTCTTGGAGGCGGGGGGATCCTCCTGGTGCGCCTTGAGCCAGGCGTTGATCTCGGACACCTGATCGGCCTTCTCCAGCTTCACGTACCGTTCGAGCGCCACCCGGGCCTCCGCGCGCGCCTTGTCCCGATCCTTGCCCTCCTCCCAGAGGGCCTTGGCCAGGGCGAACCCGGTGAACGCCAGCCCCTCCGGCTCGGTGTCCTCATAGGAGAGCGCCTTGCGCAGCGGCTCGATGGCGGCGGCGGCGTTGCCCTGGGCCAGCAGCGCCTGGCCGATCCCGTCATACGAGAAGGACAGATCCGGGTGATCCTCCCCCAGCACCTTGCTCTTGATCGCCAGGGCCTCCTGGAACGTCTTCAGCGCCTCGTCATTGCGCTTGAGCGCCAGGTAGCCCATCCCCAGCTCGTCCAGCGCGTCGGCCACCGCCGGGTGCTCCGGCCCATGCGCGGCCTTGCGGACCGCGAGCGCGTGCTGGATGTGCGTCAGCGCCTTGTCCGGATCCCCGCTCTCCCGGTACGCCGTGGCGAGCATGGTGTGCCGCGTGGCCGCCTCGGGGTGCTGCTTGCCCTTGGCCGCCTCCGTCTGCCGCAGCGACTGGCCCAGCAGCGTGATGGCCTTGGGGAAGTCCCCCATGCGCAGCGCCGCCAGCCCCAGGCCAAAGCTCACCTTCGCCCGCTTCGGATCGTCCGGCTTCAGCGTGGAGTCCGCCAGCGCGCGCGCCCTGTCGAAGTAGTCCCATGCCTCCTGGTAGCGGCCACTCAGCAGCGCGACGTTGCCCAGGTTCCCCATCAGATCGAACGCCAGCGGCGGCTCGCCGCCCAGGCGCTTGAGGATCGCCACCGCCACCTTGCCCCACCGCTCCGCCTCCTCCGGGTGGCCGTTGTTGGCGAACATGTGGATGAGCTTGACGAGCACCTCGAGCCGGGCCCGATCGGAGCGGCTCGACTCGGCGAGATCGAAGGCCTGCTCGAGCTGGCCGATGCCGTCCGGGCCCTCGCCCTGCTGCTGCATCAGCCAGCCCATGTGGTAGCGCAGCTCGGCCTGGAGCGGGAGGTACGCCGTGGCGGACACCTGGGGCTCCAGCTCCCGGGCCAGCTCCAGCCCGGCCTTGTAGCGGCCCGCATCGTGGAGCGCCTTCACCTGGGCGAGCTTCTCGCCCAGCTTCTCCACGGCGGCGCGCGCGCTCGGATCCGAAGGCAGCGGCGGCTGCTCGGTCAGCGAGACAATGTCCTGGCACGGCTCCAGCGAGGGCAGCGCCGCCGCGGCGTCCACCGCCTTCTCCACCACCCTGCCGTCCGCCTCGGCCAGCAGGCTCGTCAGCGCTCCCAGATCCTGGCGGCGCCGATCCAGGCACACCATGCGCATGGCCAGCAGCTCCTCGGTCTGCTCCCCACTCACGCGGGTGGCCTGGCACGCGTCTGCGTGCATACGCGCCCAGTCTCCGGCGTAGGCATCCAGCATGCCCTCCACCTTCTGGATCGCGTCGGCCGCGAAGGGCTTACCGGTGGCGGAGAAGGCCGCCTCCAGCTTCTGCCGCGCCTGCGGCCCCCAAGCCGAGGCCACGATCTCGTCCCCGCCCGCGCACACCCGGCTCTGGTGGAAGGCGTACACGCCCACGCCCGAGGCGGCCATGGCCAGGGCCCCCACCGCCGCCAGCGCCCCCCGGCGCTGGGCCTTGCGCTGCCCCTGCGAGAGCGCGTCCAGCAGCGCGTCCATGGAGGGGAAGCGATCCTCCGGGTGCACCGAGAGCCCGCGCATCACGGCCTTGCGCACCCAGGCGGGGACCTTCGCGTCGGCCGGCGGCTCATGGGCCGCGACGGCGTGGGGCAGCTTGCGCCAGGGCTCCGCGGTGCCCGTCCCGCTCCGGCTGCTCTCCGCCGCCGTCTTGGCCACCTTCCGGGGCTCGAAGGGACGCTTGCGGTAGAGCGCCCAGTACAGCGAGGCGCAGAAGCTGAACTGATCCGCGCGCTGATCCACCACGGTGCTCATGTACTGCTCGGGCGGCATGTACTGGGGCGTGCCCACGGCGATGTCGTCGCGCTCGGGCATCGCCAGCGCCAGCGGCTCGGCGCTCTCCGGATCGAGCCCCTCGGCCTCACCGGTGAGGGCGGCCTCCTCCGCCGCGGCCTCGTCGGCGAGCCGGGCCAGGCCGAAGTCCAGCACGCACACCCGGCCGTTGTCTCCAATGAGCACGTTGGCCGGCTTGAAGTCCCGGTGCACCAGCCCCGAGGCGTGCGCCGCCTTCAACCCCTTGCCCGCCTCCAGGAAGAGCCGGAGCGTCTCCTGCCAGGTGTGCTGCGTCTTGCGGGCCCAGTCGCTCAAGGTGCGGCCCTGGATGAACTCCATGGCCACGAAGACCTGCGATCGGAACGTCCCCACGTCGTAGACGGAGATGACGTTGGGGTGGGTGATGCGGGCCATGGCCTGCGCCTCTCGCATCATCCAGGCTCGCGCCGAGTTCCCATCCGGCGTGCTCTTGTCCGGGTGCAGCAGCTTGACGGCCACCTTGCGATCGAGATCCGGATCGTAGGCCGAGTACACCACGCCCATGCCGCCCTGCCCCAGGGGCTTGAGCAGGATGTAGCGTTCGATGCGGGTGCCGCGCTCCAGCTGGTACGCGGATTCATCGGTTGCCTGGGAGGACTGGGAGCCGGAGGCCGCGCCACTGCGCTGGCGGCTCACGTGCCCGCGGTCCGTTCGCACAGCGTCATCCCCGGGGGGGCCACCCTTCTGGTCCCTGAGTTCAGTCTTGGAGTCGTGGTCCATCACGCCCAGTATCCCTCAGGCGCGGCTTATGAAGGATTCAGCGGGCGTCTTTTTTTCAACGCCGGCTGAATTGAAGCTGCTACGCCGTCTCTGATTTTCGGAGCTGGGCAGGAGAAGTTGCTTTCCCTGCTCAGAAAGTCGCTCAGGCGGCGGTGAGCGGGAGCAGGGAGGCGCGCAGGGCGAGGATCTGCTCCCGGGCCATGGCCTTGAGCCGCTCCACATCCGCCAGCGTCATCCCCTTCGTGGAGATCGGGGTCCCCACCATCACCAGCCCGCGCGAGTGGGCGAAGCGCCAGGAGTGCTTGGGCAGCGCCCGCCGCGTGCCGCTCACCGCCAGCGGGAGCACGTCCGCCCCCGTCTCGATGGCCAGCCGGAACGCCCCGTCCTTGAACGGCAGCAGCTCGTCCGTCTTGGAGCGCGTGCCCTCCGGGAAGATCATCACCGGCATCCCCTTCCCCAGCCAGCTGACACAGCGCGCCATGGCACCCCTGGCGGAGTCCCCGTCCCCTCGGGTGACGGGGATGTCCCCGGCCAGCCACATGCTCCAGCCGACGACGGGGATCTTGAAGAGGCTGGCCTTGCCCAGCCACTTCATCTCCCAGGGCAGGTGGGAGATGAGGAAGGGGTCCGCGCTGGACTCGTGGTTGCTCACCACCACCGTGCGCGAGGGAAAGCGCTCCGGCAGCGGGCCCTGCACCCCGAAGCGCCAGAAGGGGGTCAGCTTCGCAGCGATCACGCCGATCAGCCGGAAGCACCTGCCCGCCACCACCTTGCGGCGATCAAAGGGCCAGGTGAGGACGGCGAGCGGAAGCTGGACGAAGAAACCGACCAGCGACATGAGGGCGATCTCCAGCCAGGTCCAGATCGAGAGCAGAGCGTTCATGGGGTGAACCGGGCTGTTAGCGGATCTTCGGATCCAGATCCACGCTCACCGGACAGTGATCCGAGCCAAACACCTCGGGGTGGATGGCCGCGCGCTTCACGAAGGGCATGGCGCCATGCGAGGCCAGCATGTAGTCCAGCCGCCAGCCGATGTTGCGCGCCCGCGCGTCCACCCGCTGCGTCCACCAGGAGTAGTGCCCGCCGCCCGGGTGGAAGTGGCGGAAGGTGTCCACCCAGCCGGCGCGGATCCACCGATCGAACTCCTCGCGCTCCTCGGGGCGGAAGCCGCTCGTCTCGCGGTTGTCCTTGGGCCGGGCGAGATCCAGCTCCTGGTGCGCGGTGTTGAAGTCCCCCACCACGAGGATCCGCTCCCCGTCCCGGCGCGCCCGCTCCAGCCGATCGAAGAGCCGCCGGTAGAACGCCAGCTTGAAGGGGATGCGGCTGTTGTCCCGGTTCTTCCCATTGCCATTGGGGAAGTAGCCGTTGACGATCGTCAGCCGGCCGAAGCGGGCCAGCTGCAGGCGCCCCTCCGCGTCCATCTCCTTCACCCCCAGCGCCGTGTCCACGTCCTCCGGCTCTTCCCGGGCGAACAGGCCCACGCCGCTGTAGCCGGGGCGCTCGGCGGACACGAAGTGGGTGCGCCAGCGCTTCGAGCCCCGGAGCTCCTCGGGGATCTGCTCGGCGCGCGCGCGGACCTCCTGCACCGCCACGACGTTCGCCCGGGAGCGGGCGAGCCAGCGCTCGAACCCCTTCTTGTGGACTGCTCTCAGCCCGTTCACGTTCCAGGAGACGACTCGCACACCTTTCTTATGGCGCGCCGGGCCCTGGCGGGTCCAGCCGAAATCACGGCGCCATGGAGGGGGGCTCGATCCCCTTGTCCACCAGGAAGGTCCGGACGGCGTCGGCGATCTCGCTCCCGGCCTCCACCAGCCCCGCGTGCCCCGCATCCTCCACCAGCAGCCAGCGCGCGGAGGGCAGCACCTCCCGCATGTGCAGCATGTCGCTCAGCGGCACGATCAGATCGTCGGCCGCGGCGATGATCTGCGTGGGGGCCTCCACCTTCGGCAGCACGTCCCAGGCGTGCCCCTCCATCAACCCCTGGAGCGTCTTCCAGTAGGCCTCGGGGCTCATCCTGCGCAGGGAGGAGAAGAACTCGTCCAGATCCGCGCGCGGCGCCCTGGCGCGCAGCGTCCCCGTCAGCCGGCCCGCCGGGTAGGCGAGCGGGCTGGCCAGGAAGGCGCGCACGATGGGGGAGGCCAGGGGCAGCAGCGGGGTGAACGCGTCGATGGCCTGCTTCACCGCGCCCAGCCCGAGCCGCGCCAGGCGGCCCTCCCTCCAGGCCCCCGCCGCCCCCGGAGCCCCCGCGATGAGCGTCATCGCCGGCACCAGCTCCGGGCGCCGCCGGCACAGCTCCACGAGGATGCGAACGCCCATGGAGAAGGCGATGTGGTGCGGGGGGCGCCCATTGCCGGCCGCCATCATCGCCTCGGTGATGCGCTCCAGATCGTCCACCTGGGCGGAGACGGAGTAGTCGCCGTCGTGGGCCTCGTCGCTGTGCCCGTGCCCCCGGTAGTTCCAGTGCACCACGCGGTGGTCCTGCTCCAGGTTGGCGACGATGTGGCGCCAGAAGTTCTCCGAGGTGCCGATGCCGTTGGACAGCAGCACGGACGGGCGCGAGGCCATCTCCCGCTCCACCTGCTCCTCAGGTAGACCCCCGCTGTGCGTGTGGTACGCGATCCGGGTCCCGTCCGGGGCGGTGACGAAGCGGGTGACGCGACGGTAGGGCATGAACCAAGGAATACATGGGGAGCGGCCCTCTGGCACGCAAGCTCTCCTCCTCCCCCACCGTCCACTCACGGGCCGCTGGACGCCGAGGCCGGGCGCGCCGAGAGTGTGCCCATGAGCACTCCCGACGCCCTGCTCGCGCCCTGGCTCACTCCCCGCCCGCGGGGGGCCTCGCGTCCGCCCGTCCTCAGCCTGGGGACGATGAACTTTGGCAAACGCACCCCTGCCCCGGAGGCCAGGCGCATCGTCGATCGGGCGATCGAGCGCGGCATCCGCTTCTTTGACACGGCCAATGTCTACGGCAACGGCGAGGCGGAGCGCATCCTCGGGCAGACGCTCCGGGGCCGGCGCGAGGAGGTGGGGCTGGCGACGAAGGTGGGGCTCGCCCGCCTCCAGGGCCGCCCGGAGGGGCTGGCCGCCGCGCGCGTGGAGCAGGCGCTGGAGGAGAGCCTGGAGCGGCTGGGCACCGATCGGGTGGAGCTCTTCTACCTGCACCAGCCGGATCCGGCCACGCCCATCGAGGAGACGCTGGAGGGGATCGGCCGGGTGCTGCGCGCCGGCAAGGCGCGCCACTGGGGGGTGTCCAACTTCGCCTCGTGGCAGATCCTGGAGCTGAACATGCTCTGTGACGCGCGAGGCCTGCCGCGCCCCGCTGTCTCCCAGGTGCTCTACAACGTCCTCGTGCGGCAGATCGAGCTGGAGTACCTCCCCTTCACCCGTCGCTACCCCCTGCACACCACCGTCTACAACCCGCTGGCGGGCGGAGTGCTCACCGGCCGCTATGCCCGAGGAGCCCCCCCTCCTCCAGGCTCCCGGCTGGGCTCCAACACGCTGTACCAGGGCCGCTATGGCTCCGAGCGGCTGTTCGATCAGGTGGAGGCCCTGAGCGCCCTGGCCCGAGCCGAGGGCATGGGGCTGGTGACGCTGGCCTACGCGTGGCTGGCGAGCCGCCCCGGGGTGGACTCCGTCCTCGTGGGCCCTGGCTCCCTGGAGCACCTGGACGCCGCGCTGGAGGCGTGGGCGCGGCCCGTGTCGCCGCGGACGCTCGCGCGCCTCGACGAGCTCCACCAGGCGTTCCTCGGCACGGACGCCCGCTACGCGAGGTGAACATGCTGCGCGTGGATCCCGCCCACTTCGACGTGGACTCGGCCCTGGCCCACTACGCCGAGCACGGCTACGCCCGGCTGGGGGTGCTGCTGGATGAGGCGGGGCTGGAGGCCCTGCGCGAGCGCGCGGACGATCTGATGCTCGGGCGCGTGGCGTACCCGGGCTTCTTCTTCCAGCTCGACGCGCCCACCGGCCGCTACGAGGACGCGCCGCTGGGGCTGGGCTGGCAGGGGCCCTCGCTCGACTACCGCAAGCTGGAGAAGCTGGAGCTGGATCCGCGCTTCCTGGCGTGGCTGGAGAACCCCCTCTTCGAGCGCGTGGTCCGCGCCCGCATCCCCGGCGACATCGTCATCTACCGCGCCATCCTCTTCCACAAGGGCCAGGCGGGCGGCAGCAACCTGCCCTGGCACCAGGACGGCGGCCGGCTGTGGGGGCTCACCCAGGAGCCCGAGCTGCAGCTGTGGACCGCCCTGGACGACGCGCCCCTGGACGGCGGCTGTCTGGAGGTGGTGCCCGGCAGCCACCGCGGCGGGCTCGTCACCCCGCTGGGCGGCGTCATCCCCCCGGATCAGGTGGCCGCCGCCGACGCCGAGGCCCGCCGCATCTGCCTGCCCGCGCGGGCCGGAGAGGTGATGCTGGTGCACAACCACGTCTGGCACCGCTCGGGCCCCAGCCGCACCGGGCAGCGGCGCCGCGCCTTCTCCGTCTGCTACATGAGCGCGCAGACGCGGTGCGTGCGCAAGAGGAAGGCCCCGCGCGTCTTCACGCCCGTCTTCCGCGCCCCTCGCCCGGAAGGCGCGGAGCCGGACTCAGGCGCCGCTCGCGGCCCTCTCGCGCCGAAGGGAAGATGACCCGGAACGTCGTGCCCTTGCCCACCTCGCTCTCCACGGAGATCTCCCCTCCGAAGCGGGCGACGATGCCCTGGCACACGAACAGCCCCAGCCCCGTCCCCACCCCCACCGGCTTGGTGGTGAAGAACGGATCGAAGATGCGCGAGCGCAGCTCCGGCGGGATCCCCGCCCCCGTGTCCTGGATCTCGATGATCACGTGCTCCTGCACCGCGCGCAGCTGGACGCGGACCTGGTGCTGCTCCGGCTGCCCTGGGGGGATGGCCTGCGCGGCGTTGATCAGCAGGTTGAGGAAGACCTGCCCGAACCGACCGGCGCTGCCCTCCACCGGTGGCACCTCCGCGTAGTCGCGCACCACCATCGCGCGCGGGCGCAGCTCCGACCGGGCGATGGCGAGCGCCGACTCGAGCACGTTCTGCATGCTGACGGCCGTGGGCAAGTCATCGTCCGCGCGCGAGAACGTCTTCAGATCGCCCACGATCTGCCGCACCCGCTCGCCGCCCACCGTCGCCTCGCGCAGCACCTCCTCCAGCTCCTCCAGCCGCCCCGGCGGCAGCTCCGGGGCCAGCGCCCGCAGCTCCGTGGCCAGGAACGACAGGTTGGAGAGCACGTAGCTCAGCGGGTTGTTGATCTCGTGCGCCACGCCCGCCGCCAGCGTGCCCATGGCCACCAGCCGATCCGACAGCACCAGCCGGGACTGCATCTGATTGCGCTCGGTGAGATCTCGCGCGCTCACCATGGTGGCCGCCTCGCCGTCGAAGACGACGCTCAGGCAGCTCACCTCGGCCGTCATCACCCGGCCCGTGGACTTGACGAAGCGCAGCTCGCACCTCTCCGAGCGCACCCGCGAGGGCTCCGCGTCCAGCAGCCCCGCGACGGCCTCCTGATCCTCGGGGTGCACATACTGGAGCATGGAGGTGCCCACCACCGCGGCGCGGTGCAACTCCAGGAAGCGCAGCGCCGCGGGGTTGACGTAGACCAGGGGCCCGCCCCGGTGGACGAAGATCGCCTCCGGCGAGCCCTCGATCAGCGCGCGGAAGCTCTGCTCGGAGCGCCGCAGCGCCGCCTCGGCCCGCTTGCGCTCGGTGATCTCCAGCGACACCCCGGCCACGAAGCGGCGGCCCGCGCTGTCCCGCACGATGAAGCGGTAGGTGAGCCAGTGGTGCTCGGTGCCATCCGGCGCGGGGATGAGCGCCTCGCTCAGCGAGGGCTGCCCGGACTGGAGCACCTCCAGATCCCTCCGGCGGACCTGCTCCGCGATCGCCGGCGCCATCAGGTCCTGATCCTCGAGGCTCCCCAGCTCCGCCGACTCCAGGTGGTAGAAGCGCCGGTAGGGCGCATTGACCCACACCCGCCGGCCCTCTCCGTCCTTCATGTAGGCCAGCGCCGGGCTGTTGTTCATGAAGGAGTCGAACAGCTCCTGCGACTCCCGCAGCGCCGAGAGCGCGGCGGAGAGCTCGGCCGCCAGCGCCTGCTTGGCCTGGTACTCGGTGGCATTCGCCATGGCGGTGCCGATCAGGCCGGCGATCAGCTCCAGGGTCCGCACCTCCCGCGTGTCGAACGCGTGAGGCCTGCTCGACAGGATGTCGAGGACGCCCACCGTCCGCTCGCCGTGCCGCAGCGGAACGGCGATCATCGAGCGGATCCCCAGCTCCCGGGCCTGATCGTGGTTCACCCGCTCGTCTGTCTCGCAGTCCTCGGCGTGCAGCACCTCGCCGCGCAGCACGCTCGCCCCGTTGAAGCTCTTCTCCACCGGGAGCCTCAGCTCCGTGAAGGGCTCCATGGTGCCGACGGCGTAGCGGAAGACCAGCTCCGCCCCCTCCAGCGTCCCCACCGCCGCGCCCTCCGCCCCGCAGAGCACGCGTGCCCCCTCGCACAGCTGCTGCATCAGCCGCTGCTGATCCAGCCCCGCCTGCATGACGCCGCTCTGCAGCTGGATGATGTCCGCGAGCCTCGCCACCTCGCCCTGGCCGCGCGCGCGCAGCAGCTCCTCGGACGCGGCCCGCTTGCGGGCCAGCAGCCTCAGCCTTCCCCGCACCTCGGCCGGCGCGAAGGGCGCCACCAGGTACTCGTCCACTCCCGCCGCCAGCAGCGGCTCCAGCTCCTCCTCCGCCAGCGAAGCGGCCAGCCCCAGCACCATCACCCCCGCCGTGGAGCTGGCGCGCAGCGACTCCAGCCACCGCGAGCCCGAGACCAGTCGGGCGGCCTCCACCGCCAGCACCTCCACCGGCTCGCGCGCGAGCACCCGCCCCGCCTCGACCGGATCCCCCTCGACTGTCACGCTGTGGCCCAGCCGCCTCAGCTCCCCGAGCAGCTCGGGATAGGGGTCAGCGGTGACGAGAAGAAATCTCATTCCTTAGGAGCCTTGGAACCCGACCATTCCAAATGTGCCATCATTTCGACCATGGCTGGAAAAGTCTATTGATAAACCCCGCCCCCCCGCCGGCCAGGTGTCGGAGCGTATACTCCCCTGCGTGCCTAGCACCCCTGTCGTCCTGGTGGCCGAGCAGCCCCACTACCTGCCGTGGCTGGACTTCTACGAGCAGGTGGCGCGGGCCAGCACGCTGCTGATCCTGGACAACGTGCAGTGGCTGAGGCGGGGGTGGCAGCGGCGGACGCGGGTGGCGCTGCCGCACCCCGTGCCGATCCCGCCGCCGAGCGAGCCGGGCTACCAGTGGCTGAGCATCCCCCTGGAGGGGGCGCACCGGGACAGCGCGCTGTCGGAGCTGGCGGTGGACGCCCGCCAGCCCTGGGCGCGCAAGCACCTGCAGGCGCTCATCACGCTCTACGGCCGGCGGCCCTACTTCCGCGCGCAGGTGCTGCCCCGGCTGGAGCCCTTCTACGCGGAGGCCGCGGGGGCGAGCGGGCCGGGCTCGCTGCTGCGCGTGCTGCTGTCGAGCATGGCCCTGTTCTACGAGCCGCTGGGGCTCTCCCCCACGGTGCGGCTGGCCTCGACGCTGGAGCGTGGGCACCCGGACAAGACGGGGCGGCTGGCCTCGTACTGCGTGCAGCTGGGGGCGGACACGTACTACTCGGGCACCGGCTCGACGATGTACCTCCAGCCGGCGCTCTTCCGCGAGGCGGGCGTGCGGCTGCTGTGGCAGCGCTTCCGCTACCCGGAGTATCCGCAGGGCCGCCAGGGCCGCTTCGTCTACGGCCTGTCCCTCGTGGACGTGCTCTCCAACGTGCCGGTGGAGCAGGTGCGCGAGTGGCTGAAGCCCTCGCCCTGGGGGCCCTTCGCCCCGCCCGCGGGGTGAGGCGGGGCGGGACCGCGGTGGCGTGCGCTAGGGGGCCGGCGGGTGCTCGAAGCGGACGAAGTAGCTGCGCACGGCGCGATCCAGCAGCACCGGGTTGAGCTGCGGCGGGATGCCCAGGTAGTTGGCCATGTCGATCACCTGATCGAGCAGATCCCGGGGCTGGCAGGCGGCGAACTCGCGGCCCATGGCGCGGTAGTGCTTCTCCACCAGGTACTCGACCATGTCGGGATTGTACGGCACCCCGCGCTTGCGGCAGATGGCCTCGAAGATCTCGAAGAACTGATCCTCGTCCGGGCGCTGCACCTCGAGCTTGTAGCGCACGCGGCGCAGGAAGGCGTCGTCCACCAGCTCCGAGGGCTCCAGGTTGGTGGAGAAGGCGGTGAACACGTCGAAGGGCACCTGCACCTTCTTGCCGGTGTGCAGGGTGATGTTGTCCACGTCGTTCTCGAGCGGGACGATCCACCGGTTGAGCAGATCCTTCGGGGAGACCTTCTGCCGCCCGAAGTCGTCGATGAGCAGCATCCCGTTGATCGCCTTCATCTGGAACGGGGCCTCGTAGTACTTCACCTCGGGCGAGTAGACGAGATCGAGCATCTCCAGCGTCAGCTCGCCGCCCACCACGACCAGCGGGCGCTTGATGCGGACCCAGCGCCGATCGTACGCCGGGGTGTTGGGCTCGTCCGCGACGGCGGAGTGGAGGATGTCGTCGTAGAGCCGGACGATGAACCCATCAATCATGATGGCGTGGGGGATGAAGATCTCCCCCTCGAAGCAGTTCACCATGCACTGGCAGATGGCCGTCTTGCCGTTGCCGGGCGGGCCGTAGAAGAAGATGGCGCGCCCGGAGTTCATCGCCGGGCCGATGCCGTCGAAGATGTAGTCGCGGATGCTGAGATCTCCGAACTTGTCCTCCATCTTCGCGCGGGTGATGCGGTTGCCGCGGATGGTCTGCTTGCGCACGGCGTAGCCCCAGTCCTGGATGGGGACGGGGGCCGGACCGTTGTAGCGGTTGCGATCGAAGATCTGCCGCATCAGCTCCGTGGCGAAGGTGGTGAGCTGGTAGATCATCGTGGACTTGCCCAGGCCGGAGGCGCCGCCGCCGCGGATGTCCAGGTACTTCTGGCGGCGCAGGCCCTCGATCACCTCGTCCACGATGGCGGAGGGCAGACAGAGGCGGTTGGCGATGTCGATGCCCCGCATCTCTCCGGCGAAGAAGATGGCCTTGAGGACGAGCTCCTCCACCATGGAGACGGTGAGACCCGCCTCCTCGGCGGTGCGGGGCGCCTGGGGCCAGTAGGCCCGGACCGGCGGCGCGGCGGCCTCGAGGGCGCGGCGCTGCTGGGTGACGACGCGGCGCTCGGGGTTGGAGGGCGGGGACGCCGTTCGGCGCTCGGGGCCAGGGTACGGGGGAGCGGGAGGAGTGGCCGGGGCCGGCGCCGTGCGACGATCGAGGCCGACGTAGCCGGCCTGTGTGGGGGCGCGGCCCACGGTGATCTCGTCCGGGGGCGGTGCTGGAGGGAGGGCGGCCACCGCGCCGGAGCGCTCGGCCCTGGCCCGCGGAGGGGGCAGCGGCGGAGCAAGCGCCTTCGGTGTCTCCAGCGGCGTGATGCTGCGATTCGGGTCGTTTTCGAAACCTGGGGGGCTCCCCGGCTTCTTGAACTCGGACATGCCGCCAGCCTACCTCATCTCCCGGATTTCTCCGCTTCTCCCCCCCGGGGCCCTGGGGAGGGCCGGAGGGAGGGGGGATCGGAAGGGAACGGCACCCCTCGAGCCCTGGTGCTAATTTGGGAGGCATGAGCTTCTTCCAGGATCCGCCCCGACTCGGGAACCAGTACGACGACGACACCCTCCTGCAGAGCTACCTGGCCCGCCAGCTCCCCGAGGAGCTGCGACGCTCCGTCACGGAGGAGCTCCGGGAGCTGGGGGAGCTGAGCGGGAAGTACTTCTACGAATTCCAGCTTCGGGATCGGCTGAACGAGCCGGAGCTGACGCAGTGGGATGCGTGGGGCCAGCGGGTGGATCGGATCGACGTGTCCCCGCTGTGGCGAGAGGCCGAGGTGCTGGCGGCGCGGCGGGGCCTGGTGGCGGTGGCGTACGAGCAGAAGAGCGGTGAGCTCAGCCGCCTGCACCAGTTCGCGCTGAACTACGTGGTGCAGCCCTCACTGGATGTGTACTCGTGTCCACTGGCGATGACGGACGGGGCGGCGCGGACGCTGCTGGCGCTGGGGAACGCGGAGCTGATCGCCCGCGCCCTGCCCCACCTGACTTCTCGGGATCCGGCGACGTTCTGGACGTCGGGGCAGTGGATGACGGAGCGGACGGGCGGCTCGGACGTGGGGCTGACGCAGACGGTGGCGCGGCAGTCGCCGGAGGGGTGGCGGCTGTACGGGACGAAGTGGTTCACCTCGGCGACGACGGCGCAGATGGCGCTGACGCTGGCTCGGCCGGAGGGCAACGGGCCGGGCGGCAAGGGGCTGGCGATCTTCTACGTGGAGACGCGCAAGGCGGACGGGGGGCTGAACGGGATCCAGATCAACCGGCTGAAGGACAAGCTGGGGACGCGCAAGGTGCCGACGGCGGAGCTGACGCTGGACGGGACGCTGGCGGTGCCGGTGGTGGGGCTGACGGACGGGATCCGCAACATGGCGTGGATGCTGAATGTGACGCGGACGTGGAACGCGATGGGGTGCGCGTGGGCGATGCGGCGGGCGCTGGCGCTGGCGAGGGACTACGCGGCGCGGCGGGTGCAGTTCGGCGCGAAGCTGGCGGAGAAGCCGCTGCACGTGGACACGCTGGCGGGGATGGAGGCGGAGGCGGAGGGGACGTTCCTGATGGCGTTCCGGGCGGCGGAGCTGCTGGGGAAGCTGGAGGCGAAGACGGCGAGCGAGGAGGAACTGCTGCTGCAGCGGCTGGTGACGCCGCTGGCGAAGCTGACGACGGGGAAGCAGGCGGTGGCGGGGACCTCGGAGGCGGTGGAGAGCTTCGGGGGAGCGGGCTATGTGGAGGACACGGGGCTGCCGCGGCTGCTGGCGGACGCGCAGGTGATGAGCATCTGGGAGGGCACGACGAACGTGCTCTCGCTGGACGCGCTGAAGGCGTTGGCGAAGGAAGGGACGCTGGACGTGTTCCACGCGGACGTGGAGCGGCGGCTGGCGGCGGCGAAGGACACGGGGCTGAAGCCGTGCGTGAAGGCGGCGGAGGAGGCGCTGGAGCACGCGAGGGGCTGGGTGACGGGGGCGCTGGCGAGCCCGGTGGGGCTGGAGGCGGGGGCGCGGCGCTTCGCGCTGACGCTGGGGCGGACGCTGGAGCTGGCGATGCTGGTGGAGCACGCGCAGTGGTGCCTGAATCACGGGCACGGGCCGAAGGTAATGGCGGCGGCCCGGCGGTTCGCACGTCACGGCGTGGATCTGATCACGGACATGGATCTGGATGACTCACGGCTCTTGCTTTGAGCTATCTCTCAACGAGCACGAGAAGTAATCACCAAGCCTACCAATCTCGTTGATTTACAAACCAGAACCTCACAGCAAGAATCTCAAACACCTTGGCCCGAGCCAGTTCGCCCCCACAGTATAAAAAACGACATTATGAATAATCCCTCCGCGCCAAGCGCCTCCCAACCAAACACCACAAGCTATAAACAACCCCGGCTCAAGTATCAGGTATTCGTCAGTTCGACCTACCGCGATCTTAAACAAGAGCGGGAAGAAGTCGTCTGGGCGATACTTCAAGCTCGTCACATCCCCGTAGGGATGGAGAACTTTACTGCAACGGATGAGCGAGGCTGGAAAACCATAACGCGCGTCATTGATGACACGGACTACTACGTACTCTTGCTGGCAGGCATGTATGGAACCATCGACCCAACCACGAACAAAAGTTGGACACAGCGAGAGTATGAGTATGCGCGGGAGAAAGGAATTCCTGTTCTAGCATTCATCCGCGACAGGTCCGCCATTACAGGAGACAAAATGGAGACAGATCCGCAGAAAGCGGAACTGCTCCAGAAGTTTATCATGCAGGTCCAGGGCAGCCACCTATGCAAGCATTGGAAATCCATAGAAGAACTGCCTGGCGCAGTGGCTCTAGCGCTTCGCAACAAGATACAGGACGATATTGACGATGAAATTCCTCGCCCTGGCTGGCTGAGAGGGGACTCAATTGGCGGAAGTGCCGCCCTGAGCGAGTTCGCGCGCCTTTCCTCAGAAAATGCGCGACTCCAAAAAGAGCTAGAAACGGCGCGCGTACAATCCGCAGGCGCAAGATTGCAATTACTAGCAACCGATAGCGACACCACGCCAACCAAGATTGAAGTAGCGAGAAAGTATTGGCTTTACACAGGCGAAGGCCAACGAGGCCGCCTTGGGGGGATTTCGAAAAAACAGACACTTTCGTACACGGACTTTCGCAATCGAACCTGCTGGCTCAACGCGAGAATCAAAAACAGCGGAAACGCAGCCGCAAGAAATGTCGTTGTTGATTTATCTTTCAACGGAGCGGCCAACGTTGTTCTTTATGACGAGCGACCGATATCACCACTCCTGCCTGAAGTCTTCCCGAACTGGAAAACCGACGAAGCAAAGCACTGTTACATTGATTCATATTCCGCCACGCGATTGCGCATGAGAATCAAGCTCATTGCTCCGGGGGTGACCGAGGACATGGTGTCCTTCGGCTTAGTGGCTCCCGAGGCGTCTCCAAATACTAGAAAACACTTCTCAATTGGGTACACCATCGCTGAAGAGGGAGGAGCATCAGAAAAAGGCAATATTGATTTTACAGTTTGGTGGGAAGACCCTATCCACTTTAACGACATCGACGACCTTCCAGACAGCGAATAAGTAAAGACTCTTCACCGGAACTGGAGCAACCTGCAATGTTTTGGTCTGATGAACTTGACGGTGGAGGCTCAGATAAGCGGCCTAGCCCAGGGACCAGTCTCAAGAAGTACCTGGAAGATCTGCCAGAGCGACTCCTAAAGAGCATCCCCGTTACGGAAAAACACTACGTGGATGCGTTCTTGAAGAAAGCCAACGACTTGGACCGGCTACTCCATTGGTCGAGAGAGTCGAATTTGTATGTGGAATGGGATCGACTTGTTGCGGAGATCACTCGATGGTGTGCGGAGAGCCAAGCGCAAAAACCTCTGTCTGTGGCTAAATTGCGACGGATGGTCGAAATCGCTGATGCGACAGGCTGGAAGCCCAAGTAAAGTTACTGATGAGGTATCCGTCCGGCCAAGGACGTGCTGGGGGGCCTTGTTGAGATGAACGGCGCTACCGGAAGGCGCGCGCAAAGCGGCGCAGGTCAGCGATAAGCAGTTCCGGTTCCTCCATCGCAGGGAAATGCCCGCCAACTGGCATGTCGGTCCACCGCACGACGTTGTAACAGCGCTCGGCGAACTCGCGCGGCACCACCAAATCCTTCTCGCCGGGGAACATGGCGATGGCCGTCGGAGTTTCGATGCGCTCCCCGAGCTTGAGTGGGTTGGGGGCCGTGTTGTGGCGGACTTCAAAGTAGCGGCGCATCGACGAATTGATGGTCTCGGTGACCCAGTAGATGGTGATGTTGGTCAGCAGCGAGTCCTTGGAAAAGCAGCTCTCGATATCGCCGCCGCAATCGCTCCACGCACGGAACTTCTCCACAATCCACGCCGCGAGTCCTACCGGCGAGTCATTGAGCCCGTAGGCGGCTGTCTGCGGTGTGGTCGCCTGTAGAGCGTCATAGGCGCCCTGCTCGCGCGTCCATTTTTCACAGCGGCGGAGGTAATCGCGCTCCGCCGCCGAGAGTTCCTCTTGCGGCGGGAGCGGCTCCGGCCATTCGAGGTCGACCGAACCCAGGTGAATGCCGCGCACGACGTCACCATGGAATCGCCCCAACGCGCTGGTAACGCGCGCCCCCACGTCGGTGCCATGCGCAAGGAAAGACCCATAGCCCAGCACCTCGGTCATGAGCTTTCGCCAGAGGCGGTCGACTTGCGGCAGGCCGCGCTTTTGTATCCGGTCGGAAAAGCCGAAGCCGGGCATGGATGGCACGACAACATCGAATGCATCCGCCGCGTCGCCGCCGTAGCGCGCCGGATCGGCGAGCTGGGCGATGATCTCGTAGCCCTCGGCAAAGCTGCTCGGCCAGCCGTGAGTGATGATGAGCGGTAATGGCGCGGGCCCCACTCCACGCACATGCACGAAGTGAATGCCGATTCCTTCGATGTCTACGCGCCACTGTGGCAGCGCGTTGAGCATTCGTTCCTGGCGGCGCCAGTCGAATTCGTTGCGCCAGTAATCCGTGAGGCGCTTCAAGTAACCCAGCTCAGTGCCGTAATCCCAGCCGGCGTTGTCGACCTGATCAGGCCAGCGCGTGCGGGCCAGCCGCTCGCTGAGGTCGGCGAGCACCGCATCCGGCACGTTGATCGTGAACTTCTCCATCGCGCGCTCCAAAGCTCCTGCTCCGCTCACTCCCGCTACTCACGACGGTTCTTGGCTTTGGCGCGTGGATGACCGGGCAGGTTCCGCTCCCTCAGCAGCCAGGAACTCGTCAAGCACCTTGATAATGGCATCCAGAGCGCGATCCAGGTCGCCCGCGCACTGATCGAGCACGTGGCTGCCCCACCATGCGGAAGACTGTCGCCACTCCGGCCGCTGTTTGTAGATCCACTCTCGGAGACGCTCGTGCTGGCTTGGTAGGGCCGCGTCGCCCAGCGCTACTTCGTACCCCTGGATGAAGATCAAGAGATGCGAGAGGCTGAAATCAGGAGCGTACATCCGTGGTCGCTCGCAGATGTGTCGCAAGTGCTCGACCAGGCTGCGTGCGTGAAGACCCATCGTCATGGCGATTCGCTCACAGAATCCGGGAACTCTGACCTTAATGGCACTCCTCCCATGCCAGCATCAGGAGAGCCAGCATCCACTGCTGGAGGGGACTCCCCTGCTCTTCCGCCATCCATGGACTCTCTCGGGGCACGCACAGCCCGGACGTGGTGGACGCCAATACATCGTCCTTCAAATGAAGAGAGCGAGAGTTGTACGTCGATGCACTCTGGTCCGAGCCCACTCAACTCCTCTGCGAACAGCGAGAATCGCACCGTTGTTCCATACCAGTAGCCAGGATCGAGAATCAGAAGATCCTCTTCGCGCCCGCGCGGCGGAAAGGCGTCCATGACCATGTACGCGGCATTCTGCGCCGTGCTGCAGTTCAAGACGGAGTCAACATTCACGTCGATATTCGTGAAGAGCCGCTTGTCCAGACGCAAGCTTCCACCTTCCGCAGTGACAAGAAGGCGTCCAGAAAGGTACTCGCCGTCATAATGGACGTCTTGCAACTCCATCCTGGCGCGTGGCTGGCGCTGGCCGCAGTCCGCGAGACTCCCCTCAGCGACTGAGGCCTTGTCCTCCAGGGACTGCGCCTTGCGCGAGAAGAATGGGAAGCCCGTGCAGGCTGCAACAACCAGAAGAACGACTGGCGCAATTTTGAAGAGGTTCATTTGCATGATGTTGAGTCGCCACACTCGCTAGTGCATTCACATTCAGGGATGGGGTCGCTCTCGCCATTGCCGGGTACATTTCGGCCTTCGCCATGGCGCCAGCCGCAAGAATGAGCCAACTCGTGAAGCACAGCCTTGACAACACATTCATACGATGCTGGCTCCTCACACCAATGGGTCTCTTTTACTGGAGAGAACCTATGGTTCAGCCCATAGGGAGCAAACGTGAACGCAAGCACCGTTTTTCTCGAACCCCGACTATCCTCCCTGCATCGTTTTCGAATCGCCTCGCTACACTTGACCTCGATATCGCGGCACTGCTGCTGCACGCACATCCTGAGCACGTCATCACTCAGCATCTTCGCCGCTTCATGGCATTCCTCGACGGTAGGTAGTTCGACCGTAGGCGGACACTGTGACTTCATCGCCGTCCCAGGTTGGCGTGGAGAGGCGCACGCCAGCAGCATGGCGATCATGCAGACTCCTTGGCGCAGGAAGAAGGTTGCATCGCGTCTGCAACGAGTCATGGCATTCCCTCCGCCCCAGCGTCAGGCGAGCCACCATCCATTGCAGGGGGTGAATCTCCCGGCGTACCTCCATCCGTCGCCGACGGGAGAACACGTGTGGCACGAGCAAACATGTGCCCGACGAACTTTCTATCGAATGAGAGGAGCGCGAGCCCGACCTCGATGCACTCTGGCCCCATCCCCGTGAACCCTGGAGCAAACAGGGCAAAGCGCACTCCCCCGCCATACCAATAACCAGGCTCGAGAAGCAGGGCATCTTCCTCGCATGTGCCAGGAGGAAGAATATCCACTTTCATATGATTGATGCGTTCTCCCGTGCGGCAATCGCGGACGGATTCTACATCGACATCCCTGGTGGAAATGATCCGCCTATCCACGCGTATGGGGCCATCCATGGGGCTGATCAACAGGCGCCCAAAAAGATACCGACCATCATAGCGAATGTCGTGCATCTCGAGCTTGGCGCGCGAATAACGCCGGGAATCTTCAACCCGCTTCTCGGCTTTCTCCGAACAATGGGCCTTGTGAACTGCTCTCTTTCCAAAGAATGGGAAGCTTGAGCATGCAACCAGCCCAACCATTGCCAACGAGGTAAGCGCGATGCGGTTCATTCGCATGGTGTTCTTTTCAGGCGTGCTTCCGCCGTGCCACCAACGCCAGCCCGAGTAGCAGCCCCAGGCCTGATACCAGCGCCGTCGGCCCGAACCAGTCTCCCCATGCCACCATCAGCGTGCCCATGGGCTGTGTCTGCGGGATTGTCATCAGCACGCCCGCGCGCTGGCCGGTCTGCACCTCCCGGACGATCTCCCCTGTCGGGCTGATGAAGGCCGAGATGCCTGAGTTCGTCGCGCGCACCTGCGGCAGCCGCGTCTCGATGCTCCGGAACGCCGCCAGCGTCAGGTGCAGCTTCGGCCCCGCCGACGTCCCGAACCATGAGTCGTTCGAGATCGTCACGATCAGCTCCGCCCCCTTCCTCACCGCCTCGGCCACGTAGCCCGGGAAGATGGCCTCGTAGCAGATCAGCGGCGCCACCTTCAGCACTCGCCCCGAGCGCAGAGGGAAGTGGAATGTCTGCGGCCCCGGCCCCCGCTTCCAGGTCCCCAGCCACGGCAGCAGCCCGCGCACCCATGGCGTGTCCAGCGACTCCGGAACCCACTCCGTCATCGGGAACAGCAGCGTCTTGCGGTACACCCCCAGCTCCAGCCGCTTCTCCTCCGAACTCCCCACCGGCCCCAGGAACATCGCCGCGTTGAACTCGCGATCCTGCTCCAGATCGTACGCGCCGAAGATCAGCGGCATCTGGCGCTCGCCCACGAACTGGCTGAGCTCCTGATCGAACTCCGCCCCCTCCTCGCTCTTCGGCGAGCCGAACGTCGTCGGGTACACCGTCTCCGGCCACACGATCAGATCCGGCTTCGTGTCCTTCATCAGCTCGTCAGACAGCGCGTAGTGCGTGTCCAGGATCATCCGCAGCGCGTCGAACGTCCCCATCTCCGCCGCCAGCCGGCCGTAGTTCGTGATGTTCGCCTGCACCACCCCCACCGTCAGCCCCGGCCCCGCCCCCGTGCGCTCACTCACCTGTCGGAGCCTGAAGGCCCCATATCCGGTGAGCGCCACCACCAGCGCTGCCAGCACCGCCGCCGGCATGCGCAACACCCTCCCCCCTGGCCACTTCCACCCTCGCGCCGCGAACGCCTCGAGCGCCGCGAGCACGCACTCGCTCGCCAGGATGAGGACCACCGTGAGCCCATGCGCCCCGGCGATGTCCGCGCCCTGTCGCAGCCACGCGGAGCTGTGGAGCCCCTGCCCCAGCGTGTCCGCGAAGAGCTTGGGCCACGCCCACTCCGTGCCCACGTACACCAGCGCCCCCACCAGCCCCACCCGCAGGAACGCGCCCTCCGGAGCCACCCGCCGCGCCAGGTGCCGCGCCAGCGCCGCCGTGATGAACTGCGGCTGCAGCAACGGCGCGCACAGCAGCAACACCAGCCAGTACGCCCACGCGCTCGAGGACTGCGCGTACTCCCGCAGCGCCTCCGCGAACCACCCGAAGATCACACCCGTGAAGACGACGCACAGCACCAGCCCCGCCGCCAGGGCCTGCCGCGCCGTCCGAGCCCGATCGAGCACCGCCAGCCAGGGCACCAGCGCCACCCACCCCGCCCATACCCACACCACCTCGATCCGCCCGACCAGCCACACGAGCAACGAGCTCGCCGCGGCCGCGAGGAGCATCTCCCCGAACCGCCGCCCCACGGACAGCTCCGATGTCATGGCTCCTGCTCCACCTTGCCCGGGTTCTCCGGATCCAGCATCTGGATGGGCAGCCCCGGCGGGGCCAGCTCCGGCGGGACGATGCCGTTCTCCGTCACCTTCACGGGCTGCCCGTTCGCGTCCAGCGGCGGCTTGTCCGGGCTGAACATCAGGATCGCGGGCAGCCGCTCGCCATCATCCGTGGCCTGGTAGTGACGCACGTAGCCGGGCGGTAGCTCGAAGTCCTCCGGAACGATGATCCCCTTCTTGATCGGATCAGTCCCGGGCGCCGGGAACAGCATCATCCCCGTGGGTTCCTCTCCTGGCTTTGGCATCTCGTAGAGCCCCTCTGGAAGCTGCGCGAGCACCTCCTCCGGCACCGCGGCCACCTGCTGCTCCAGGTGCTTGGGCAGCGCCGGCTTCACCGCGGGCCGGGTGGGCGCCACGACCGGACGCGCAGGAGCCGGCGAGGGCGGCGGCGCCACGGGAGGCGGCTCGGCCTGCGCGAACTCAGGCGGGCTCTCCACCTCCGGCTCATCGAGGATCAACCACGCGCTCAGCCCCAGGCTCACGCACGTGATGGCGATGCCAAGCCCGAGCACCCACGCGGCGCCGCCCGCGCGCCGTTGCTCGACCCTGACGACACCATCGCTGTCGACGCGCCGCTCCTGGGCCGGATGCTCCGCCGGCATGCTCGATCATGACCTCCAGGCTCCGTATAGTACCGGCACCTCCCACCGAGGCCAACCTGCCCGCTCGGGCCTCCCTCCCCCTACGAACCCATGCACGCCGCAGCCGAGCCCGTCCCGCCCCCCAACCCTGGCGATGACGCCGCTCCCCGCTTCCAGGTCCACGCCTGGCGGCCTGCCCTCAGGCTGCTCGCCACGGCGGCCCAGGTGCTCAGCGCGGGGAACCTGCTCTACCTCATCACCCTCTCCCTCCTCGGCATCCTCGAAGGCCTGGATCCCCTCTCCCCGCTGGAGCTCGTGCTGCGCCTGGTGGGGCTCACCCTCGTGCCCCGAGGGCTCGTGTGGCTGCTCCAGCGCTTCACCGCGGCCACCCTCCACGTCGAGCCGACGCGGCTCGTGCTCCAGCTGCGCACCGTGCGCTTCGAGCTCCCCCTCGAGTCCATCACCGGCCTGGAGCCCTGGAGGCTCCCGCTGCCCGGCTCCGGCGTGGCGCTCCGGATGAAGTCGGGGCGTCGCTTCCAGTATGGCCTCCAGGTGGAGGCCCCCGCCCCGCTGTTCGCCGCGCTGGGCTCGGCGCTGCCCACGGCGGGCGCGGCGGCGGCGCACCCGAGCTCCCGCCTCGGGCAGGCCCGGCATGACTTTCGGCGCCGCCTCTGGGACAAGCCGGCCATCAAGTTCGGCCTGTTCCCGCTGCTGCCCACCGTGATCATGTTCCGGGCGCACCAGTACATCACCTACGGCGGGCCCTTCGGCGAGTACGAGGTGTTCGGGCTCGGGCACTACCTGAGGACGTTCGCGGGCTACTGGATCGGCTTCGCCACGGGCCTGCTGCTGTACGCCAGCTTCTGGCGGATCCTCGCCGAGGCCCTGGCGTTCCCGCTCACGTGGCTGCGGCCCTCGCGCGCGGGCGCAGTCCGTCAACTCGCCGAGTGGCTCTGCCGGCTCATGTACTACGTGGGCTTCCCGGCGCTCCTGGCCTGGCGCTTCCTGGGCTGATCCCGAAAGCACGAAGGCGCGCCCCCACTCCCGCTCGGAGCAGAGGCGCGCCCGGTGTCCAGCCGAGGCCGGGGACTACGGCGTGGCGGGGTTGTAGGTGGACATCGACCAGCCGGTCTTCTCGTGGCCCCACTTGTTCCACTCGGGGTTCTTGCCGCCGACGATCGCGCTGTCCGCGAAGTCCGAGGCGCCCGAGCCCGAGCCCGAGCCCGTGAAGATGTTCAGGCCGATGGTGGAGGACTTGTAGTAGGTCTGGTGCGTGTTGTCCGACTGGATGTAGTCGAAGCTGGTGCTCGCGCTCGTGCGGTGCACGTTGGCATCCCGGACGGTGGCGCGCAGCGTGGTGGTGATGCGCTGGACATAGCTCGCCTCGCTCTCGCCGGCCTTCCAGCGCAGCCCATCCGCGTCGATCACGCCGTCACCGTTGGAGTCGAACTCCGCTCCCATCGACTCGGCGAAGGCGTCCGCGCACTTGAAGCCGTACTGCCCGGCCAGGTTGCACGCCCGCCAGTTGCTCTTGGCCAGCAGCGGCAGGAACTTGTCCTGCTTGATGATCTGCCGCCCCGTCGCCGGATCGATGCACTGGGTCAGCACATAGTCCGCGTCGTAGCCGGGGTAGAAGATGTTCTGGATGATCTTGCTCTTGGCCGACGTCGCGTACTGGTTGATGGCCTGCATGGCCTTCTCCATGTAGTACGTGCAGTTGGAGAGCGCCGTCTCCAGGCCGCTGTAGTTGCACGTGCCAGACTGATCCGCGAACGCGCTGCGCGCCTGCAGGTAGTCGTTGCCGCACATCTCGAACATCACCACGCGCGTGTTGGACGCCTGCATGTACGAGCGCTC
>JAFGNZ010000112.1 GCA_016926755.1 Myxococcaceae bacterium | reverse complement strand
GTAGGTGAGGTTGGACTCGGAGCTGGTCACCGCGTGCGTCAGCTCGTGCACGGTGACGTCCAGGTCCTTGCCCAGCGGCCCGGAGTCCACGCCGTTGCCGTCGCCGTACACCATCTGGCTGCCGTTCCAGAAGGCGTTCACGTAGCTGCTGCTGTAGTGGACGGTGCTCTTCAGCTGCGCGCCCGCGTTGTTGTACGAGTCGCGGTTGAAGTTCGTCTTGTAGCAGTTGTAGGTGGTCGCCAGGTGGTTGTAGTTGTCGTCCACGTGGGTGTCGCCGGTGGCCGCGCCGCCCTCGCTGCGCTTGAGCGTGCCCGGCAGGCTGGTGCCGTTGTTGGCGGAGTACACCGCGCGGTTGAGCGCCGAGTGGATCTCCGTGCGGCTCTCCAGGATGGAGCCGTCCACGGCGCTGACGTAGACGCGCTCGCGGATGGGCTGCTCACGGCCCTCGCCGATGATCATCTGCTCGTAGGCCAGCTTCAGCTTCTGGTCGCTGCCCGCGCGCAGGTACACCAGGCGCGGCTCGCCTTCGGCCTCGAGGTGGCGCCCCACGACGCTGCGCAGGGCCGCGGCCACCGCCGCCTCCGCGGAGATGCGCGCCTTGCCCGAGACGAGCTCCCCATCACGCGCCGTGCCGTTGGCCGCGAAGATGGTGCCCTCCTTGTCCACGTGGAGGAGGAGCTCCTCGTCCACCACCCGCAGGCCGTTCTTCGTCTGGGCGTAGCGGATGTGGGTGCTGCCCTGCTCGTCCATGTGGATGCTCTTGACGACCAGGTCCGAGGCGTTCAGGCGGAACGCCGCGGCGATCCCCGGCAGCGCCTCGGCCACGCGGTTGTGGGCGTCCAGCGCGCCGAAGCTCAGCGCCGAGCGGCTGGTGGAGCCCAGGCGGCCATCGATCATGAACACGGAGCCGTCTTCATTGGCACCGACGATCCGGGCGCTGGGGAGCGCGGCCAGCGCGGAGCGGACGGCGCTGAGCTCGACCTCCTCGGCCTTGGTGGCGCCAGCGGTGAGGTCAGCGTCACCCACTTCGCAAGCAGCCAGGGGGAGAGAAGCGAGCAGTGCGGCGATGATGCGGTTGCGAGCCAAGGATGGTTCCTCCTGCCAACGGCGGGGCGCCGTTCGGGCAATCCAGTAATAAGCAGGAGTCGGGCCAAACTTTTAAATACTGGAAATATCTGAACTCAGGAGATCCCAAGCCAGACTGGATGGTGCAGGAACGTCGCATGTAAGGCTTTTGGAAAATGTAGCCAGACTTGACATCACCCATGCGCAAAGCACTGAAACATCTCATATTCCGCGCTTATCAGCAGGATGTTCTTCTTTTGGACAGACACTCTCGAATTGCCCTGGTTTCAGCCAGTCAAGTCAGAGCAGCAGGACATCCGCCATTATAATTTGTAGTCAAATTATTGTGACGGTTTGCTTCGCGTGTCCGCTCACTCGGGTTCGAGGGCGAAGCACTGCCTCACCTCGGGAGGGATGCGCACGGGCCTTCCGGTGGTGGTGGAGACGTAGGCCCACTGCGTCTGGGCCTGAACCAGCAGCTGCCCGTCCCCCACCCTCCGGATGAAGGTCCGCCGGCTCGCGGTCACCGGGCTGACCGCCACCACACGGGTCTCCGCCTCCACCTCGTCCCCAGCGAGCGCGGGGCGCAGGTAGTCCACCTCGTGGCGACGCACCACGAAGACGGCCCCTCGCTGCCGGTACTCCTCCAGGCCCAACCCCACCGAGACGGAGTGCGCGACGGCGACCTCCTGGATCCACCGGATGTAGACGATGTTGCTCACATGCTGGAGTTCATCGAGGTCCTGCGGGGTGACGCGCAAGCAGATGGAGAACGGCACGGGGCACTCCCTTCGCTGTATCCTTATAACGGGCGCTGGCGCCGAAGTGGCCTCCAGGTCCGAAAGCGGCCAGACAACGCCGCGTGGCCGCGCTACGTAAACCGCGTGATGCGAACCCTGGATGCCAGCACCTGCTACCAGGCCCTGCTCGCGCGGGCCCCGCGCTTCGACGGAGTCTTCTTCGTCGGCGTGGCAACCACGGGCGTCTACTGCCGGCCCGTGTGCTCGGCGAGGACGCCGCGCAGCGATCGGTGCACGTTCTACCGCACCGCCGCGGAGGCCGAGCGTGCGGGCTTCCGGGCCTGTCTCCGCTGCCGCCCCGAGCTGGCCCCGGGCAGCGCGCCCGTTGACTCCGTGCCACGGCTCGTCGCCACGGCCGTCTCACGGATCGAGGCGGGGTTCCTCAACGAGGCCTCCATCGAAGAGCTCGCGCACGAGCTGGGGGTCACCAGCCGGCACCTGCGCCGCGCCATGGAGGCGGAGCTCGGAGTCTCTCCTGTCGAGCTGGCCCAATCGCGGCGGCTCGCGCTGGCCAAGCAGCTCCTCCAGGACACGGCGCTCCCCGTCGCCCAGGTGGCCTTCGCCAGCGGCTTCCAGAGCGTCCGGCGCTTCAACTCGCTCTTCCAGACCCGCTTCGGCCGGCCCCCCTCGGCGCTCCGGCGTGCCGGCGCCGCGGTGCCTCCCTCCCGCTCGCTCGTCCTCCGGCTGGACTACCGGCCGCCGCTCGACTGGGACACGCTCCTGAGCTTCCTGCGGGGCCGCGCCATCCCCGGCGTGGAGCACGTGAGCGAGTCCGAGTACCGGCGCACCGTCCGCCTGGGAGGCAAGACGGGCTGGCTGATCGTCCGGCACGCCCGCCAGCGCCCCGCACTCCTCGCCGAGATCTCGCTCTCGCTGGCGGAGGTGCTGATGCCGGTGGCCAGCCAGCTGCGCGAGCTCTTCGACCTCGACGCACAGCCGGCTGTCATCGCCGAGTGCCTCCAGCGTGATGATCTGCTCGCCGGGCTGGTCCAGGCGCGCCCAGGGCTCCGGGTGCCAGGAGCCTTCGACTCCTTCGAAATGACCGTCCGGGCCATCCTCGGGCAGCAGGTGTCCGTGCAGGGGGCGACCACGCTCAGCGGGCGGCTCGCCGCGCGCTTTGGCGAGCCGCTCGACAGCCCCTTCCCGGAGCCCACCCTCCTCTTCCCTTCGGCCGAGACCCTGGCGGCGGCCTCGGAGCAGGACGTGGCCGCGCTGGGGCTCCCCGCCGCTCGCGCGCGCAGCCTCCTGGCTGTGGCTCGCGCCCTCGCGGGAGGCTCTTTGAAGCTGGATCGGCACGCCGATGTCGAGCCCGTCATGGCCGCGCTCGACGCGCTGCCGGGGATTGGGAGCTGGACCGTGAACTACGTCGCCATGCGAGCGCTGCACTGGCCCGATGCGTTTCCCGCGGGCGACCTGGGGATTCGCAAGGCGCTGGGTGGACTGGCGGCGAAGGCGGCCTCCGAGCGCGCTGAGGCCTGGCGTCCCTGGCGCGCCTACGCGGCGATGCACCTGTGGACCTCTCTCTCCAATGGAGCTGATCGATGACGCTGTTCACCCTGTCCATGAAGAGCCCGGTGGGACCGCTCCGCCTCATCGCCACGGAGCGCGCGCTCGCCGCCATCTACCTGCCGAACCACCGGGGCGCTCCCGAGCTCGAGGCCCGTGCCAGCAAGGACCACCCGGTGCTGCTCGCCACCCGCCGTCAGCTCGAGGAGTACTTCGCGGGCGAGCGCCACACCTTCGAGCTTCCGCTCGAGCCGAGCGGGACCCCCTTCCAGCAGACCGTGTGGAAGGGGCTTCGGGAGATCCCTCCGGGCGTCACCTGGTCCTATGCCGCGCTGGCGCGCCACATCGGCCACGAGGGCTCAGCGCGCGCCGTCGGGTCCGCCAACGCGAGGAACCCCATCTCCATCGTCGTCCCGTGCCACCGCGTCGTCGGGAGCAATGGCAGGCTCACGGGCTACGCGGGCGGCCTCCCCGCCAAGCAGTGGCTGCTCGAGCACGAGCAGGCCCACAGCGCCAGGCGCTCAGCGAGCTGAGTCGCGCAGCGCCTCGACCGGGAGCCCCGCCTTGCTCCCCAGCGCGACGTACTCGCGCACCATCAACCGGGTCTGCTCCGAGACCTTGGTGAAGTGGACCCGCAGATAGGTCTCCAGATCGAAGGGGGCTGCCCGGGAGGCGACTGGCAACAGCAGCTTGAACAGCCAGGGGCGCAGGAGCAGCAGGACGAGGGAGGCGCTCTGCTGCGTGCGCCACGCGGCGATCCGCACGGCCTCCCGCGCGGCCCGCACGGTGCGTGCCAGGGGCTCCGGCTCGAGGAGTCGCTCGAAGCTCCACCCCGCCGACTCCAGCCCCTCCACGAAGGCAGTCAGGAGCGCCGTGGCGGGGGCCGTGGCGCGCATCGCATCACGGACGCGCCGGGCCGGGTACCTGCCTGCCCGCAGCACGCGGAGGAGCTCGTGGAGGCGCTCCTGCGGGCCGCTGAACAGCCCTCGGGCCAGCGGTGGGAACCAGACGGCTGTGCCCGGGCCCGGGAACGGATCTCCCGGCTTCAGGGGCGCATGGAAGCTGAGGAAGGGAACCACTCCGGAGACGAGCCGCTCCGGAGGGATCCGCTGCAGCAGCCAGTCGCGGTCATCGATCGCGGGCTGGAGGGTGACCCAGGTCGCCTCACCCGTGGCGCGGGCGAGCTCGTCCACCCAGCTCCCGGCGCGCAGCGCCGTCGAGGAGACACAGAGCCACACCTGATCCCAGCGCCGGGCCGCGACCTCCTCGATGGAGACGTGGACCCCGAAGCCGGAGAACAGCCTCGGCGCGGCGCGCCGCTTGAATAGGCCGAGCTCGTAGAGCGTGAACCCCCGCCGGGCCTCCTCGGCGTACTTCTCCTTGACGAGGAAGGAGAGCTCGCAGCCGGCGGACTGGAGGAACCACCCAAACACCTGGCCGATGGCTCCCGCCCCCACCAGCAGAACTCGAGGTCTCGTGCTCATGGCCATTCCGCGTCACCCTCCGGGGAAAGGTGACGCGGGAGCCCGCCTTTGTCGAGGGCCCAGAGGAGGTCCGTGCGGCCATCTCCATTGAGGTCGCCCAGATGCAGCTGCGCGCCGCTGTGGGCGCACCAGTTCGTGTCGAGGTACCAGTCAGTCGTCCCCAGGATGACACCCCGGTTGTCCGCGTAATCAATCCAGAGGCGGCCGGGGTCACGGCAGAGGAGATCCTCCGCGCCGTCGCCGTTGAAGTCCCCGCGGAGCAGCGTGGCGCCCGCGTGCGTGCACCAGGTGGTGCTCAAGGACAGGCTGATGTGTCCCCGACGGGCGTTGAGCCTGTCGGGGACTGTCACCCCGTGAGGCGGCTCAGGGCTGGAAGCGCCCCGTCACCGCCATGGCGGAGTGGTACGTCGGCTTGCCCACGTACGGCTTGTTCGGATCCAGCCCGGGCGCGAAGATCGCGGTCACCTGGAGGTGGTAGAACTTGCCCGCCTGCAGGAGCCCCGGCGGCAGCCGGAGCTGCGTCCCCGTCGTCCTCAGGACCGCGAGCTGCGCCCGCGCGGTGGCGTTGGTGCCCGTGGCATAGAGCTCGTACACCCGCACCAGGTAGTAGTCCGGAACGCCCATGCTCGGCGGCACCCAGCTCGCCAGCGGCGTCAGCCCCACACCCGCGAGGCTCTCCGTGGCCACCGCTCCGTTGAGCCGCATGTCGCGCGGTGGGCCGATCCGCGGAATGAGCGAGGAGATCATGCCGCCGGACACCGGCTCCTGGGCGTAGGTGTACACCGTGAACGGGCGCGGAGTGGACGTACCGCCCCCCGGCAGATCCACTGAGTAGACCACCCGCGCGCTGCTCTGGGCCGTGACGAACTGGGCCCACGTGCCCGGGAAGGGGTTGCCGTACGTGAACTCGGCCATGACATGTCCCTGACCGGCGGAGCGACTCGCCAGGGCCAGATCCGGCCAGCCCGCGAAGCCGCCGAAGTCCATGAAGGCCGGCAGGATGCCGAGGTTCACCGAGGTGAAGCTCAGCGTCGCGGTGGGGTGAGCGGCCAGCGCCAGGGCCTCGAACGAGGAGGCCGGGTAATCCACGATGTGGGAGGTGGTGGGCAGCACGGACATCGCCCCGAAGAGATCCAGGACGCCGGCGCCCGGAGGCCCCAGGCTGCCAGTCTGGAAGCTCCTGTTCAGCTCCTGGTAGCTCAGCCCCGTCACGGCATCGGTGCGGGACGCGAGCTGGGTGACGTAGAGGACATCCCCGTGCACCGGGCTGATCCGCGCCGCCGGGCTTCCACAGTTCTGCAGGGAGAGCACGTAGTCGATCGTGCCCGAGAGGAACGTCGAACCCGGCACGGTGCTCGGGAACTGAGGAGAGGCACAGCTCACCGCGGAGAAGTAGCCGATGCCCGTGTTCGGCGAGTGGAACTGGATGTCATCGCTGTCCTGCCAGGGAGCGAGCCCGTTGATGTTCAGGTTCAGCTGGGTGCCCTGCGGCTCGAGCTCCACGTCCGGACGGCCCAGCTCGGCCCGGCTCACGTCAAGCGTCCGGCTGGTGGCCCACAGGTACGAGGTGCCGAGCTGGAGCAGGAAGGGGGTGCTCTCCACGCTGGGGATCACGAACGTGCCGCCAGCCTGGCCCGTCCCGGGGCGCCAGTTGTAGCCCAGGCCATCCGCGGTGGGCACCCAGGCGCCAATGCTCATCGCGGACAGGTCCACGGGGACCGTGGTGATGCTCCCGTCGGACTTGACGCGGTAGGCGTTGCGAACGCCGGTCACCGCCAGCCCGCTGCAAGCAGAGCCCGGGCGCGGGGAGATGGAGAACTCCTGGCGCGTGATGGCGCCCCCCGCATCCGTGATGGTCGCCGTGAGGACGGCCGTGCCGTCAATGCACGCTGGAGCCTGCCAGTCCACCTCGGTCGAGGTGCTGGTCCCCCGGGTGGCGAGGATGGCGCCCTGGTTCGCCGACCAGGTGAAGGTCATCGCCGTCGCCTCCGGATCGTGCGCGATGAGGCCCGCCAGCACGATCTCGCCGCCAGCGGCCTGATCGGAGCTCTTGGTGGTGCTGACGATCTGAGGCGCCACGTTGGCGCGAGGCGCCGGCCCGACCAGCAGGGAGAGCGTGCCCGTGTTGGAGCCGCCCCGCCCATCCGAGACGAAGATGGAGATGACGCAGCGGTTGCCCGGGGGCTGCCCGAACAGGGTGAACGAGATCGTGGCGCCCACCTGGTCGCTGAAGAAGCCCGGGCACTCGGAGAACCAGGAGTAGGACAGCGCATCGCCATCCGCGTCGAAGGCGGCGGCGGCCAGCGTGGTGGTGACGTTGGGGGTGAGCACGGAGGGCGCCGCCATCATGCTCGTCACCGCCGGCCAGGTGTTGAAGCCGACCGTCACCACGGCGCTGCCGGTCGCGCCGGACTGCTGCACGCTGATGTCGATGGTGACGGTGGCCTTCGTCCCCTTCGAGTCCGTCACCTCCAGGCGCAGCACCTGCACGCCCTCGGTGGCGGGCGCCACCCAGCTCGTCGCTGGCTCGTTCGGGGCGCTGAAGGTGCCGGCGTTCGCCGTCCACGCGTAGGTGATGGTGTCGCCCACGTTGTCGTCATGCGCGGTGGCCGTCAGCGTGAGGGTGCCCCCAGGAGAGACCTGGTTGGAGGACACCACCACCGAGTCGATCACCGGCGCCACGTTCTCGAAGACGGGCGGCGGGTTCACATCCTGGAGCTGGATGGACACGCTCACCGTGCTGCCGGAGGTGACGTTGATGGGCCCTGCCAGGCCCTGGTAGAGCAGCGTCGCGGCGGCGTTGAACGCCTTGGCCTCGAAGGTGCGATCCAGGCCCGCGGGGATGTCCACGAGGGTGCCCTGCCAGGTGCCCCCCTGCAGGGAGAGCTCGCCGACGACCGGCGTGGGGATCCCCGGCCCGCGGACCTCCACCTGGACACGGGTGACCTCCGCGGCCGACAGGCCCTGCGGGAGCATGGCCCTGATCTCGGCGCGAGCGGGCTGGGCCGTCGGGGTTCCGCCACCACAGGCGGCAAGCACACTCATCACCAGCGCCGTGACCGTGAGCGACACGGTGCGCTGGCTCCAATTCCAAAGAGACACGGAGACTCCTTCCAATCGGTGAGACGGATTTCGCCAAAGCGTAGCGAGACGCCTGACACGTCCTGGCGGAGTACGGTCGGCCTCTCGGAAGGCAATGCCCCCCCCGCAGCCGCTCGGGACGCGGCGCGCACCCTAGCACGCGCCCCCTGGCGGGATTCCACCCCCCCAAAGTGTAGTGTGGGGAGATGGCTCACCCGCACGCCGGACTCAGGCCGGGGCTCTGGCCACCAGCCGCGCCTCGTGTCGGCCTTCTTCGCTCCACCCCTCGGAGGAGGAGAGGAGCTCCAGTCCGCGCAGCAGCCCGGGCAGCTCGCCATCCTCGAGCAGGAAGCGGGCCGAGGGATGGGGATTGCGCTGCAGGTTGCTCCGCGTCGGCTGGGCGAACACGAGCAGCCCACCCGGCGCCAGCACTTTCGGGAACGCGGCGAACAGCGGGCGCCAGAGGAAGTTCAGGCAGAGCACGAGCTCGAAGGGGCCCGGAGGCAGCGGCTCCGTCTCCAGATCCACCCGCTGCGTCCGGAGGTGGAGGCCCGCCTCACGCGCGGCCGCCGCGGCGCGCTCGAGCGCGACGTCCGAGACCTCCACCAGCGTCACGTCCAGGCCGCGCCCGGCGAGCCAGAGGGCGTCATGCCCCGGCCCTCCCGCCACGTCGAGCGCCCGCCCCACGCGCGGGAGCAGGTCCGCGAGCGAGCGGAGGAAGCCGGAGGGCTCCAGGGCCCGGGCCTGATCACGGTAGCGGGTATTCCACCTCTGCCGATCTTCCTCGGACACGGCCCCTCTCTCCTCAGGCTCAGGCCGCCGTCCGGAAGGGCTCGGGGCGCGGGTCCGGCTGCTCCGGCGTGAAGCGCAGCATCCGCTTGATGCCGTTGCGATCCAGCACCAGCCGTACCATCTGCGTGGACACCCGCTTCTGGTCCGCCTCGTCCGTGGTGAAGCGGAACGCCAGATCGACCTGGTAGCTCTTGGCGGCCTTCACCTTTCCCACCGAGAAGTCCTCCAGATCCACGTACTCCAGCGCCAGCTCCGGATCGTCCATGTCGCGCAGGAAGCGCTCCACGTTGAAGCGGATGATGTCGGTGACGCCCGTCAGCCCCCGGCCGGTGCGCGGCAGCAGCTCCGCGTCCAGGACGATCTCCTTCTGGTAGCGGATGACCGTCTCCGCCAGCTCGCCCTGGGACACGGTGATGAAGTCATCCGTGCAGCGCAGGGCGGCGATCTCGTCCGGCACCTTCGCCGAGCGCCCGTAGTCCACCCGCTCCTCGCAGGTGCCCAGGCACTTCTTCGTCACCGGATCGACGATCTCCGCCATGCGATCGAACAGGTGCATCGCGGCGAACTTGCTGAAGATGCGGCGCAGGCCCTCCTTGATGCGATCCTTCACCATGTAGCCCACCACGGCGATGAGGAAGAAGTTGAGGCTCACCTGGGTGAAGCGCAGCTGCGCCCAGAAGGCCACCGCGGTGGCGAACGCCATGGCCAGGCCCGCCGCCATCGCGAAGAGCACCTCCTCCCAGCCCTGGCGCCGCTGCTTCCGCCGCGCCGAGAGGAAGAGGATGTTCATGCAGAACTTCTTCAGGAAGCCGATCCGGTGCATGTACTCCTCGTTGTCACCGGTGGGGCTCAGCACGCTCTTGAGCTGGTTCTCCTTGCGGTAGGACTCCTCGCCGATGACGCCCCCCATCAGCGCCTTGCGCGGCTCGATGTAGCCGCCCGAGCGCGGCAGCGCGTCCATGTCCGCCACGGCCTTGCGGAAGTACTGCTCCACCGTGAGGCTCATGTACTCGTCCACCAGCCGCAGCGACGCGCGCGTCTTCTCCTGCAGCCGCAGCCCGTAGGCCACCTTCGTCCACGCGCGGAAGCGCGCCAGCACCCGCGCCACCGCCTCCTGGGACTTGAGCACCAGCTGCTGCAGGTCCGCGCACTCGGCCTCGCCCAGCCTGGAGGCGGCGAGCGGCTCGCACACCCCGTCCACCTGCTTGGCGAAGCGACGCAGCGCCCCGCGGAAGATGCAGCACAGCAGCTTGGCCTGGTAGACGATCTCCGTCTCCGTCCCCAGCCCCGTGCGCAGCCACGCCTCCAGCCGCGCCAGCGGCGAGCCGTCCGAGCTCAGCAGCTCCTCCAGGCCCATCACCGGCGTGGTGAAGCGCACGTAGTTGTGGATGTCCGCGTAGAAGTCCGCCCGGGGGTACGTCTCCACGTCGATGTTCAAGCTGTTCGGCACGAACAGGAACATCTCCACCAGGTACCGCGTCTCTCCGTCAGCCCCCGACGGTTGGTACTCCAACTTGATCTCGAACTGCTTCCGGTCGTGGACCTCCAACCGGTTCTGCAGCAGCGGGGCGCGTTCCGAAGACACCCCCGCAGTCTACGTCACGAAGCTGTCACAGAGAACCCCACGGGGTGCGGCTGCGTCCAGCGTCGAACGCAGTCCCCTCCGGGCTCACCCTTCGGTCCCGGTCCGGGAGGAGGAGCTGGACGAAGCGACGGGGGCAGCCGTCGGCAGGGGGCCCCCCTTCGGCTGGGGCTTGGCGTTCCACACCCGCGTGGCCAGCAGGAGCCCCACCACGGACAGCGGCACCAGGGCGATGGGCCAGTTGCTCCAGTTGTTGGGATCCTTGGCCGCCGCGCCCGAGGGGATGAGCTTGCCCAGCAGCAGCGACTGGAAGGCGGTGCCCGCGTACACGGCGCCGTCGATGATGCCCACCGCCACGCCCGCGTTCTTCTTGCCACCGAAGTCCATGCTGGCGGTGCCCGACAGCATTCCATGCACGCCGATGACGCACAGCGACATGAAGATGACCGTCCAGCCCAGCATCCCGTGGTTGATGAGGAAGAGCGACGCCACGGCGCCCATCGTCATTCCGGCGTAGAGCACCGCGGTCACGGGGCCGCGCCGCGAGTCGAACACCTTGTCGGAGATGACGCCGGCGAACATGCCGCCGGTGATGCCGGCCACGCACAGCAGCATGCCCCAGTTGGACGCGACGAACGACTCGCCCAGGCCGGTGGACTTCGCGAACTTGGGGTACCACTGCATGATCGCGTTGCGCATGTAGCCGCTGCAGAACTCGAT
>JAFGNZ010000111.1 GCA_016926755.1 Myxococcaceae bacterium | reverse complement strand
CTCCACCGCCTTGAGCACCTGCTCGCTGCCCTTGGTCTGCTCCTTCTGGGCACGGTTGAGGTGGGTGACCATCTCGTTGATGTTCTCGATGGAGCGGGTGATCTGCTTGCTGCCGTGCGCCTGCTCCTGGCTGCTGCGCTGCACGTGCGCGGTGATGGCCTTCATCCGCTCGGCGCTGTTCATGATCTGCTCGCCGCCCTTGGCCTGCTCGTTGGAGGCCTTGGAGATCATCTGCACCGTCTCGGAGATGCGCTGGATGGCCGTCGTCACGCTGCGGCTGCCGCGGGCCTGCTCCACCGTGGCGCGGGCGATGGCCTTCACCATCTGCGTGGCCTTCTGGGCGCTGTCGTTGATCTTCCACAGCGCCCCTTCCGCCTCCCGGCCCAGCTGCACGCCCTCCTCCACGTTCCTCACGCCCTGGTTCATCACCGCCACCGCGTTGCGGCTCTCCTCCTGGATGCTGCGGATGAGCTCGGCGATCTCCTTGGTGGAGGCGCCGGTGCGCTCGGCCAGATCCTTGATCTCCTCGGCCACCACCGCGAAGCCCTTGCCGTGCTCGCCCGCCTGGGCGGCGATGATGGCGGCGTTGAGCGCCAGCAGGTTGGTCTGCTCCGCCACGTCGTCAATCACGTTGAGGATGTTGCCGATCTCGGAGATGCGCCGGCCCAGGCTCTCGATCACGCCCGCGGCGGAGCGGCTCGTGTCCTTGATGCGGTCGATGCCGGTGAGCGTCTTCTGCAGCGACTCCACGCCGGACTGCGCGTCCTCGGACACCTGCTCGGACAGGCGCGCCGTCTCGTTGGCGTTCGTCTCCACCTGGCCGATGGAGGAGTCCATCCGCTTGATGGAGGAGGAGGTCTCCTCGGTGGAGCCGGACAGGGCCGAGATGTTGGTGGCCACCTCGCGGATGGAGAAGGACATCTCCTCGATGGCGCTGGTGGTCTCCTCCACGCTGGCGGCCATGGACTGGACGTTCTCGGCCACCTCGTCGTTGGTGGCGGCCATCTGCACGATGGAGGAGCTGCTCTGCTCGGCGCTCTGGTAGAGCACCTCCACGTTGTCCGCGATGCCCCGCAAGCTCGCCAGCATCTCCACCATGGAGGAGGACGTCTCCTCCACGCGCGACTGGATGGTGGAGGCGCCCGAGGAGACGGTGGTGCCAGTGCGGGAGATCTGCTCGATCACCCCCGCCAGGCCCTCGGACACCCCGCGCACCCGGCCCAGCGTCTCCCGCCAGCTCTGGGCGATCTTGTTGAGGGCCTCGGCCAGCTTGCCCAGCTCGTCCTCCGTCACCACCTCCACCCGGCCCGTCAGGTCGGACTCCGCCAGCCGGCGCGCCATGGACATCATCGAGTCCAGCGGATGGAGGATGCGCGCCCGGGTGACGAAGATGAACACGGGCAGGAAGAGCAACATCCCCACGCCGAAGACGCCCAGCATCTTCAGCCGCAGGGACTTCACCTCCGCGGTGATGTCGGAGAAGTTCATCCCGACCACCACCCACCCCTCATCCCGATCCAGGGGCTCGGTGATGAGGCGGTCCCCCCCGTCCAGGTTGACCTCCGAGGGCAGCCCCTCCTTGGCCAGGCGGGCCACCAGGGCGTCGAGCCCCTGCGGCGGGCTCTTGATGAGCGCGACGCGCTGCCCCTCCCGGTTGACGACGGCGGCGAACGTGAAGTCCTTGTTGCGGCGGATGGGCTCCAGGACGGCGCCCAGCCGCTCGCCGGGCAGGAGCGCCAGGCGCTCGGAGGAGATCTCCCGCGCGATCTCCACCGCCCTCGCGTGCCCCTGCGCGGCGAGCCGCGTGTCGAGGAACTCCTCCACCCGGTCTGGCACCACGAAAGCCAGGGCCAGGAAGAGGGTGGCCTGAGCCGCGGTGAAGAACCCGAAGAGGACTCCGCGAAGACCAAATCTCTGGAAGCGACGAGCCAAGGACCTGGAATCTACGGAGGGAATCCAACAAAGGGCAAGGAACGGGAAGGTCGTCCCCTCGGGGAGGCTGGAAGAATCCCGGATCACCGTGGATTCTGGTCCACGGGGAGAGTAGCTCCCTCCCGCCCGCCCCCTGGAGCCCGCCGCATGACGCCTCCCACCCTGCTGCTCACCGATCCCCTTTTCTTGAAACATGAGCCTGGCCAGGGGCACCCGGAGAGCCCGGCGCGGCTGCGGAGCATCCTCTCGGTGCTGGCACGGGCGCCAATAGAGGGGACGCAGGTGGGACAGCCCCGCTCGGCGACGGAGGCGGAGCTGGCCGCCGTGCATACCTCGGAGCTGCGGCACTCCCTGCTGGGGCTGGCGGGAACGGAGGCCCAGATTGATCCGGACACCCATACCTCGCCGGACAGCTATGACGCGGCGCTGCTGGCCGCGGGGGCGGCGGTGCAGGCGGTGGAGGAGGTGATGGCGGGCCGGGCCCGCAACGCGTTCGCGCTGGTCCGCCCCCCCGGGCACCACGCCGAGCCGGGGCGCTCCATGGGCTTCTGCCTCTTCAACAACGTGGCGATCGCGGCGGAGGCGGCCCGGCGGCAGGGCGCCGAGCGCGTGCTGGTGCTGGACTGGGACGTGCACCACGGCAACGGCACCCAGGCGGCCTTCTGGGAGCGGCGGGACGTGCTCTACCAGTCCGTGCACCAGTACCCCTACTACCCGGGCACGGGGGCGGCGCACGAGGTGGGCGCGGGCGCGGGCGCGGGCTTCACCGTCAACTGCGGGCTGCCCGGGGGCGCCACGGACGCGGACTACGGGGCGATCTTCCAGGAGCTGTTCCTGCCCATCGCGGACGCGTTCCGACCGCAGCTTGTCCTCGTCTCGGCGGGCTTCGATCCGCACCGGCATGATCCCATTGGGGGGATGGTGCTCAGCGAGCGGGGCTTCGCCGCGATGTGCTCCGCGACCCGGGAGCTGGCGGACAGCGTGTGCGGGGGCCGGCTGGTGCTGCTGCTGGAGGGGGGCTACTCGCTGCAGGGGCTCTCCCAGTCCGTGCATGCCTGCGTGGAGGTGCTCGCGGGGCGGCGCGACAGCTTCCCCACGGGGGAGACGACCTCGGACATGGCCCACGCGCTGGCGCGGAGCCGCGAGGCGCTGCGGCCCTACTGGCCCATGCTCTGAGGGCCCGGGCTTGACGGCGGCGCCTGCCTGGCTCAGCGTCGGGCCCCCGTTGCCCAGGAGGGACCGATGGCGGAGAGGAAATACGAAGCGGCGCTGGTGACAGGGGCCTCGAGCGGCCTGGGGCGCGGGCTGGCCCTGTGGTTCGCCCAACGTGGCACGCGCGTGTTCGCCGCGGCCCGTCGCGTGGAGCAGCTCCGGACGCTGGCCGAGGAGGCCCGCGCCGCCGGCGGCACCGTGGAGCCCGTGGAGCTGGATGTCTCCCAGGCGGACCGGACGCTCGAGCGCATCCAGCGGATCGACGCGGACTGCGGCGGGCTGGATCTGGTGGTGGCCAATGCGGGCGTGGGCCTGGAGACGTACGCGAAGCGCTTCAACTGGGAGCGGGTGAAGCAGATCCTCGACGTCAACGTCACTGGCGCGGCGGCCACCCTGAGCGCGGTGCTGCCGAAGATGGTGGAGCGCAACAAGGGCCACCTGGTGGGCGTCTCCAGCCTCGCGGCGTTCCGGGGGCTGCCACGCAACGCCGCCTACTCCGGCTCCAAGGCGTTCCTCTCCACCTTCATGGAGAGCCTGCGCGTGGATCTCCGGGGCACCGGCGTGCGCGTCACCTGCATCTACCCCGGCTTCGTGAAGACCGAGATGACGGCGCCCAACAAGCACCCCATGCCCTTCCTGCTGGAGCCGGAGGAGGCGGTGGAGCGGATGGCCCGGGCCATCACGCGCGGGGTGCCGGTGTTCGCCTTCCCCTGGCAGATGTCCACCGCCATGAAGCTGGTGAAGGCGATCCCCGACTCGCTCTTCGATCCGCTGGTGCGCAAGCTGCGCTGAGGCCCGCGCTACTGCTGGCCCATGAGGAACTGGCGCTCGTCCACCTCGCCCTTGCGCGGCGCCGCTTCCTTCGGCTCCGTGCCCTTCTTGAAGTACATGTACTCCATGTTCCTGGAGTCCTCGGCGACGAGCTTCCCCGTCCTCTCGTCGACGGGCAGGCGCACCAGCTCCATGGTGGGCCACGGCGTGAACTCCGCCTGGGGCCGGCTGGCGAGCGCCTTCTTCATGTAATCCAGCCAGATGGGGAGCGAGGCCCGGCCGCCCGTCTCGTAGCGGTTGAGCGGGTGCGGGTTCAAGTCGTAGCCCACCCACGCCACCGTCACGAGATCCCTCGTGAAGCCGGCGAACCACGCGTCGAACGAGTCGTTGGTGGTGCCCGTCTTGCCCGCGGCGGGCTTGCCCAGGCGCTGGGCCGGGGCGCCCGTGCCCTCCAGCACCACGTTGCGCATGAGGTGGGTGACGATGAAGCCCGTCTCCGGGCTCATCACCTGCTCGCCCGGCTCGAAGAGGCGCGCGTAGCTGGCGGCCACCCGGTCCCGCAGCGGCGCCCACGGATCGTCGTACGCGGTGTGGTCCTCCAGCGTGCGCCCGAAGCGATCCTCGATCTTGCGGATGAGCCAGGTGGGCTTCTTGCGCCCGTAGCGGTTGAAGGTGGCGTACACCTCCGCCAGCTCCACGGGGTAGACGCACGAGGAGCCCAGCGCGGCGGAGAAGTCCATGTTCATCGGCGTGGACAGGCCGAGCGTCTGGACCCACGCGGCCATGTTCTTGGTGCCCACCTTGCCGAACGTCTTCACCGCGGGGATGTTCATCGAGTTGACGAGCGCGGTGCGCAGCGTCACCTCGCCCTCGAACTTCGAGGTGTAGTTCTCCGGCTTCCAGGCCACCTTGTTGTCCGGATCGTGCTCCACCACGGGCGAGTCCACGAGGATGGTGGCCTGCGTCCAGCCGAGCTTCTCGATCGCCGCCGCGTACACCAGGGGCTTGTAGGAGCTGCCCGGCTGACGGCACGCCTGGAAGGAGCGGTTGAACTCGTTGTCGTCGAAGTCGTACCCGCCCACCATGGCGGTGAGGTACTGCCGGTGCGGATCAATGGAGACGAGCGCGCTCTGCGGCTCGGGCTGCTGCTCCAGCCGGAAGAGCTTGGGGCCCTTCGGCTTCGCGGGCAGGGCCTCGGCTGTGGCGGCGCCTGCCCCCTCCTTGGCGCCCTCCGCGGGCTTCACCTCGTCGTCGGGGATCTCCGCGGCCAGCTTCTTGTCCCACTGATCCTTGTCGTCCGTCAGATCCTTCTTCTTCACGTGGCGGACGACGATCAGATCCCCCACGTTGATCGCCTTCCTCACCGAGGAGATCATCCCGCCCGGCGCGTAGTAGGACTCCGGGTTGACCTTGCGCGCCCAGCGCATGCCCAGCAGCGGCAGCCGGCCGGTGTGCGGGCCCACCTGGATCTCGGCGCCCTGGCCGTTCTCCTCGAGCTTCGTCACCAGCGCCACGTAGAGCCGGTTGAGGACGAGCTCCTCATCCTCCATCGCCTTCTTCGCGCGGGCGATGAAGGCCTGGCGCTCCTCCGGGGTGCCCAGGTTCATGAGCGGGCCGCGCCAGCCCTGGCGCTTGTCCACCTCCAGCAGGCCGTTGAGCACGGCCTCCTGCGCGGCGCGCTGCCGCTCGCTGTCCATGGTGGTGAAGACCTTCAGGCCCTGCTCCAGCAGCGCCGGGTTGCCGTAGCGCTCCACGATGTCGCGGCGGGCCTGCTCCACGAAGTACGGGGCGAACTCGTGGAACACATCCTCCACCGGGTACACCTGCACCGGCTCGGCGTTGGCCGTGTCGTGCTCCTCGCGGGTGATCATCCCCTCCTCGAGCATGCGGCGCAGCACGTAGGTGCGGCGCTTCCGGGCCGCCTCCGGCTTGAGGAAGGGCGAGTAGCGGCTGGGCGCCTGCGGCAGGCCGGCGATGAGCGTCATCTCCCCCAGCGTCAGATCCCTCACGTCCTTGCGGTAGTAGTTCTCCGCGGCGCTCTGCACGCCGTAGCTGTGGTGCCCGAGGAAGACGTTGTTGAGGTAGAGGTAGAGGATCTCCTCCTTCGTCAGCGCCGCCTCCAGGCGCCGGGCGAGGATGGCCTCGCGGATCTTCCGCGTGAGCGTCTTGGCGGTGGCCGACTTGTAGCCCTCGGCGCCGATCAGCACCGCCTTCGCCGTCTGCTGCGTGAGGGTGGAGCCGCCCTGCACGCCGCCGCTGCGCAGGCCCAGCTTCGAGGCGATCGTCTTGAGGCCCGCGCGCACCGTGCCCAGCACGTCCACGCCCAGGTGATCGAAGAAGCTGGAGTCCTCGCTGGCGATGAAGGCCTGCACCAGCCGCTTGGGGATGCGCTCGTAGGGCACCACCTTGCGCCGCTGGTTGTAGAACTCGCCGGCCAGCACCGCGTCGTCCGTGTAGACCTCGGTGACGATGGGCGGCCAGTACTCGTCCACCTTGGGGATGGCGGGCAGCCCCTCTGAGTAGAGGTAGTAGATGGCCACCACGCCCACCACACCCGCGGTGGCGCCGGTGAGGGCCAGCCAGCCCGCGAGCTTGAGGGCGAAGACCCACCAGGGGCGCTTCTTCCCCTCCGGGAGGACGAGCTTCAAGCGGCTGCCAACGGTCTTCGGGTCGGGTGTGCTCATGACGGTTCCAGCGCAGCTCGTTTGAGTATGTCCTTCAGCTCTGGAGGCAACTGCGCCTCCACCGTCACCTTCCCGCCGTGTTGGGGGTGAGGAAATTCGATGCGCTCGGCGTGCAGGAACAAACGTTTCAAGCCCCACCGGGCCCGCACGTCCCGGTTGAACGCAAAGTCACCATACTTCCTGTCCCCGGCAACCGGGTGGCCCACCGCGGCCAGGTGCCTTCTTATCTGATGGGTGCGCCCGGTCTCGATGGAGCAGGAGAGGAGCGCCACCTCGCTCGACTGCCGGATGACCTTCCACCGCGTGAGCGCCTCCTGCATGTTCACCCCTCGGCGGGCCTTGGACTCGGCCGTCTGCTGGTGCTCCGAGAGCGGCAGGTCAATGACACCCGAGTCCTTCGGCATCTTCCCCTTCACCAGCGTGAGGTAGCGCTTGCGGGCTTTACTGTGGGTGAAGACGTCCGTGAAATGGACCATCGCCGGGCGGCGCTTGGCCACGAGGATGACGCCGGAGGTCTCCCTGTCCAGTCTGTGGGCGGGGGAGGCGGTGAAGTCGTTGCGGACGGCCTTGGGGCCGAGGTAGGCGCGCACATAGTCCACCAGGGTCCCCCCGGTGATGCCACTGCCCGTGTGGACGGCCATGCCGCTGGGCTTGTCCACGGCCATCATCCAGTCGTCCTCCAGGAGGATGACGAGCTTGGAGGGATCCACTGGGGGTGCGGGTGGCGGCTTGCGCTCCCCGGGCTCGGCGGGGCCGAGCAGCTGCTTCTCGTCTCCACGGATGGTGATGATGTCCCCGGCGGCCAGGAGCTGCTCGGGCTGGGCCCGCTTGCCGTTCACCCGGACCTTCTTGACCCGGATCATCTTGAACAGGTGGCTCGTCGGGACGTTGGCCAGGCGCTTGCGCAGGTACTTGTCCAGCCGCATGCCCGTACTGTCATCTTCAATTCGGTACTCGATCATTTTCTTGGCGACAGGACCAGACCACACGAATAATGGCCGGTCCATGCCGAAGGCTCCCAGTATCGAGAAGCTCCTGCAGAATGGTTCGTCCGAGTGGAACAAGCTCCGCAAGGCCGGCCAGGTGCCGAGTGACCACACCGGCGCCACGTTCACCCAGCTCTTCTCCGCCAACGCGGATCTGTCGGGCTTGGGGCTCGTGGGCTCGGAGTGGGAGCGGTGCGATCTGTCCAAGATCAACTTCCGCGATTCGGACCTGTCCAACTCCTACTTCCACGGCGGCCGGTTACAGGACTGTGACTTCCGCGGCGCGAACCTCGAGGGGGCTACCTTCGAGAAGCTGAAGCTGTTGCGCTGCGACTTCACCGGGGCCAAGGGGCTGGAAGACCTGGAGATGGAGGACGTGGACATGGACCGGGTGGTGGGCCTGGACGGGGAGGAAGCGCCTCCGCCGCCGCCTCCGCCGGCCCAGGGCATCACGGCCTTCACGCGCGAGCAGCGGGAGAAGGCGCTGGGCGCGGCCGCGGCGGCGGTGGTGGGGCCGCTGGGGGAGGAGCTGCCGCCGTTCAAGCCGCAGGATCCGCCGGGCTCCCTGTTCTTCCGAGCGCTGAAGCGACAGGCGGCGCCACCGGTGTGGGTGCTGGACGTGCCGGGGCTGAGGCCGCTGGTGCCGCAGCGGCTGCCGCCGGGCTCCTCGCTGGAGGCGATGTACCGCGAGGCGGTGAAGTCTCGGCTGGAGAACAAGAAGCCGTTGGCGGACCCGGGGGCGGTGGAGCGGGCGCAGAAGGCGCTGCGGATGGGCGCGAAGGACGCGGCGGTGGCGGCCATGTACCTGCGCGAGGTGGGGGTGGTGCCGCTGTTCCGGTTCTCCGAGGCGAAGGTGCTGAAGGACGCGCTGCGGGCCGAGGTGGAGGTGGATGACCTGACGGGCTCGATCGATCCGCGGGTGACGGGGGCGCTGCTGGAGCTGCGGCTGACGCACGAGGTGGTGGAGCACCTGCAGGAGGCGCGGCGGCGGCTGGCGGCGACGCAGCTGTACACGGCGCTCTTGGAGGCGGGCTTCACGCCGGAGAACAACTGGGAGGAGGCGCTGGAGTCGGCCGAGCCGGCGATGGAGCTGGCGCAGCTGGCGACGGGGGAGGATCGCAACGCGCTGTTCGAGGGCTTCCAGGTGTTCTCGGCGCTGCCGGACGAGGCGCGGCTGCGGCGGCTGGCGTACCTGGCGGAGACGGTGACGAACCTGGAGCTGCTGAGCCGGTTGCCGGAGGGGATGGAGCCGCAGTGGCTGACGGGGCCCGAGACGCGTGAGTGCCACGATCGGGAGATGACGTACATCCAGTCGCTGAAGGCGGAGGAGATCCCGGCGAAGGTGCCGGCGCTGGCGAAGGCGGAGCTGGGCGTGCCCGAGGGCGAAGTGCCGGAGGAGAGCGAGGACGATCTGTTCGTCCACCTGCGCTGCGACGTGTGCGGCAAGGAGAAGCTCATCGTCCAGTCGACGATGGAGTGAGCCGAGGAGCACGAGGGCGACAGAAGGGACGCAGGTCGCGGGTCCCTCGGCTCGGTGCGCGTCCCCCCGTCGGCTGACGGGTCCGCCCGCACCGGCCGTCCCGCTCTCCCACGGACTACAGGCCTGCCTCATTCCACGCAGGCTACCGATGCCTGTCTGGTGCGCGCTCCAGAAGCCACAGCGCGCTCACGGTGCGTGTCTCGAGCGTCTCACACTCCTCGCGCTGGCGGGCCACGTAGGCCTCCAGCACCGCCGTGGCCTCAGGGTGCGCGCGCGCCAGCTCCGCGGCTCTCTTTGAGATGGCCTCCGTGTTCCGCGCGTTCTCCTCGGAGAGCTCCTCCACAGGCCACGTCCTCTCCACGAGCACTCTGTCCCCATGGGCTGTGATGGATCCTGAAGATCGGAAGCCATACCCCCTCCCTTGCCCCTCGCGGGGTGTCACGTGGCGCTCCCTCTCGGGGCCAATGAGGACGCGAACCGTGCGCGCCGTCAACCGCGCGCTCATGGCCCAGGCCTCAGAACAGCGCGAGCTGCTGCGGCTTCCCACCCAACGCCCGCGCGTCGATGCCTTCAGCCCGCAGCACCTGGGCCAGCTCCTCCTTGAACCCGTGGTGCGTCATCACCTCGCGCGCCCCCGTCGCCTTCACGTACTTCACCAGCGATGGACAGTCCGCATGGTCGGACAACGGGAACGCCACCTGTGCCCCGTAGCGGTATGCCGCGCCTGGATCCACCGCCCAGCCCGTCAGCACCGCCGTAGCCCTCGGCCACAGCCCCGACAGCCCTCCCCCACGCGACTGGTGCGGCGGGAAGAAGAGCACCTCCCCCGGCTCCACCTTGCCGTCGAAGCGCCGCACCCGCTCGATGGGCACCCCCAGCTCCCCGTACAGCCCGGTCACCTCGAAGATGGATGCATGCGCCACCAGGCCGAAGCCCCGCCCCGAGAGGTACTTCATCGCCTCCTGGCTCTTGCCCAGCGGGTAGCCGAGCAGCACCGGGACGGCCCCGCGCTCGAGCTGCTCGCGCACCCACGCCTCCACCTGCCCCAGCACCTCCTCCTTGGGAGGGAAGCGGTAGCGCGGGTGGCCGAACGTGGCCTCGATGACGAGCACGTCGCACTCCGCCACCTGCGCGGGCTCCGCCGTGAGCGAGGGCACCAGGTTCAGGTCCCCCGTGTAGACGATGCGCCGCCCATCCGAGCGGATGACGCGCAGCTGGGCGCTCCCCAGGATGTGCCCCGCCGGCAGCAGCTCCAGTGACAGCGGGCCCAGCTCGAAGATCTGGTTGTACGGCACCGCCAGCGGGGCGCTCACCGGCCCCAACCGGTGCGTCATGAAGCGCAGCGTCGCCGCCGTGGAGATGGTGGCCTCGTGGCGCGCGATGTGGTCCGTATGGCCGTGGCTGACGAACGACAGGGGCGTCTTGCGCGTCGCGTCCAGCGACAGCGGGGTCCCCGTCAGGTGCAGTCCGTTTCGCCTCAGCTCGACACTCATGCGGAAGCACCTCCTATAGCGCGCCTCGGAGCCTGTGTGTCTTCCATGTAGGGCCCGCCTGCCCGTCGTCCCAGCACCCGAGCAGCCCTCGCTCCCGTGAGCGGCCTCCTCAAGCCTGGGGCACGGCCTGGCCTCGCCAGCGATCCCACAGGCCCGAGCCCAGCTCCGACACCAGCACGCCGAGGATGATGAGGCCCCCGCCCACCCACTCGCGCCCCCCGAGCCGCTCGTACCCCAGCAGCACCGAGAAGGCCCCGGCGAACACCGGCTCCAGTGAGTAGACGATGGCCGCGCGCACGGCCGAGGTTCGCGCCTGGGCCCACATCTGCATGCTGAGCGCCACCGCGCTGGCCACCACGCCGCAGAAGAGCACGGCCCCGAGGAAGGCCGGCGCCCACTCCACCCGCGCCTCCACGAAGGGAAGGCACAGCACCGACAGCAGCGCCACCCCCCACAACTGCACCGCCACCAGCGCCTCCACGCCCTCCTTCGGCGCATACCGCTCCGTGAAGGCGATATGAAAGGCGTACGCCACGGCGCACCCCAGCGTGAGCAGGTCCCCTCGGGAGATGCCCTGGGCCGCGCCCACCTCCGCCCGCGTGAGGTAGTAGAGCCCCACCGCCGAGAGCACCACGCCCAGCAGCGAGGACACGCGCGGCACCCGCCGGAAGAGCGCCAGCACCACCAGCGGAACCAGCAGCACGTACAGCCCCGTGATGAACGCGGAGCGCGAGGGCGTGGTGTCCTCCAGCCCCACCGTCTGCAGGGCAAATCCCGCGAACAGGAAGCCCCCCAGCACGGCGCCCCGGCGCAGCACTCCCGGGGAGAGCAGCCGGCGCCCGGCCCTCAGGCTCAGCACCCCCGCGCCCACGGCGAAGCGCAGCGCGAGGAACGTGAACGCATCGCCATGGCCCAGCGCGTCCTTCACCACCACGAAGGTGGTGCCCCAGATGACGGTGAGGAGGACCAGCACTCCATCCGCCTGGAAACGGGCCCGTTCGAGGGAGGACGCGGTGTCGGCCATGGAGGGGATGTATCACTCCACGGCCCGCTCCAGGACGACCAGGGGTTTGACGCCGCCCGAGGCACTCCACTCGGCGTTGACGCGCTGGGTGAGCTCGGAGGAGGAGGCCTGGAACCCCGCCCTGCGGAAGGTCCTCAGGGAGGCGAAGTTGTCCTCGTCGATGTCCGCGAAGACGCGGTCCGCCCCCTGCCGCCGGGCCTCCTCCACGAGGCAGCCGATGAGCTGGTAGGCCACCCCCATCCGCCGAGCCCGCGGCGCCACCACCAGCGAGCGCACCCACAGCCCCTCCAGCGCCAGCCCCTCCTCGCGGTAGTCGTCCAGGTAGGCAAAGCCGCACATCCGCCCGCGCTTGGCGAAGGCCCCTGCCGCCGCGCCCAGCGCGCCGCTCTCGCGCGCCCAGCGCCCCAGGAGCTGCTGGCGCAGGAAGGCCGACGGCACCAGGAGCTGCTCTCCCGCGAAGACGAGGAGCGCGTCCAGGTCCCCCTCCCGCAGCAGCCGCACCTCGGGCCGCCCGAGCATCCGCCGCCGCAGTGGCCGGGACCACCCGGCGACCGTGAAGTCCCGCAGCTGGCGGAAGAGCCCGCGGGCTCGGGGCCGGGTCCACAGCCCGGAGAGCAGGCGCTGCCCCAGGAAGAGCGTGGGGCGCGCCAGCCGGGGCAGCGGGAGGATCCACGCCCCGCGGCGCAGCGCGGTGATGCGCCCGAGCGGCACTCCCACCGGATCCTTCCCGCCGAGCAGGGAGGCGGTCACCAGCGGCCGGGCGGAGAGCACCACGTGCGCGATGAGCTGCCGCCCCACCCTCACGAGCGCCACATCTCCCCGGGCGAGCGCCTCTGGCGCGCAGCGCAACACCCGGACCGAGTCCCCGCTGCGCAGCAGGGGATACAGGCTGCGCCCAGCGCCTCGCAGCCAGAGCTGGCGGCCTGTCGGCGTCGCCTCGACGAGGTCCACGAGATCGGCGGGGTGTCTACCGGTCATCGCGCCCTTCCCTCACGATGCCCTCGGCAGCGGGCCAGGATCCACCGGAGCCTGCTCCACCCACTCACGGGCGAACACGCCCGCGGCCGGATCCTTGCGGCAGATGAAGCGGTGCACGCCGACACGCTCCACCCAGACGCCCACCCGGGCCACCAGCTCTCCCAGCCCCACCAGCCCCGGAGGAGGCCGGTAGGCCTGCTGGAGCACCACCCGCGCGGCCTCCGCCGCGGGCAGGGGCTCGGTGGCCTCGAACGCGCCCTTCACCACCACGGCGAGCCGGACCAGCCGGGCCTCCGCGAGCACGGGGACCATGTCCGGATCCGAGCGAAAGGGGCTCCCATGGACGAGGCCTGACGGGAGCAGCCCCACCGTCTCGTCCGAGAGCAGCGCTCCTCCGGCGGCCACCGCGGACCGGGCGAGCGTGGACTTGCCGGCGCCGCTCGGGCCCACGATGACGAGCGCCCCCGTGGAGAAGGCCACTCCCGCGGCGTGCAGCAGCACGCCTCCCTGGCGCAGGAAGGCCACCAGCAACGCGGCCCGCAGCGCCGCCTCCGCGGCGAAGGGATCCGGCGCAATCCGCGCGAGCACCCGCTCCTCCTGGAGGACGAAGGTGCCCCACTCCGGGCGCTGCGCATCGAGGGGGATCCCCGACCTGGAGCCCTCCGCCTCCGGGGGCGCCAGGCTCAAGGTCAGCCGGCCCCCCTCGGCCGGGCTCTTCGGAGGCGTCAGGTGGGAGAGGACGCACCGCTGAGCGAGCAGGGGAACGAGCGCCGGGTCCACCTGGAGGACGCTCCTTCCCGCGAGGACCTCAAGCATCCGGCATGGGTGGGAGCCCGTCGCAGAACGGATCGCAGGGCTGTCCCCCCGTGGAGAAGAAGTTCACCACGAGGATCTTCTCCGAGCGCACCGCGGGCTTGCGGTAGGGCTTCTTCTTCTTCGGCTTCTGGGCCTCGGTCACCATCGAGCACCTGCCTCCAAGCCTACTAATACCAGATCCGGACCCGGCGACCCATCGGATCGAGGTTGTCGCCCGCCGCGATGTCCGGCTTGCCATCCGCGTTGAAGTCCCCCACCGCGACGCTCACGCCCAGGGCCTTCGCCCCGCTGCCAACCAGGTTGGCCTGGTTGAACTGGCCCGTGAGGGGATCGAAGCCCGTGGCGGTGTTGTAGAACACCCAGGCCGAGCCCTGATCGAGCCGGTCCGTGCCCACGACCAGATCCGGCCTCCCGTCCAGGTTGATGTCCCCCGAGGCGAGCGAGTTGCCAAAGTTCCCGCTACCCAGGATCGTCGCCGGAGGGTTGGGGAAGCCCGAGGCCTCGCCATCGGCATAGAGGAAGAGGGTGTTCGCGCGGGCGCGGCTCACCACCAGGTCCAGCCCCGCCCCGCCGATCAGGTTCAGGCCGCCGACGGCCGCCATGCCGAAGCCGTTGAAGCTGGAGGGCTCCGTGCCTACAGGCTGGAGCAGGCGCTGGAGCGCCGAGGAGGCCGGGATGGCCGTGGGGACCGGGGACGAAAGCACGGCCCCACCCGAGAAGAGGTAGTAGCGGTTGATCGTCTCCCGGGAGGCCGGGATGCCGAAGTCGGGGACGCCATCCCCCGTGATGTCCCCCAGCCCCGTCAGGCCCCTGTAGCGGCCAAAGGAGCTGGTCACATCCTCCCCGTCGATGGCGCGGTCCGCTCGCGAGGTGGGGACGATGCAGGCCGTGGTCGCCACGGTGCAGGCCACCCCGGTGCTCTCGTCCACCCGCAGGGCCTCCCAGGCGGCCCGGCTGCGCCCGAAGAAGATGTACACCCTGCCCACGGCGCCGTTCTCGCTGGAGGCAGGGATGGCCAGCTCACCCAAGCCGTCCTGGTTGATGTCCTGGATGATGCGCGCAGCGATGCCGAAGCGATTGCCGTTGGCCGTGCCGCGCAGCTCGATGGGGGTCGGGTCCACGCCCGTGACGCCCGCCCCGGTCCGTCCGAAGTAGAGGAAGACGCGACCCCGGGCGCTGGACCAGCCCGGCGCTCCCACGACCAGGTCCGGCTTGCCCTCGCCCGCCGCATCCCCCACGTTGCCGATGCTCATGTCCCAGCCGAAGGACTCAGTCTGGGCCGCCGGCGGCACGAGCGTTTGCGGCGTCCCATCGCCGCCCGAGAAGACGTACACCGCTCCAGAACCACCGTTCTCCGAGTAGTCCGCGATGGCCAGATCATCCCCGGCCACGCCGTCCAGGTTCCCGTTCGAGGCCACGAGGAAGCCAAAGTGGCTGCCGTTGCCTCCTGGATCCAGCACATCCCGGGTGCGGATGTTGGACAGCGACTGGGAGGGGGCGAGGCGGCTGTAGTTGCCCACCTCGTCTCGCGCGCGGAGCTGGATCGAGTACTTCTCCATGGGCGGCAGCGGCGTGAGCACGAACGACGTGCTCCCGGCGGGCAGCAGCGAGCCCGAGCCCCGCTGCACCCGCCCTCGGAAGAACGTCTCGTCATCCGTGATGCCCCCCAGCAGCACCGCCTCATGCGCCCAGCGCACGTCATAGCCGCTCGGCACGCCGGACATCCCGTCATCCCCCACGGCCGTCCACGTCACGTCCACCGTCGCGGTGCGCTCGGCTCCAGGGGCCAGGGCCACCTGCGGCAGGGGGTGCGCCGGCGGCTGCACGTCCACCGTGGCGCTGATCGTGTGGCGCGCCTCGTTGCCCGCCGCGTCACGCGCCGCGAGCACCAACGGCCCGGTCGTGTTGTGCGGCAGGATCATGGGCAAGGTCACCTTGCCATTCGCATCAGGCGGCCTCGGCGTGGTGACCTCCGTGCCGTTGTACGTGACACGTACTGACTGGGCCCCGGTGACGTAGGCGGTGAGCTCCGCATCGGCATCTCCGTCCGACATGAGGTCCCGAACGTAGCCGGGCGTGGGCGGCAACAAGAAGAGCGCCTCGTTGCTGTCCGCCACGAAGAAGAGCACCGTCTCGGCCGGCACCACCTGGGTGAAGACGGGCGGCGAGATGTCCACGATCAGCTCCACGGACACGGAGTTCTGGTGTCCCGCCCCGTCATCCATCTCGACACGCAGCGTGGTGGACTGATCGAACGGCAACGTCACGTCGAAGCCGAACACGCCGGTCGCCGCGTCTGCCACGGTGGTGGCCTCAGGCGTCGCCCCCGCATTCCGGTACAGCCGTACCTGGCGCCCGGCGCACACAGGTGCCTCGCCCTCCACGCGGTACTGGAAATCCGCCGTGCCCGGGTCCAGGTCGTCCTGCTGGTTGAGCGTCACCGGCGTCCCCACCGGCTTCGTGAAGCGAATATCACACCCGTCGAAGATCACCTGGACGTTGGAGACCGTCTGGCGGGTGAGGTTGCCCGCCGCGTCACGCACCTCGAAGATGACATCGTGAGTGCCGCGTGGCAGCGGAGCGGCGCCGGACGCGACCCCGCCCACCACCCTCAATGAGGTCACCAGCGTCCCGATCTGCCCTCCCGGCGGCGCGCGGCGAACCTCCACGAACTCCCCCTCCGCCCCGGTGACAGTGGCGCTCATCTGCACGGTGTTGGTGTCATAGATCGCACCAGCCTGCGGGGATGTCACCGTGAGCCCCGGCGGTTCGAGATCCACCGTGAAGGCACTGGCAGTGTTCGTGTTGCCGGCCCTGTCGGTCGCCTTGAGGAGGACCTCGTGGACCGTAGCGCCGGAGGCTGGCAGCGTGATCAGCTCGGAGACGGTATGCGTCTGCTCGGTGGGCGTCCATCGCAGCACGGTTCCCCCGGGCATGAGCGTCGCCTCCACCCCGTCCGTCCCTACATCCGCGCTGGTGGTCAGGGTGAGACGGACCTGGAAGCCCGCCTGCGCCAGATCCTCATCATCGGCGGGGCCGAGGAGGGGATTACCGGGCGCGGTGACCGAGAGCGTCGGCGCGGCGCGGTCGACGCGCAGCGTGAGGAAGGCCTCCGTGTTGATCGGATCCAGCGGGGCCGGATCCGAGATGTTGTTGCTGTTGCCCACACCGTCAGTGGCCACCACGGTCAGGCTGTAGCTGGCCTCCGTCAGGTTGGGCAGCCCGGAGAGCACGACCCGGGCGGCACCCGCGCTGGCGAGGGCCTGTCCGAAGACCGTTCCATCGGCACCGCGCACCCGGATGCTCCGGCCGTCCTCCAGGCCCGCGACGGTCACCAAGAGCGCGGGATCGCCCGTGGGCTGCTCGGCGAGGCTGAGCTGACCATCGCCGTTGGTGTCTGCCTCGATGGTGACGCGGGTGACGCGCGGCCGCTCGGAGTCCACCACCAGCGGCACCTCCTGCGAGGAGGAGAAGCTGCCGTCATCGAGCACCGCCTTGATCGAGTACTGGCCGTCCGGGAAGCTGAAGTCGGACACGAAGGCCGCCACGTCCGAAGCCAGCGTGTAGAAGTCCGAGCCGTCCCGGCACTGGGCGGCGCCCTGCTTGAGCGGCTTGCTGGAGCAGATGTCCACCCGCGCGCCCTCCGAGGCAGCGCTCACCGAGTAACGCAGGGTGCGCTGGATGCCGGGCGCGCCATCACTGAGATCGTCAACCAGGCCGAAGCTGGAAGCGGTCGCCGGGTTCTCGAGCGTGACGGCGCTGGGAGTGGTGTCCACGGTGAGCAGGGACGTCACGCACGCGGCAGTCCCCGCCGCGCCGCTCAGGGTGACACGCACCACGTTGGCCCCCTCCCGCAGGGCCACGCCGGTGAAGACCTTCTCCGTGTCACCGGCCGCCACCTCCACCGAGCCCACCTCGCTGGCCCCCACGAAGAGCTTCAGCGTCCCGGCGCCGCCGCCGGAGATCCCCACCCTCACGTCCAGCGTCAGCCCCCCACCGCCGACAGGCGCTCCGTCCGAGAGCCCCAGCACGTGATCCGCCGCCGGGGACACCAGGGAGAGGGCGCCTCGGGTGAGGGCGAGCGCCAGCGGCTTGCTCACGTCGGTTGCGTTGCCAGCGAGATCCGTGGCCCTGATAGAGAGCGCGCAGTCGCCGGAGGCAGGCACGGACACCTCGCGCAGCACGGCGAGGCCCGTCGCATCGGCCACGGTGTCGAAGCTGTTCCCCGCTCCGCAGCCGGTGAGCCTCACGGCGGTGAAGGGCTCGGTGCGGGCGGTCACCCGCACCTGCGTGCCCGCCTGCGTGGAGGTGTCCTGCGTCGCCGGCCCGAGCACCCCGTCGCCCGCATCCCCGGAGACCTCCACCGCCAGGCTGGGAGGCGCCACATCACGCACCACCGTGATCAGCTGGCTCACGCCGCTCGCCCCGCAGTCGGCCACGAGGCGGTAGGGGCCATCCTCGGCGGGCAGCGCGACGGGCACCAGGAAGGTGAGCCCCGAGCTGCTGGCGGGATCATTCGAGGAGACCAGGCTGCCGTCCTCGCGGAGCAGGCGGACCTTCACGGAGGCCGCGTCCGTCTCCACCTCGACCGGGGCCGTGATGCCGGCGGCGCCGAACACGTCCGCGTCCAGCGGAGAGGTGATCTGGCAGGTGGGGCGCCCCGTGGAGACGTTGACCGTCAGGGCCTGGCAGGTGGCGGGCAGCGCGGGGTTGCGGACGCAGGCGCGCACGGTGTTGGTGCCGCCCTCGACCAGCGAGACTCGCAGCGTGGCGGCGCGGCCCCCGCCTGTCACCGCCGTCGTCGCCAACCGGACGGGGTTGCCCAGCTCGGACGTGACGGTCGTGTAGAAGTCGATCTGCGTCTCGGGATCGGTGGCGCTCGTCGTCACGGTGGCGTCGACCTGGATGCCGTTGGCGGGGTTGTTGTCCGCGTCCGTGGTGACGGTGGTCGGCACGTTCAGCGACAGCGTGGCGGGCGTCGAGGCCACCCGCACCGGGATGAGCTTCTCCGTGACGTTGCCCCCGGAGTCCGTGATGCGCAGCATGTAGGGGAACTGCCCGTCGCTCGACGCCCTTACTTCGGGGAAGGACACGACGCCGCCCGTCACCCGGGCCGACAGCGACGCGCCCTCATGCGTCAGCGTGGCCGTCGAGCCGTCCTCGCAGCAGCCCACCACCGCCTCCACCTTGAAGGTCTGCGAGGGCACGGGCGCGACGGGCGAGCTCACCTCCACGCGCGGCGCCACCGTGTCCAGCGTGATGCGGCGCTTGCCAGACTGCACATCCTGGGTGCCGCTGCCGGTGCGCACCACCGCGTAGCACGCGGCCTCCTGGGCCACGCACGCGGCGGACGGATCCAGCGTCACCGACACCTGCGTCAGCCCGCTGCTGTTCACGGTGAAGTCCGTGGGGGGCACGCCACACGCCTGCTCGCAGAAGATCGTCCCCGCCTTCCCGGCCAGCCCCGTGCTCTTCACCGAGAAGCGCAGCTGGTAGCCCGCCGTGTCTGGATCCGCGTCGTCCCCCTCGCGCAGCACCTGGCCCTCCGCGGGCTGCGTCAGGTCCACGCTCGGCGGCTCCGTGGACACCGCCACGCTGATGCGCTGGGTGGCCGTGCGCCGCGAGCCCTCCTCCACCACCGTCACCTGCAGCACGTTGGTGCGCGGCTGCAGCAGCGTGCCCGGGAAGCGCACCGTGCCCCCGTCGATGACGGCCTCCGGCCCCGGCTGCCACGTCTGCTCGCTGGGCACCCGCAGCTCCAGCTTCGCGCTGGCCAGCTTCACCGGCCGGTCCGCCGTGTCGCGCGCCAGCGCCACCACCTCGTACTGGAAGCCGTCCGTGGCCGGATCCGCGTCATCCGCCAGCGCCAGCCGCGCCCCGTCCTCGGGCCTGTCGAAGGCCACCGTCAGCTCCGACTCGACGGGGGGCTCCCCGCAGTTGCACCCGGAGGCGCCCCACACCAGCACGAAGCCCATCAGCAGCCACTGAGATACCGCTCGGCGCATACGTCTCTCACCCTCTCGGCGGGCCCCGGCGGCCCCGCCGTTCACGGCGCGAGCGCCCCGGCCCTTCACGGCCCGAGCACCAGCACCTTCTTCTCCACGAGGAGCCTCACGAAGGCCACCGTGTCCTCACGGCACGCCTCAGGCTCCACCTCGAATTCGTCACACAGCACCGCCACGATGTCCGCCACCGTCCGCCGGCCGTCCACCAGCTCCAGGATTCGCTCGGCCACCTCGGAGACCTCCCCCGCCCCATCCTCGAACGTGTGCAGGAAGTCGTCCGGCCCCGCCGCCAGCAGGCTCCCTCTCACGCGCTGCAGGCCCGCCTCCGGGTGCAGCCGGGGCACGGCGCGTAGCACGTCCTGGCCAGCACCCGTCAACCGCTCGCCTCCAGATTCGGGAAGGAATGCCAGGGAGCCCCCCCGGCACGGAGTACGCGGCCATGCTACCCGCTCCCCTCCACCCGAACCAAGAGGCTGGCCCCCCTGCCTGCTCCCCGAACAAGGATTTGGGCGATACGCCGGGGACCGCATATGACGAGGCCGCGCCCAGCCTCTCGAGTGGGCGGAGACCTGGGAGGGTCCATGAACACGTCGCCGGAAGGCAACATGGCGCCGCAGCGCGGCTGGTGGAGTCGGAACTGGAAGTGGGTGGTCCCCGTGGGGTGCCTGGGCATCCTGGCCTCCTGCGGGTGCCTGGGGGCCCTCACCTTCTTCGCCGCCAGCTCCGCCATCAAGAGCAGCACGGCCTACGTGGAGGCGGTGCAGGTGGCGATGGCGGATCCCGAGGTGCAGGAGGCGCTGGGCTCGCCCATCGACACCGGCATGCTGCAGGGCTCGGTGAAGACGGAGAACGGCAGGGGCAGCGCCGACTTCACCATCCCGCTGGAGGGCCCCAAGGCCAAGGGCGCCCTGCGCGTGCAGGCCTCCAAGATGGGGGAAGCGTGGACCTTCCACGTCCTCCAGGTGGAGGTGCCCGGCCGGACTCCCATCGATCTGACGGGCAAGATGGAGGGCGGCGCGCAGCCGGGGCGGGCGCTGCCTCCCGGGGATGAGCCGGCGCCCCCGGACGAGATCCTCCCACCCGATGAGGCCGGCGAGGAGGGCCAGGGCGGCGAGGAGGGCCAGGGCGGCGAGGACATCAACCTGTAGCCCGCAACGCCAGAGGGGCGGCGCGAGCATCACTCGCCACCGCCCCTCCGCGCGTCCGGGCCGAGGGCCCTACTCCTTCAGCTTGTGGAGGGCCTCCCGCAGCTCGGGCAGCACCTTGAAGAGATCCGCCACCAGGCCGTAGTCCGCCACCTGGAAGATGGGGGCCTCGGGATCCTTGTTGATGGCGACGATCGTCTTCGAGCTCTTCATGCCGGCCAGGTGCTGGATGGCGCCGCTGATGCCCGCGGCGATGTAGAGCTGCGGGGCCACCACCTTGCCCGTCTGGCCCACCTGCAAGTCGTTCGGCACCCAGCCCGCGTCGCACACCGCGCGCGAGGCGCCCACCGCGGCGCCCAGCTCGTCGGCCAGCGCCTCGATCTCCTTGAAGTCGCCCTTGGTGCCGCGGCCGCCGGAGACGACCACGCGCGCCTCGGTCAGCTCCGGCCGAGCGCTCTTCACCTCCTTGAAGTCCACGAACTTCGTCTTGGAGGCCTCGAGCTTCGGGGTGAAGGCCTTCACCTCGCCCGCGGGCTGGCCGCCCGTGGAGGCGGGGAACTCGGTGGCGCGCGCGCTGAACACCTTCACCGGCGTGGTGAGCTTCACCTCGGCGAAGACGTTGCCCGCCCACATGGGCCGGGTGAAGGAGATGTCCGCCCCGCTGCCGTTGAAGGCCATCACGTCCGTGGCCATGGCGGCCTTGAGGCGCGCGGCCACGCGGGGCATCAGGTCCTTGCCCATGGCGGTGGAGGCCATGCCCACGTAATCGGCCTTCAGCTCCTGCACCAGGCCGGCGATGACGGGCGCGTACACCTCGGCCAGGTAGTGCTCGAGCTCCGGCGCGGCGGCGGTGTGCACCGCCTTGACGCCCTGGACCTTGAGCTCCTCGGCCAGCTTGGAGGGATCCTTGGACAGCAGCGCCAGGTGCAGCTCCGCGCCCGCCTTCTCCGCCAGCGTGCGGCCCGCGGAGATGGCGTTGAGGGTGGCCTTGCGCAGGTGCCCATCCGGCTGCTGCTCGGCGACGATGAGAACGATCGGCATCTTGGACTCCAGTCTCTCGAAGCGGTTGAAGGGGCGGGCCTAGACGGCCTTCGCCTCGTTGCGCAGCTTGTCCACCAGCGTGGCCACGTCCGGCACCTTGATGCCGGCCTTGCGCGGCGGCGGCGAGGACATCTTCAGCACCTGGATCTTCGGAGTGACGTCCACGCCCAGCTTCTCGGGCGTCAGCTCCTCGATGGGCTTGCTCTTGGCCTTCATGATGCCGGGCAGGCTGGCGTAGCGCGGCAGGTTCAGGCGCAGGTCCGTGGTGACGACGGCCGGCAGGGCGCACTCCAGCGTGGCCAGCCCGTTGTCCACCTCGCGCACCACGCGCACCGTCTTCCCGTCCGCGCCCACCTGCAGCGCGGGCACCTTGTTCTTCTCCTGCTCGCTCTCCAGCGACTCCACCTTGGAGGCGAACGTGGCCTGGCTCCAGCCCAGGAACTCGGCCAGGTACTGGCCCACCTGGTTCTGGTCGTCATCAATGGACTGCTTGCCCAGGATGACCATGTCCGGCTTCTCCTTCTCCGCCACCTTCTGGAGCAGCCCGGCCAGGGCCAGCTGATCCAGCGTCCCGGTGTGGTTCACCCACACCGCGCGGTGGGCGCCCATGGCCAGCGCGTGCCGGAGTTGCTCCTGCACCTCCTTGCCGCCGATGGACACCACCACCACCTCGCCGCCGTGCTTGGCGGCCAGGCGCAGCCCTTCCTCCACGCCGATCTCGTCAAAGGGGTTGATCTTGTACTTCAGCCCCTCCTGAACGATGCCCGAGCCGTCCGGCTTCACCTTGATCTTGGACTCAGGGTCTTCCACGCGCTTGGCGGTCACGAGGATCTTCACGGCGGTCCTTCTCCTTGGGCGCGCGGGGGTGTTGACGCACCGCGCGAACGGGCTGGAGTAATAGGCATCCGACTCCCGCCCCGGCAACGGGAATCCGACAGATGCCGAAGATTTACTTTTCTACTTGAACAGTTCCTTGGCGATGACGATGCGCTGGACCTGGCTGGTGCCCTCGTAGACCTGGATGAGCTTGGCGTCGCGCATCAGCTTCTCCACGGGGTAGTCCTTCATGTAGCCGTAGCCGCCGTACACCTGGACGGCATCCGTGGTGACCTTCATGGCCATGTCCGCGGCGAAGCACTTGGCGTAGCTGGAGATCAGGGTGTTCTTCTGGCCGTTGTCCAGCATCCACGCGCTCTGCCAGGTGAGCAGGCGCGCGGCCTGGACGTTCATGGCCATGTCCGCCAGCATGAACTGCAGGCCCTGGTGCTCGCGGATGGGCTTGCCGAACGTCTGGCGCTGGGCGCTGTACTCCAGGCTGTGCTCCAGGGCGGCGCGGGCGATGCCCAGGGAGAAGCTGGCGGTGACGGGGCGGCTGTGGTCCAGCGTCTCCATGGCGATGGGGAAGCCCTGGCCCTCCTCGCCGATGCGGTTGGCCACCGGCACGCGCACGTCCTCGAAGGTGAGGGAGACGGTGTTGCTGGCGCGCTGCCCCATCTTGTTCTCGTGCTTGCCCACGGTGAGCCCGGGCGGCTTGCCCTCCACCACGAAGCAGGTGATGCCCTTGTGGCGCCGGCCCTTGTCCACCGTGGCGAAGACGGTGAACTGGTCCGCGTAGCCGCCGTTGCTGATGAAGCACTTGGAGCCGTTGAGGATGTAGTGGTCTCCGTCCCGCCGCGCGGTGCTGCCCAGGTTGGCCACATCCGAGCCGGCGCTCGGCTCCGTGAGACAGAAGCAGGACAGCCTCATCCGCTCGCCGAAGGGCTTGAGCAGCCGCTGCTTCTGCTCCTCGGTGCCGAACAGGAGGATGGGCAGGTTGGCCAGATCATTGGCGAAGATGGAGGTGGTGACGCCCGCGCAGCCCCAGGCCAGCTCCTCGCAGACGAGCACCTGCTCCAGGTGGGACAGCCCCGAGCCGCCGTACTCGGCGGGGATTCCCTGGTTCATGAAGCCCAGTTCGTACGCGGTGGACATGAGATCCCGCGGGAACTCGGCTGTCTCGTCATAGTGGGGGGCCTTGGGGCGGATGGCCTCCCGGGCAAATTTGCGGGCGGTCTCCTGGAGCGCGCGTTGAGAGTCCGAAAGCTGGAAGTCCATGCGTTCCTCGGCAGGCGAGAGAAAACGGAGTGTCGCCGCTTTGACGGAGGGCGCCTCCGTGGAAATACTGCCGAACCAAACTCTTCATCAGGAGTCCAGAATTTATGCAACGTCCGATTTGGCGCCTGGGTGCCGCCCTGGTTGTGGCCCTGGGAATCGTCGCCGCATGCGGCGGAGGCGAGAAGCCGGAGGAGGAGGAGCCCGAGCTCCTCATCACGGCCACCCCGCGGCAGCTCTATGATCAGGGCCAGTCCTCCCAGATCTCTGTCACCGCCACCAACGCCGATGGCACGGCAGGTACGGGCACCGTCACCCTGAAGGCGACTGCGGGAGCGCTCGGCAACAACGCCGCGGAAGAGACGCTGACGCTTGCCAACGGGAAGGCGCCCACGAGCTTCACCTGCAACAAGCTCGTGGACCCGAAGTGTGCGGGCAACGTGCGCATCGACGGCACGTGGAACTCCACGACCGCGAGCACCACGGTGGCAGTCAGCTCGAGCCCCCCTGCCTCCGACGGCGGCTCCGACGGTGGCTCCGATGGTGGCACGAATGGCGGCAAGGATGGCGGCGCTGATGGCGGCGCTGATGGCGGCTCTGGCGGCGGCGCCGACGGCGGCCTGCCAGATGGAGGAACGGCCACGTTCAAGGTTGTCGTGGAGACGAGCAAGCCCCTGCTGGTGGCCAATACCGGTGATCAGACCCTCGTCACCGCCACGGTGACCCGCCTCGCCGACGGCGCGGCGGTCTCGGGAGTTCAGGTCATGTTCGACACCACGCTCGGCTCGTTTACACCCGCCGCGGGAACCACGACCGCACAGGCGACCACGGACGCCTCTGGTAAGGCCCAGGTCTCGCTCTACGTCTCCAACATGGGGCCGGGGAAGGCAGTGATCACCGCCACACATGAAGATGGTACCGGAACGAAGGAGATCAACTTCACGGCGGTCTCCTCCATCTCCTACGTTACGGGCTCCGCCAAGGCGCTGCTCGGGATCGAGAGCTCCGGGCGTGAGACGACCACCCCCATCTCCTTCAAGGTCATCAACGCCAGCCAGCAGCCCGTGCCCGATATCGAGGTCACCTTCACCGCGTCCGGAGCTGGCGGTGCGTCCGTCACGCCGACCGCGGTGACGAACGCCCAGGGCCTCGCCACTGCCACGCTGCGCTCCGGCGACCAGGTAGGCCTCGTGATCGTCAAGGCCACCGTCACTGCCACGATCGGCTCGACGCCCGAGGTGTCCACCTCCCACTCGGGCACGCCCATCGTGGGTGGCAAACCCTCTGACGAAGGCCTGCTGGTGGACTGCACCAAGAAGAACCTGGGAGCGCTGCACGCCACCCCGCCCCCTCGGTCCCTCAACACGACGTGCACCGCCAAACTCGTGGACCGCTTCGGCAACCCGGTGGGCCTGGCCACCTCCGTTCAGTGGTATCCGGAGGCCGGCTCCATCAACAGCCCGGTCGACTCCAAGGTCCAGACCGGCCCCAATCCCGCCGCGGACACGGGCCTGGCCACCACCATCTTCAACACCGCGGGCAGCTTCCCCCCGTACGCCGTCGCACCCTGGCCAGGCGAGCGGTTCGAGGGAAGCGCGAGCGACCCGGCCGCCCGCAACCCTCGTGACATGGCGGTGACGATCATCGCGGTCGTCGCCGGCGAGGAGGAGTTCGCCGACGGCTCGGGCAACGGCCCCACCGCGGGACAGCTGAACGGCCGATGGGATCCAGGCGAGTGGTTCGTCGACCTGGGTGAGCCGCTGGTCGACCGCAACGACAACGGCATCTGGGATTCGGGTGAGGAGTTCATCGACACCGAGCGCATCGACTGCGCGAACCCGACGGCCCAGCGCACGAGAAACAACAAGTGGGACGGGCCCAATGGCTGCTGGGACAACGACACCCAGATCTGGAGAGCCATCCACCTCGTCTACACGGGGGCCCTGGTCCAGGACTTCACCCTCAGCCCGCCGCAACCCCCCAATGGCTACCTCCTGCCCGTGAACGGCCTCCTCGACGTGAACTTCCGCTGGTCCGACGCCTACTTCAACCGGATGTCCACGGATGGAGCGGGCTTCACGGTGTCGAAGTCGGGGACCCGGGGCAAGGCCACGCTGCAGCCCAATGACGCGAACGCCTTCGCCTATGGCGGCTTCGCCATTGCCCAGCAGACCCGGGAAGGCACCACCCTGGCTGACGGCGGCATCGCACTCGGTCCCAACTGCGACACAGGCAAGGACTCTCCGCCCGACTCGGGGACCTCTCCTGTCCTCACCCGCTGCGTTCGTGTCAACGAGTTCTCTTTCCTGCCAGGCGGCAATACGGGAACCATCCGCCTGGAGGGCGCCACGACGCAGCAACAGAAACTGCCAGACGGAGGAGTGCCGCCGCCGGTTCCCGGCATCATCACCATCCGAGCCAACCACTCCTTCTCGTCCTCCACGAGTGAGAACTTCAACGCTGAGTTCGAGTAGCTGAAGCCGCAGCCTGGAAGACTCGAGCCACCGCGCCTGTCCGGGCGGTGGCTCTCTTCTTTGCTGGCTACTTCTTGGGCACCTTCTCCCAGTCGGCCAGGAACTTCTTGATGCCGATGTCGGTCAGCGGGTGCTGCGCCAGCTGGTTGATCACGCTGAAGGGCAGCGTGGCCACGTCCGCCCCCATGCGCGCCGCCTGCAGCACGTGGATCGGGTTGCGCACGCTGGCCACCAGCACCTGCGTGTTGAAGTCGTAGTTCCCGTAGATCTCGATGATGTGGGAGATCAGCTCCATCCCATCCTCCGAGATGTCGTCCAGCCGGCCCACGAACGGCGACACATACGTCGCCCCCGCCTTCGCGCACAGCAGCGCCTGGTTGGCCGAGAACACCAGCGTCACGTTGGTGCGGATGCCCTCCGCCGTGAGCGCCTTCACCGCCTTCATCCCCTCCACGCCCATGGGGATCTTCACCACCACGTTGTCGTGGATCTTCGCCAGCGTGCGCGCCTCCTTGATGAGCTCCGGCGCCTCCAGCGAGACGCACTCGGCGCTCACCGGCCCGTCCACGATGGAGCAGATCTCCCGAATGGTCTCCTCGAGGCCTCGGCCCACCTTCGCCAGGAGCGACGGGTTGGTGGTGACGCCATCCACACAGCCCATCTCGTATGCCTTGCGGATCTCGCCAACGTCCGCGGTGTCGATGAAGAACTTCATCTCATCCCCTTTTTGGGAAAACCTGCGAGTACAGGGTAAACGTTCCAGCCCGAGGGCCGGACGTGCGAGCGCGTAACCGATGCCCCACACCTCGTCAAGGGTAGCGGCCCCGGCCAGCCCAGGGGTAGAAGAGCGGCGATCCATGGCCCGCGCCCCTCGCTCCACCGCCAAGAAGCCTCGCCTCCGCGCCCTCCCCGGCAGGGATGCCACCGCCCGCCTGCCCCCTCGCCTCGAAGAGGCCGAGGCCACCCTCGCCTACGCCCGAGGCGTGCTCGAGGCCGAGGCCCACGCCATCCTCGGCGTCCGGCTGGGGGAGTCCTTTCTGCGCGCGCTCGGCCTGCTGCGCGAGTGCCAGGGCCAGGCCGTCGTCACCGGCATGGGCAAGGCGGGCCTCATCGGCCAGAAGCTCTCGGCCACGCTGGCCTCCACCGGCATCCGCTCCGTCTTCCTCCACCCCGCCGAGGCCGTCCATGGCGATCTGGGGCGCGTGGGCCGCGGGGACGTCATCCTCGCCCTCTCCAACAGCGGCGCCACCGAGGAGCTGCTGCGGCTGCTGCCCTCGTTCCGCCGCCTGGGCACGCCCCTCATCGCCCTCACCGGCGAGCCGGAGAGCCCGCTGGCCCGGGGCGCGGACGTGGTGCTGGACATCGGCCGGATCGAGGAGGCGTGCCCCATGGGCCTGGTGCCCACCGCCTCCACCGCCGCCCTGCACGCCGTGGGCGATGCGCTGGCGATGACGCTGCTGCGCTCGCGCACCTTCGGCACCGAGGAGTACGCGCTGCTGCACCCGGGAGGGAGGATCGGCCGCTCCGTGCAGCGCGTCTTCGAGGTGATGCGCACCGGCCCCGCCAACCCGGTGGTGCGGGACACCGCGAAGCTCTCCGAGGCCGTGGGGGTGATGACCCAGACGCCCGGCCGGCCGGGCGCCACCAACGTGGTGGACCGCTCCGGGCGGCTGGTGGGCATCTTCACGGACGGAGATCTGCGCCGGCTCGTGGAGCAGGGCCGCACGGACTTCACCCTCCCCCTCCGCGACGTGATGGGCCGCAGGCCCAAGTGCGTCAGCCCGGAGACGCTGGTGCTCACCGCCGCGGCGCAGATGCGCGAGGCCCGCGTGGACCAGCTCCCCGTGGTGGACGCCGAGGGCCGCGCCGTGGGCCTGCTGGACGTGCAGGATCTGCTCGCCGCGCGCTTCCTGTGACTCGCCCTCTCCGAAACTGAGAACGCGCGGCGCGCCTGGCCTCGGCACGCCGGCTGCACCTTCCGTCCTCCATGGACACTCTGAAGAGCGTGGCGCTGGCTCAGCGCCTGGAAGAGGCGGAGGTTGCAGTGCTCAAGGCGTACGCGGAGCTGGACGGGAGTCTCGAATCCCGGACGGTGCTCCACTCCGCCAAGCAGGCCTACCGCGAAGCCGAGGCGGATGCCGTCGTGCTGCTGGGCGCCCACGTCGCCCTGGAGCTCGTGGCCAGCCGCCTGGCGCCGCCGGACCTGCGGCTCGCGGGGTAGGCACGACAGCCCGGCCCGGCGCCGGGCTCCAGCGGAGGCAGGGGACTACTGATCCGCCTTGGCCTGCAGGGCCGCCTTGTTCGGGAGGTTCGGCACGGACTGCAGCAGCTTCGCCCAGAGCGCCTTGGCGCCCTTCGCGTCGCCCTTGGCCATCAGCATGTCGCCCAGCTTCTCCACCGCGCCCGGGTCCGAGCCCACCGCCACGCCCCAGATGCGGTCCGCCATGGGCCGCTGCAGCCCCACCAGCGCCCACGCCATGCCCGCCTTCGCGCGCCCATTGTCCGGCTGGAAGGGCACCACGCGCCGGTACACCCCCAGCGCCTCGTCGTAGCGGCCCCGCGCCAGGTGCTCCTCGCCCTCCTCCACCAGCTTGGCCAGGCCCGCCTCCAGCTCCGGCGTGCGCTCGGTGTTCTGGATGGCGTCCACCATCTCCTGCGTCAGCGCGGGAGGCGCGTCCGCCCCTGGCGCGCCCGTCTTGCCCGCCGCGGGGCCCGTCGCCCCGGCCATGGGCCCCGAGCCCGCCATGGGCCCCGAGCCCGCCATGGGGCCCGTCGCCGCGGCCTGCTGGGACAGGCGGATGCGCCGATCCTCCTCGCGCGACTTCTTCCACTTCTCCCGGCCGCCCGCCTTCGCCGCCTCCTGGGCGTACTGGCTGAGGTGCTTCGCCAGCGTCGCGCGGGGCGAGTCCGGGTAGGCCGCCAGGAAGGCCTCGAAGCCATCATGCGCCGCCTGCAGCGCCTTCATGTCCTCGCCCTTCGTCTCGTACAGCAGCGCCGAGCGCGAGAAGAGCGCCTCCTCATTCGAGGGCGCCACCTCCAGCACCCGCTCGTACACCGCCAGCGCGTTGGCCTTGTCATTCGTGAGATAGAAGGAGTGGCCCCGCAGCACCTCCACCTCCAGCACCGGGGCCAGCGCCGCCCGCGCGCAGGCCGCCGCGCCCGCGGTGTCACCCTTCTTCGCGCGCTCCTCGGCCGCCTTCGCCATCGCCTCCACGGAGGTCTGCGGAGTGAAGCCGCAGCCGGCCTCCTCGGCGCTCGGCACGGGCTTCTTCCCCAGCTTCTTGCGCTGCTCCAGGTACAGCGCCCGCGTCGCCACCGCCTTCTGCTCCGCCTGGAGGAAGTACATCATCGCCTCCGACGGCCGGCCGTTCGAGTAGTAGAGCTTGCCCAGCGAGGCGGCGATCTCGAACGTCTTCTCCCGCGTGCGCAGCCCCTCCGCCTCGTCGAGCTGCTTGAGCAGCTCCTCGGCGCTGGGGGGCGCCTGTCCCGTCCCGGACATGGGCGGGTGGCCCTCGGGGAGAACCCCTGGCGCGGCGGCCGAGGGCTTTCCCCCCCCAGACAGAGGCGGGTGCCCCTCGGGCAGCACGCCCTGCGCGGGCTGTCCCCCGGCGGGCATGGGCGGGTGCCCCTCGGGCAGCACTCCCGCGCCGGAGGGGCGGGCAGGCGAGGCCTCGGTCCCCTTCGGGATCGGCGGGTGGTTGGGCGGGAGGTTGGAGGGCTCAGCGGCGAGCAGGGCCGCGGTCGCGAGGGCAAGGCAGAGGTTCATGACTCGTTCACCAGAGGGCTCGCTTCGGGCCACTGGGTGGCCATCAGCTTGCGGACATCCTGCGGATCAAGGCGGATCAGGAGATCCTTCACCGTCACGCCCAGTACGGGGTGCTTCAAGTGGGGGGCCAGCTCCACCAGCGGCTCGAGGGCGAAGCGGCGCTTGTGCAGCTCCAGGTGCGGCACCTGGAGGTTCGGGTCCGCCACCACCTCACCGTCCCACAGGAGGATGTCCAGGTCGATGGTCCGAGGGCTCCAGCGCGAGCCATTGCGGCGGCGGCCGAGGTCCTGCTCGATGCGCTGGAGGATGGTCAGCAGCCGCTGGGGAGCCAGCCCGCACTCCAGGGCCACCGCGGCGTTGAGGAAGCGAGGCTGGGGCGGGCCCACCGCCGCGCTGTCGAAGAGCGAGGAGCAGCGCAGCACGGCCACCGCGTCGATGCGCGAGAGCGCCTCCAGGGCCCCCACGAGGTGCGCCTCGCGGTTCCCCTCGTTGGACCCCAGTCCGACATAGACGTTGGCGGTGCTCACGGCTCCATCTCAACCGGGTTGGACAGCGTCCCGATTCCTTCAATCTCCACTTCCACCGTGTCCCCGGCTGCCAGCTTCCCCACCCCCGAGGGAGTCCCCGTGCTCACCAGGTCTCCCGGCAGGAGCGTCATGATGTGGGAGATGAAGGATACCAGCCGGGCCGGGCCGAAGATCATGTCGGAGGTGCGGCTGTCCTGGCGCACCTGGCCATTCACGCGGCAGAGGATGCGCAGGTCCGCCGGGGACAGCCCCGTCACCGCCCAGGGCCCGGCGCAGGAGAAGGTGTCGTAGCTCTTGGCGCGGGTGTGCTGCACCTCGCGGCGCTGGATGTCTCGCGCCGTCACGTCGTTGAAGCAGGTGAGGCCCCAGATGGCGCGCGCGGCGGTGGCCTCGTCCGCGTTCTTCAGCCGCTCGCCGATGAGCAGCCCCAGCTCCGCCTCGTAGTGCACCTCCTCGCTCGCCTTGGGCAGGCGGATGGGCGCGCGCGGCCCGTTGAGGGAGGTGGAGGGCTTCATGAAGATGAGGGGCTCGGGCGGGACGGGCTTGCCCATCTCCTCCGCGTGCTTGCGGTAGTTCTGCCCGATGCACACCACCTTCGAGGCCTCGGAGGGGACCAACAGCGTGAGGCTGGCCAATGAGCGCTGCAGCCCCGTCTCCTTGCCCCCGGCCCAGGGCGCGGCGGTGAGCACGACGACCTCGTTGCCCTCGACGCGCCCGTACCAGGCACGGCCCTCGTGGAGGAAGCGGCAGTAGCGTGTGACGGTCATCCTGTCCTCTTGAGGCCGAGCACATCGGCCATGTCGTAGAGCCCCGGGCGTTGCGCCGCCACCCAGTTTGCCGCCCGCAGGGCCCCCTTGGCGAACTGATCCCGGCTGGTCGCCCGGTGGGTGAGCTCGATGCGCTCGCCCTCGCCGAAGAAGAAGACGGTGTGCTCGCCCACCACGTCCCCGCCGCGCAGGGCCTGCACGCCGATCTCCTTCTGCGTGCGCGCGCCCACGTCACCCTGGCGAGAGAAGACGAGCTCCTCGCGCGTGCGCCCCAGCGCCCCGGCGAGCACCTCCGCCAGCCGCAGCGCCGTGCCCGAGGGGGCGTCCTTCTTCATCCGGTGGTGCGCCTCCAGCACCTCCACGTCGAAGCCCTCGCCCAGCACCCGCGCCAGCTCCGCCGCCACCTGGATGACGACGTTGACGCCCACCGAGGTGTTGGGGGCCAGCACCACGGGGATGGCCCGGGCGACGGCGGCCACCTCCGCGCGGGACTCGGGGGTGAAGCCCGTGGAGCCGATCACCATGGGCACGCCGCGCGCCGCGCACAGCCGCGCGTGCTCCACGCTCGCCTCCGCGCTGGTGAAGTCGATCACCACCTGGGCCCCGGCCTCGATCGCCCGACCCAGCGTGTCCACCACCGCCAGCCCCAGCGGATCGCTCAAGCGGGCGGCCAGCCCGGCGTCCTGCCCCACCGCGGCGCTCCCTGGCCGAGCCGTGGCGCCCACGACGGAGAGGCCCGGGGCGCCGCGCGCCAGCCGCAGCAGCGTGCTGCCCATGCGGCCCGTGATGCCGGTGATGACGGTACGAAGCATGAGGCTCCTCGACGCCCTCGCCCGCTCCCAGGAGGAGCGGCAACGCGGCTCATAGCAGGTTCAGCCGCTCCAGCTCCTCGCGCAGCTTGGAGGCCTGGGGCTCGGCCATCGGCGTCAGCGGCAGGCGGATCTCCGGGCCGAAGACGCCCATCATGTGCAGCGCCGCCTTCACCGGGATGGGGTTGGACTCGATGAAGAGCAGCTTGTGCAGCGCGTTCATCCGCACCTGCAGCTCGCGCGCCTTCGCCAGCTCTCCGGCCCGCGCCGCCGCCACCAGGTCCGCCATCATCCGCGGCGCCACGTTGGCGGAGACGGAGATGACGCCCTTGCCGCCGCAGGCGATGAAGGGCAGCACCGTGAAGTCATCCCCGGACAGCAGCGTGATGCGGTCGCCGCACTTCTCCACCAGATCCACCGCGCGGGCCAGGTTCCCCGTGGCCTCCTTGAGGGCCACCACCTCGGGGATGTCACACATCCACATCACCGTCTCGGCCAGCAGATCCACCCCGGTGCGCGCCGGGACGTTGTAGGCGATCAGCGGGAAGCCAGGGTGGGCGCGGGCAATGGCCCGGTAGTGCTGCAGCAGGCCGAACTGCGTGGGCTTGTTGTAGTAGGGCGTGACGACGAGCGCCCCGTCCGCGCCCAGCTCGCGCGCGCGCCCCACGGCCTCGATCGTCTCCGCGGTGCTGTTGAAGCCCGCGCCCGCCACCACCGGCGCTCGCCCCCGCGCCGCGTCCACCGCCAACCGGACGGCCTGGGCGCGCTCCTCCGCCGTCATCGTCACCGCCTCGCCCGTGGTGCCGATGGGGAGCAGGACGCTCGTGCCTCCGGCCACCTGGCGATCGATCAGCGCCCGGTAGGCCTCCTCGTCGAGCTTCCCATTCCGAAAGGGCGTGGCGAGCGCCGTCATGGAGCCTTCGAAGGTCTTCATGCCCGCCGCTTATATGTTCAGGCCCGCTCGCCGCGCCAGAGATCCTCGACGCGCTCGCGCTCGCGGACCACTCGCCAGGCTGCCCCGTCCACGAGCACCTCGGCGGGCCGGGGCCGCGAGTTGTAGGTGGAGGCCATGCTCATCCCATACGCCCCGGCGCTCATGACCGCGTACAGCTCGCCCTGCTGGGGCAGCACCAGCGGGCGGGCCCGGGCCAGCACGTCACTGGACTCGCACACCGGCCCCACCACGTCCACCTCCACGGCCTTGCCCCGCCGCTTCACCACGGGCCGCAGGCCATGGTGCGCCTCGTAGAGCGCCGGGCGGATGAGATCGTTCATCCCCGCGTCCACCACCACGAAGAGCTTCGCCGGCGTGCGCTTGCGGTACAGCACGCGGGTGAGCAGCACGCCCGCGTTGCCCACCAGCGCCCGCCCCGGCTCCAGGATGAGGTGGGCCCCAGTGCCCTTCACGGCCTCCAGCACGGTGCGCGCGTACTCCTGGGGCGAGGGGGGTGTCTCCTCCGCGTAGGTGATGCCCAGGCCGCCGCCGATGTCCAGGTGCACCAGCGGGTGCCCCTGCTCCCGCAGCGAGCGGTACAGCCCGGCCACCTTGGAGATCGCCGCCTTCACCGGCGCCGCGCTCGTGAGCTGCGAGCCGATGTGGCAGTCCAGCCCCACCGCTCGCAGGCCCTTGAGCTTCCGGGCGCGGGCGTAGAGGGCCACCGCCTCCTCGAAGGGCACGCCGAACTTGGACGTCTTCAGGCCGGTGGCGATGTAGCGGTGGGTGCGCGCGTCCACGTCCGGGTTGACGCGCAGCGCGAACGGAGCGCGCGTGCCCATCCGGCGCCCCACCGCGTCGAGCATCTCCAGCTCCTCGGCGCTCTCCACGTTGAACATGAGGATGCCGGCGGCGAGCGCCTGCTCCATCTCGTCCGGCGTCTTGCCCACGCCGGCGAACACCGTCCTGCTCGGCGCTCCGCCCGCCTGGCGGACGCGCGCCAGCTCTCCACCGGACACGATGTCGAAGCCACCGCCCCCCTGGGCGAACAGGCGCAGCACCGCGAGGTTGCTGTTGGCCTTCACCGAGTAGCAGAGGAGGTGCGGGTGCTGCCCGAAGGCCTCCGTGACGACCCGGAAGTGCCGGGTGAGCGTGGCGGTGGAGTAGACGTAGGTGGGCGTCCCCACCGCCTCGGCGATGGCCGCCAGAGGCACCTGCTCCGCGTGGAGGATGCCTCGGTGGTAGGTGAAGTGGTTCACGTCCCTGCGTCCGTCGAGGGGCCCGGCCCGGCGGGCGCGAGGGGGCCGCGGGGAGCCTCCCTCGGCGGCTGCGTCTCCGTCGTGGGCGGCGGCGGAGCCTCCGGCGGGCGCGGCGCACCCTTGATGCCGCAGGCCCCGGCCCCGGCCCCTAGCAGGAGGCCCAGGGCCAGCAGGAGGACACGGGCGCGAGGGAGATGATCCAAGGGAGCGCCCTGCCTAGAAGCGGATGGCGAGCGTGCCGCGCACCGCCTGGGCCGTCTCGAAGTCGCGGCGCAGCGCGGGGATCTCCTGCAGGCCGCCCATGGGGAAGAGGATGCCCCAGGTGAGCCCCGCGACGAAGCCGTCCTCGGTCTCGTAGCGCGCGCCCGCGTTCACCTCGACGCCCAGGCTGGTGCTGGTGGTGGAGGGCGTGGACTCCGCATAGAGCGCCTGCGAGTAGATGAGGCTGCCGTACAGATCGAAGCCGTCCGCCAGCGAGTACTTCACCGAGGGCTTGATGTAGACGGCGTCGGTGAGGCCGCCGATCAGCTCGCGCCAGAGGATGAGGTCCACGCGGTAGGCGCGGTTGAAGCGGAAGTTGCGGATGGCGTTGTCGGCACAGCCGCCCGTACCGCAGCGGAACTGCGGGCCCTCGCGGTCGCCCGCCAGCGTCTCGCCCTCCGCCCCGGAGCCGCTGCGGCCCGGGTAGTTGCCGAAGCCGGGCGCCTTGTCGCCCGAGGCGAAGCCCAGCTCCAGCCCCAGGTTGAGGTTGCCGTTCAGCATCTTGTACTCGCCCTGGGCCGCGCCGCCAAACTGGAGCACGTCCAGCGACTGGTTCTGCGTGGGGTCGGCCGCATCGGCCAGCGCCTGCGCCCGGTTGTTGATGCTGCCGTAGATGGCCGCGAGCTCCACCTCCACCCGGAACAGGCGCTCCTCGTAGCGCAGCCAGAGGTCCGGCATGTACAGCGTGGAGTCACGCGGGATGAAGCCCCTGGGGGTGGCGGGCGCCGGCTCACCCGGGACGACTGGGGCGGAGGGCTCGAAGCCGCGCTCCTGCCAGCGCTGCGCGCGGTAGGTGAAGTGCAGGCCGTAGTTGAGCACGCCCTGATTGTTCTCCAGCTTGTCCTTGACCTGCTGATCCGTGTCCCGGCGGGCGATCGCCACCACGTAGCTGTGGCTGTCATCCGCGTTCGACAAGTCGAACGGCTCGCCCTCGGCGGGATCCCGGTTGCCGACGACGCCCTCGGAGTTGAAGTCGATCATCGGCGTCACGTAGAAGCCGGAGAGCGGCTCGGTGACGAACTGGACGCGGTCCACGTTGTCGCCGAAGTCGCAGTCCAGGCAGTTGCCGTCGTTGTGCAGCACGCCCAGGCCCCACTGGCTGCCCATGCGGCCAAAGCGCAGGATGCCCACCGGGGTGCTCACCTCGCCGTAGGCCCGCTTCACCGAGATGGAGTCCTTCAGGGCGTTGAGGCCCGCGGAGGGCGGCTCCTGGCTCTGGGAGAAGAGGGTGAAGATGTCCCGGTTGCTGCCGGTGAAGGCGCTGTCCGGCGTGGAGCCCAGGAGGATGTTGTCCAGCGCGTCCACCTGGAGCTTGAGCCGCACCTCCTCGGAGATGTTGAAGGTGGGCTCCAGCCGCACGCGCATGTTGGCGCCCGCCTGCGTGTTCTCCGTGATGGAGCGCGTGGGGAACAGCGAGCGCTCCGGCGCCTTGCCCAGGTCGAACTTGTAGAAGAGGTTCGGCCGCACGCGGAAGTAGCCATCCAGCGTGAAGATCTCCAGCTTGCGCCGCTCCTCCGTCCACTCCTGCTGCCAGTCGGAGGACAGGGACTGGGTGGCCATCTGCGCGCGGATCTCCTCGCGCATCTCCTGCTTGGCCGCCTCCAGCCGGCGCTCGAGCTCGGCCTGCATCTCGGGGGTGAGCTCCGCTGGGGGCGCGGCGCCCTCGGCGGCGGGGGTGGAGGGAGCGGGGGTGGCGGGCTGAGCCGGCGCCGGCGCGGGGGCAGGCTGGGCCGGCGCAGGCGTCCCGCTCTCGGGCACCGGCGTCTTGGGAGACGTCTGGGCGGTGGCCGTGGCGGAGGCGACGAGCAACGCCGCCAGCAGGACGTGGGACATGGGCACGTTTCTCCAGGACCGCCCGGGGCGGCCGAGTCAAGAGGGCCGGCGAGTTAAGCCACGGGGGGGAGGGGTGTCAACGCCAACCACACCGCCCCCTTCACCGGTGAACGACTAGGGCTTGGGTCCCTGGCGCAGCTCCACCAGCACGCCGTGGCTCCCCTTGGGGTGGACGAAGGCCACCTTCGCGCCCCCGGCCCCCGGCTTGGGCGTCTCGTCAATCAACGGCGCCCCCTTGGCCCGGAGCGCCGCCATGGAGGCCTCGATGTCCTCCACCTCGATGCAGATGTGGTGCAGCCCCTCGCCCCGCTTCTCCAGGAACCGGGCCACGCCGGTGTCCGGGGAGGTAGGACAAATCAGCTCCACCCGCCCCATGCCGTGGCCGAAGATGGCGGTGCGCACCTGCTGCTCGGGCACCTCTTCGAGCTCGGCCAGCTCCAGGCCCAGCGTGTCCCGGTACAGGGCGATGGCCTTGTCCAGGTCCTTCACGGCGATGGCCACGTGGTCGAGGCCCTTGGATTTGACGCTCATCGCTTCCTTCCCCTGCTGCGCTTGGGTTGACACTTCGGACAGAAGTAGGTGGTGCGTCCACCCTGTGTGAAGGACTGCACGCGCGCCCCGCACTGGGTGCAGGGGCTGTCCGCGCGGCCATACACCCGGAACGTGTTCTCCGAGCCGCTCTCTTCCAGGTACACCGGCTCTTCGCCCTGCTCCGCGGCCAGGGCGGAGGCGAAGGTGTCGAGGATGGCCTGGCTGAGCCGCGCCCACTCCTCCGGCTTCAAGGAGGCGGGCTTGCGCGCCGGGTGCAGGCCGGCCAGGAAGAGCGCCTCGGCGGCGTAGATGTTGCCCACGCCCGCCACCCGCCCCTGGTCCATCAGCGCCACCTTGAGGTCCTGCCGGGTGCGGCCCAGCGCCTCCCGGAGCTGCTCCGGGGTGAGCCCGTCCACCAGCGGATCCCTGCCCAGCGCCTGGACGGCCTTGAGCTGGCGCAGGCGGGCGGCGGCCACCGGCTCCATCCTCCCGAAGAGGCGGGCATCCTTGAAGTGGATGACGGTGCCGTCATCCAGGAAGAAGCGGGCGCGGCTGTGGAGCTCCGCGACGCCCCCCGGGCGGTGGACGAACTTGCCCGTCATCCCCAGGTGGGCCAGCAGCCCCCGGCCCCCCTCGAAGGTGAGCAGCAGGTACTTGCCCCGGCGCTCCAGGGACTCCAGGCGCCCCGTCAGCGCGGAGAACTTCGCGCGCTTCGCGCCCCGGAAGACACGGGTGTCCTCCGCCTCGGCCTTCACCACGCGGCGGCCGTGGAGCCACCGCACCAGGTTCCGCCCGGCGATCTCTACCTCGGGAAGCTCAGGCATCCACCCAGGCCCCATAGCACCGTGCGCCGGGGCCGCGCATTTCTTACTTGTTGAAGTGCGTACACCCGCGACAAGTTGCGCGGGCCAAACGCGGGCGCCTCTTCTAATGAGGCGCTTTCATTTTTTCCTCACCTAACAGGAGGCAGTATGGCCGACAAGAAGTACACGCCGATGCAGTTCCCCAACTGCAAGGGACTCAAGGGCATCAGCGACGCGGTCCTCGAAGTCCACTTCAAGCTGTACGAGGGCTACGTCAACCGGACCAACAAGCTCACCGAGACGCTCTCGGGCATGGCCGCCAAGGGCGAGGCCGCCGGGACCAACCCCATGTACGCGGAGATGACGCGCCGCCTGGGCTTCGAGTACAACGGCGTCATCCTCCACGAGTACTACTTCGGCAACCTGAAGGCGGGCGGCAGCGCCCCGCCGGCGAAGCTGAAGAAGGCGATGGAGGAGAGCTTCGGCTCCTTCGAGACGTGGCTGGCGGACTTCAAGGCCATCTCCACCATGCCGGGCATCGGCTGGGCGGTGACGTTCCAGGATCCGCGCACCGGGTGGCTGTCCAACCACTGGATCACCCTGCACGAGACGAACAACATCGCCGGCTTCGCGCCCATCATCGTGATGGACGCGTGGGAGCACGCCTTCGTGCCGGACTACAAGGCCAACGAGCGCGCCAAGTACGTGGACGCGTACTTCTCCAACCTCGACTACGAGGCCGCCGAGGCCCGCCTGAAGAAGTAGTCGCCCGTCGCCCGACCCGGGCTCTCGAGAGGCTCCCGCAACCGTGGGGGCCTCTCTGCTTTTTCAGGCCTGGGCGGCGCGGCCCGGCGGAGGCCCCCAACAAGGCCTGCTGTTGGCGCCACGAAAAGATCAGGCTTCTCGGAGGCGGTAGACGGTGGTCTCCCCCTCCACGCCCTTGAGGAGGGCCCGCTCGCGCGTGGCGCTCAGCGCCGCGGCGCGGATGAGCTCCTGGGCGCCCGGGGCCCCGTACACCGGCTCGGTGATGGCGATCTCGTCCGCGGCCGCCACGCCCTGCACGCGCGCGGCCACGTTCACCGTCTGGCCGAAGTAGTCCAGCCGCTCGTTGAGCTCCACCGCGATGCAGGGCCCCGTGTGCAGGCCCACCTTGAGCTGGAGCTGCGCGCCCTCCCGCCTCACCCGCCGCACCTCCCGCGTCATCGCCGTGGCCGCCTCCAGCGCGGGCGTGGGCTCCGCGAAGCTGGCCATCACCGCGTCTCCAATCGTCTTCACCATGGAGCCGCCCCGCTCGGCGATGATGTCCCGCAGCACACCGAAGTGCTCGCGCACCAGCCCGTAGGCGCGAAAGTCGCCGATGCGCTCGTACAGCTCCGTGGAGCCCTTCAGGTCCGTGAAGAGCACCGTGAGCGACTTGAACTCGAGCCCGCCCTCGGAGGGGATGCTCTCCGCGCGGAACAGCTCGCGGAACGTCTGGTGCGTCACCAGCCGCTTGCCGCTGAGGTAGCGCCGCATCGGAGGCGGCGGGGGCAGCCCGTCCATGCCACAGGCGAGCTGCGCCTTGGGGATCCAGAACTTCACCAGCGCCACCCGCGAGGGCGAGGGGGTCCGGTTGTGGAGCGTCACGGAGACCTCGCCGGCGCGCACCTGGACCTTGCCCGGCAGCAGCCTGCCGTCCATCAGCTCCGCCTCGACGGCGCTCGTGCGGGCCTCCGGCGACACCTCCAGCTCGCACCAGAGGTGATGGAGCGGGACGGCCAGGAACCAGGTCTGTCCCTCCTCCAGCCTCGCGGTGAAGCGGTGGACGCCGCCGGGCGGGAGGCTGATCGCGTCGACGACGGACTCGCTGGCGGTGCGCCGGATGTCCTCCGGGATGTCGCGGCTCTGGGAGAACATCAGCGAGAGCAGATCCCTGCGCAGATCCAGCGACTCGGGCTGGTGGAAGCGGATGCGCCGCACCGCGGGGGCCACGCTGAAGGCCACCTCCATGTTGTCATCCCCGACCTCCACGCTGACGCGGCACATGTGGCAGTCGCGCGCGCGCTGGAGCGAGCGCAGGGCCGCGGGCGTTGTCAGGAAGGAGCCGCACCCCCAGCACAGCACTCCCCAGGTGAACTCGAGGATGCCCGCGTGGGTGGCGCGCAGGAATAGATCGATGGCCTCGTTCTCCGGCACGCCCTCACTCGCGGCGAAGTGCAGGGGGCTGGTCCGGAACAGCACCTCCTCGGGCGCGGTCTCGATGAAGCGCGCGAAGCGATCGACGCTCTGGGCACGGAACCGGGAGTAGGAGCGGAGCACTTCGAGGCGGTTTTCGAGCGCGACGGACATGGTGCGCCATGCTAACCCCATGTCCTCATCGCCGCATGACTGTCCGCAGGGCAAGGAGCCAGGGGCGAGCGCCGGGGCTCAAGAGGACTCGGGCTCGCCTGGGCCCCGCCGTGTCCGGGGGGGTTCCGTCTCCCCCGAGTAATCCCGGACCTCGTGCGCGGCCTGCTGGCGGTACCGCAGCGCGCCCTGCACGGGCAGCGCCCGCTCCGCCCGCCCATGCCCGGCCCGGCCTCGGCGCAGCGCCGCAATCCCCTCTTCGATCTTCCGGAACAGCTCCATCCTCGCCGCGGCGGCCTCGGGCTCCTCCGGCGGAGCCGGCGGCGCCATCGGCCCGGCGATCTTCGCCTGGGCCCGGCCGCGCCGCTCCAGGAAGGAGAGCAGCCGCTGCCGGTGGGCGTCATGGTAGCGGCGAGGCTCGAAGGAAGTGGACTGCGCCTCGATGAGACGCAGCACCATCTCCACCTCCTGCTCCGAGGGACGCGGCCCCATCACGGACAGCTCCGGCAGGGTGTCCTGGGAGATCAGCTCGTCGGCGTAGTGCAGCGTGGAGAGGGCCAACCCTCGGCCAAAGGGCCGCACCAGGCACAGGTGCCCCTTGTGGCGCATCACCAGGTGCCCCAGCCCCACCCGGCCGGAGCGGTGCAGCGCCGTGACGAGCAGCGCGTACTGGCGCTCCGCCCCCAACTCCGGCACCAGGTGATAGGCGGCCTCGAAGTACACCGGATCGATCGCCCCCAGCTCCACGAAGTCCTCCAGCTCGATGGTGCGGCTGGACTTCGGATCGAACGCCTCCAGCTCGCCGCGCGTCACCTCCACATATTGGCCGGGTCGCAGCTCGTAGCCCTTCACCACGTGCTTGTAGGGCACCTCCTCGCCGTCCATCGTGCACACCCGCTTCTGCTGGATCCGCGCGCCGTCCTCGTCGTGCAGCAGGTGGAACCTCACCTGCTTGGACTGCACCGCGGCGTAGAGCCGCACTGGCACGTGGACCAGACCAAAGCTCAGCGAGCCGACCCAGCAAGGGCGTGACATCTCGGGCCTCCCAGGCGTCCGTGCGCGGAGCGCCGAGCTAAACCTCCATCCCCCGCTCGCTCGCGACAAGGGGCGCCCGATACCTCGGCGGGGTGCCGGCCAGGGGGACACGCCCGGGAGCGTTGCATAGCTGCCACCCTCCCCCGTCCCAGCAGAGACCGCGGCACGTGATGCTTGCCGTGCTCCCGTCCTCTGACTACGAGTCCGGCGAATCCTCACGCAGCGTCAGGAAAGGAAGGACCCGTGTCCATGCAGCGAACCCTCGCTTTGTTTCTGGGCCTCGCCCTCACGGCGGGCATCACCTCAGGCTGTGCGGCGCAGCGCATCAGCGCGGAGAAGGCGGTCGCGCAGGCGTTCATCTCGGATGAGCAGGAGGAGCAGATCGGCGCGCAGGTGAAGAAGGAGCTCGAGCAGAAGGAGAAGATCCAATACGTCCAGGATCCGGCCATCATGGAGTACGTGAACCGGGTGGTCACCCCCATCCTCCGGGCGGCCAATAAGGATCGCAAAGGCGTGAAGTGGAAGGTCCACGTCATCAACGATCCGAAGACGGTGAACGCCTTCGCCACGCCGGGTGGCTACCTCTACGTGTACACGGGCCTGCTGCTCGCGGCGGACACGGAGGCGGAGGTGGCGGGCGTGCTGGCGCACGAGGCGGGCCACGTGGTGGGCCGGCACTCGGCGCGCGCCATGGTGCACGCCTACGGCCTGCAGACCATCACCCAGCTGGCGCTGGGCAAGGATCCGGGCACGGCGGCGAAGATCGCCGCGCAGCTGGTGGGCGGGGGCGCGCTGCTGGCGCACGGCCGCAGCGAAGAGACGGAGGCGGACGAGTACGGCGCGCGCTACGCGGCGGCGGCGAACTACGATCCGAAGGGCCTCATCACCTTCTTCCAGAAGCTTCGGAAGATGCAGGGCGACACGCCTGGCGTGCTCAAGTGGCTGAGCACCCACCCCACCAACGCCGACCGCATCCGACACCTGGAGCAGTACATCGCCCAGAAGAACCTGCGCGGCACGGAGACGGGCACGGAGCGGCTGGCGCCCATCAAGAAGCAGCTTGGCGGCAAGTGACGGCTCCCGCCTCGGGCTCAGCCGTCCCGTGAACCCGAGGTGCCCCGGCTACTCCTCGTAGGGCTCGAAGTCGGCCTTGGTGGCGCCGCAGTCCGGGCAGAACCAGGTGTCGGGGATGTCCTCGAACGCCGTCCCCGGCGGAATGCCGCCCTCCGGATCCCCCAGCACCGGGTCATAGATGTGGCTGCACGCGAGGCACCGGTATTTCTTCATTCAGTTACGCTCCCTGGGGAGAGATTCTAGCGGAGTGTCCACGAGGTTTTCGACATAGGCAGGAGCCAGACAGGTTCGGCAAGAGTGTGCCGCGAGGGGAGCTCGAAAGGGTTCAACGCTGGCGGACGGTGGGCTCAGGGAGAGCGGGACGCCGGGGCTGCCCGGGCCCGCGTCAGCGGACCCCATGCCTCCATCCCCGCCTCCGCCCGTCACCTCACTCGGCAGGCTCAGCTCCACCCCACCCGACAGCACGTAGGCACGGGTGACCCGGCCGTCGAGCTGCACCTCCCCATCTCCGAAGCGTAGGGAGTAGAGGTCCAGCCCCTCGTTGTAGTCGACGGCGTAGAACGAGTTGATGGAGTCGACGTCCTTGGAGATCTCCATGAGGGAGAGAACCAGGAACGAGCGGGCGGATCTGTTCATGTCGGGGCCTCGGGTGCACGCCGAGGGCGTGCCTGTCCGCCGCCAGCATCGGCGGGAGGGCCCCGGTAGCACCTCTGCCCTGCCTCAGTGCACCGTGGGATTCGGCGGCTCGGTGCCAGAGGGCTCCGGGGCCTGCCCCCGGGCCACGCGCCGCCGCCAGCGCCAGAAGGCGTAGCGCGTCTTGCGCGCGCTGCTGGCGCTCTTGGCCGCGCCCGCCGTCTTGAGGGGCGGCTCGAGCGGAGCGGGCACTCCCGGCACCCGCGCGCCCTTCGCCTTCGCCCTCGCGTCCCGGGAGGCGTGCTCGAGGATGGCGTTCACCTCGCCGCCCGTGATGAAGATGAGGCCGGTGATGTAGAGCCACAGCAGCAGCACCACCACCCCGCCGATGGAGCCGTACGTCACGTTGTACCTGCCGAACTGCTCCACGTACCAGGTGAAGCCCCACGTGCACGCCATCCACAGGCTCGTCCCCAGCACCGAGCCCGGGGTGATGTACTTGAAGCGCTGCTTCACATCCGGCAGCACGTAGTAGCAGAGCGCCAGCATCAGCATGACCAGCGAGGCCGTGAAGGGCCAGCGCAGCCAGGACCAGATCAGGTGGAACGCCTCCTCCAGCTCCAGCCGCTCGGCGAGCCACGCCCCCGCCTTGCCGCCCAGCAGGAACACGGTGAAGGACACGGGGATGAGCAGCGCGCCCACCAACGTCATCAGCATCGCCACCCCCTGCGTCCTCCAGAAGGGCCGGGACTCGGGCACGTCGTAGGCCATGTTGAGCGCCTTGCGCAGCGCGTCCACGCCGCGCGAGGCCGTCCACAGCACCACCACGATGCCGACCGTGAGCAGCTTCGGCCGAGGCTGGTTCACCAGGGAGCGCAGGTGCTCGTCCACCAGCGCCATGGCCTCCCCCGGCACCAGCGGGGCCAGGCGCGCCACCATGGCCTCCACCGCGCCGGGCGCGAAGGGCAGGTAGGCCACCAACGTGACGAGGACGAACAGGAGCGGGAAGAGCGAGAAGAGGAAGTAGAACGAGAGCTGGGCCGCGCAGTCGGTGACGGTGTCCTCCTGGAACTCCTTCACCAGGCGGCGGCCGAACTCGCGCCATGTCAGGTACTTGAGCCTGAACAGCCTCATCCGCCCTCCCAGGCTTGGGCGGAGAAGGTGGGGATGGGCCGGCGGGGATGCAGCAGGCAGGCAGGCGAGCCCTGGCTGCGTCACCTAGACGACTTCAGGCGGCAGGTACTTGCCGAGCAGCGGGCGCAGGCGGGCGCACACCTCGTTGGGGATGCGGTTGCGGTCCGACCAGATGCCCAGCGCCAGGGCGGAGTCGCAGCGGCAGGCCACGGGCGCCGTGGCCACCCGGGACAGGGCGCGGCGGATGAGGGCCAGCCCGCTCGCGTTCACCGCCTGCAGGTTCTCGAGGATGGCGGTGTTGATCTCATCCGGCTCGGAGCTGGGCGTGAGCTTCCAGGAGTCATAGGCCGCGGGCAGGGCCACCAGCGCGTAGTGCAGCTCCGCCTCGCGCGCGAGCTTCGCCTCGGGCATCACCGTCATGCCGATGAGATCCCCACCCCAGCTCCGGTACATGAGGCTCTCGGCGCGCGTGCTGAGCGCGGGCCCCTCGATGCACACGTAGGTCCCCTGCGGGTGCACCACCGTGCTGTTCCCCTCGGCCGCCCCGGCCAGCACCTGCCGCAGCGTCTCGCAGAAGGGGTTGGCCATCTCCACGTGCACCGCCAGCTCGTCATAGAAGGTGCACGGCCGCCGGTAGGTGCGGTCGATGACCTGATCCGGGATGACGAGGTGGCGCGGGTGGATGTGCTCGCGGAGGCTGCCCACCGTGCCGCAGGCGAGGACATGGGTCACCCCCAGCACCTTGAGGGCGAAGAGGTTGGCGCGGTAGGGCACCCGCGTGGGGCCGAACTGCGCCCCCGCCCCGTTGCGGGCCAGCAGGACCACCGGGACACCCTCCAGCTCCGTGGTGAGGAGCGGGCCAGCGGGGGGGCCAAAGGGCGTCTCGATGAAGTGCGGCTCTGCCTTCCCCGCCCCCAGCGCCTCCCCGAGCCCGGTGCCGCCGATGATGCCCACCCGGATGCCTGCCATGTGCCTCCTCCGTGGCGCTGGTGGCAGGACGATAGCGCGGCCCCGCGCGCCAGGGGGGGAAAGACTGCTAACTTCTCGAACTGTCATGCGTGCACAGCCGCTTCTTCTCCTCCTCTTCCTCGCCGGGCCGGCCGCCGCCCAGGACGACTCGGGCCCCCCTGCCGGATGCAAGGAGGACAGGATCACCTGTCGGGAGGACTGCTCCGTCGAGTACGGGAGCAGCACTCGCAACTACAAGAAGCTCGGCTCCTGCCTGGGGACCTGCAACTACAGGTACGACAAGTGCCGTGAGCTTCACCGCGCGCTCCAGAAGCAGAAGGAGCTCGAGATCGAACCTCCCCTCGCTTCGCCGACCCCTGTCCCGCCGGAGGAGCCCGGCCAGAGCGCCTCTGCCGCGGAGGGCTCCCCCGAGGACAATGCCGCCCCGTCAGACAGCAGCGAGCCCGACGAGCCTGGCGTGCGCCGCGGTGTCTACCGGGCCTCGGAGGTCGCGGAGCCGGAGCCCGTGAAGGGCTCGGAGCCCGAGACTCCCGCGCCCACCGAGCCCGAGCCGAAGCCCGCGGAGGCGACGGCGCCCGCGGAGGAGGAACCGCTCGTCGACGAGGCGCCGCCCCCACCGCCACCCCCACCCAAGCCGAAGCCGAAGCCGGCGCCCAAGCGCACTCAGCCGCCGACAGAGCCCAAGAAGAAGGACATCTCCGACTGGGATCCCGACGGGAAGTGACGCAGGAGGGGAGCAGGCTGGCCCGCCAAGGCGCCTACCGCTTCTCCCCCGAGGTCGCTGGGTGCGGAGGGCCAAAAGAAGGCCAGTAGCAACTGCTCTTCCACTCGTACGTGCGAGGGACACAAGGCGGAGCCTCACCGGCCACGGGGATCCAGCACCCGCCCTGGATCTCGACCTCGGGTCTCCTGCACGGAGCCAGCCGTTGACCGGGCAGCGGATTCTTGGGCACCTTCGCGCCGATCCCCGCTTGCTCGGGCAGCGGCTCCGGGGCGCTCACGGCCGCTGAGGAGGCAGCCTCGCCCAGGCTCACGGCTCCTCCCTCCTGAGCCGCCAGCTTCCCGGGCGACTCCCCCCGTGGCGCATGCCCCTGGCTCCAGAGACAGACGGCCAGCGCCACGCTCAGCGCCGCCGGAACGAGCCACCTCCGCCATGCGAGCGGAGGACGCACCGGCCCTGGCGGAGCCTCCGGTGCAGCCCGCTCACCCGCAGTCCGCGGAGTGACAGGCCGGTCCGCCGTGCGCCCAGCCTTCTTCGCCGCGAGCTCCAGCCCCAGCGCCAGCTCCACCGCGCTGCCTCGAGCCGAGGGCTGCTCGCTGAGCATCTGCCCGATCCACCGCGCCAGCTCCGGGCAGAGCTGCGCCAGGCTCTCCACGGGGACCAGGGCCGGGAAGCGCGAGAACGCGTCATCCTCTTCTCCCTCCGGCTCGGAGGCGATGAGCGGGTACCTGCCGGCGACGAGGCGGTAGGCGGTGACACCCAGGGCATAGAGGTCGTCTTCCGGGGTGGGCTCGTAGCGGGTGAAGACATGTCGACGATACCGCCACTGGTGAAGCTGAGCCTGAGGGCTCAAGTAGTGGTCCGTGCCCGGATGAGGAGCCTGTCGGGTGAGCACGGGGGCACCGCGCCAGGTGCACGAGCCGAAGTCGGTCAGCAGGGCCTGCCCATCCGCCGAGCGCACCACGATGTTGTCGCCCTTGACGTCACGATGAAATCCCCCCGCCTCGTGAACGGCTTGAAGGGCGCGGGCCACCTGGGCCAGCAGGCGCAGCACCTGGCGGGACGAGAGGCGCTGAAGCCGCGCCCACGCATACAGCGACAGCCCCTCGATCCAGTCCATCACGAGGAAGGGGAACGGGGTGCCGCCCGGGCCCATCCACTCACCAGCGTCATGCAGGCGCGGGACATTCGGGTGGTGGATGCGAGAGAGCAGCTCCACCTCCCGCGCGAAGCGAGGATCCCGCGGTTGACGCGCGAGCTTGAGGGCACAGGGCCCCATGTCAGGGTGTACCGAATGCTCCGCGCGAAAGACGAGGCCATGGGAGCCCTGAGCGACCAGGGCCACGAGGCGCCAGGGCCCGACGCGTGTGCCAGGAGGAAGCGCGGCCGGATTCACCGTGGGGACAGTCTCCATGAAGACACCTCTCAGTCCGTCCAGAGGACGGCCAGCTCCCATTCGAGCACCTCGAACGGCTCGACACGCACGCGGGCCTTTCCCTCGTACAGGCCGAGCAGCGAGTAGCGCCCCTCCTCCAGCCGAAGCACCTCCAGCGTCCGCTTCCCTGGGTCCACCAGCCAGAGGTGGCTCACGCCCTCGCGTGCATACACCCGCAGTTTGACGTTCCGGTCCAGCCCAGCCGTGGAGGGAGAGAGCACTTCACACACCCAGTCGGGAGCCAGGTTGACCGCCGCGGAGCGCGGAATCACGGGCATCCGCTCACGCCGCCATCCCGCAACGTCCGGCACCAACACGTCGTCCCCCAGGTGCAGCTCCGGCTCGTAGAGGATGAGCCAGCCGCCGGGGCCACCCTCTCCCAGGTCGAATGGACCGCCTATCTTGATTCCCAACCGGGAGGCGGCCACCGCATGGGGAAACGCCGGGCGAGGGCTGACGTACAGCTCCCCCGCGATGAGCTCCCCCACCACGTTCGGAGGCAGCGCCTCCAGATCCGCGTAGCTGGCCGGTTTGCGTCCCATTCCATCCCCATGTTCTCCAACGCCCATCCCCATTTCCATGAGCGCGTGTTTAACACCCCGGTCTGACGTGCCACGTCACCTGCCGCCATCCTCCCCAATAGGTTGCCTCCGAGGCTGACGTTGTACAAGGCCCCCCTGTCATCCGTGCGCTACCGGACGCCGCGCCCCTGGCTCCCCGCGGGTGTTGCGGGGGGCTGCACGCTGGCGCCCTGGGTGAGCCGGACACCTGCAATGACGAGCACGCCCCCCACCGCCAGCGCCCCGTGCAGCGCCTCGTCCAGCAGCGCCCAGGCGGCGATGGCCGTGGCCACCGGCTGCAGGTTGGAGAAGATGGCCACCTTCGACGCGGGCACCTTGGACAGCGCGTAGTACCAGATCAGGTACGCCACCACGGAGGTGAGCAGCGCCACGTACAGCACACAGGCCTGCGCGGTGAGGCTCGCGTTCAGCGTCTCGACGGGCCGCAGCGCGAAGGGCGCCATCGGCAGCATGAGCACCGTCGCCGCCAGCATGCTCCAGGCCGTGGCGCGGATGGGGCCATGGCTCGACGCGAACGGGCGGCCCTCCGTCGTGTAGAGCACCCACGCCACCACCGCCCCGAGGATGAGCAGATCCCCCCCCAGCGAGCCCTGGGCGCTGGCCAGCCCCCGCCCCAGCAGGAGCACCGCCACGCCCGCGAAGGCCGTGATGATTCCCGCCAGCGCCCGCGCCGAGGCCCGCTCCTGGCCTCGAAGCAGGCTGGTCAGGTACACGCCGAGCGGCGTCAAGGCGTACAGCAGCGCGCCATGCGCCGCCGGGGTGCGCGCCAGGCCGTTGAAGAAGAGGAGCTGGTTCACCGGCCCCGCCAGCAGCCCCAGCCACAGCACCCGGCGCCACTCGGCGCGCGGCGGCAGCTTCGGCCCCGGCGTGAAGGCCAGCAGCAGCGCGAACACCGCGCCGCTGAGCAGGAAGCGCCAGAGGATGGTGGTGGAGGGCGGCAGCTCCTCCATGGCCCGCTTTCCGGCCAGGTACGTCCCGGCGCTGATGAGCACCTGGACCAAGAGCGCGGCGTACACCCTGCCGAGGGCTGCCGGGGAGAGCGGTGTGCTGCTCACTGCGCCAGTTGTCGGAGCGCCCATTGCGCGGCGCTACGTACCAGCTCGCTCGAATCCCCGCTGAGCTTTTCCAGCAGGGGCCTTGCGCGCGACTCGCGTGCCGCGCCCAGCGCGTAGATGGCGTTGCGCCGCAGTCCGTCGTAGTGGGCCCGCGCGAGCGCCGTCCCGGGGATGAACTTCTCGTACTGCTCGGGGGTGAGCCCGGCCAGCTCCAGCACCCCCAGGCCCGCGACGGCGCGGGGGGCGAAGCGCGGGTGCTCCGCGAAGACGGGCCGGCGGTTGAGGGGGCACACCTCCTGGCAGATGTCGCAGCCGAAGGCGATGTTGTCCATCTGCACGCGGAAGGACTCGGGCACCTCGCGCTCGCGGTTCTCGATCGTCTGGTACGAGAGGCACGCGCGCGCGTCCACGCGGCCATTGCCCACCAGCGCGCCCGTGGGACAGGACATGAGGCACTTGCGGCAGTGGCCACACCGGTCCGCCGTGGGCCCCTCCCCGTACGCGTCCACCTCCGCGTCGAGGACCACCGTGGCCAGCAGCACCCACGAGCCATAGGGCTCGGTGATGAAGCAGCCGTTCCTGCCGACGTAGCCCAGGCCCGCGCGCGCCGCCCACACCTTCTCCATCAGCGGGCCGCTGTCCACGCTCCCGTAGGTGCCGATCCCCGGGTACGCCCCCTGGATCGCCTTGCGGAAGGCCTTCATCCGGTCCCGGAGCGTGGAGTGGTAGTCGCGCCCCCGCGCATACTTCGCGATGGGCGAGTCCTGCACCTCCGGATCGTCCCGGTAGTAGTTGTTGGCGAAGACCACCACCGTCTTCGCTCCCGGCAGGAGCTGGGAGACATCCAGGCGCTCGGCCGCCCGCTGCGTCATCCAGTCCATGTCCGCCGCGTACCCGGCCTCGATCCACGAATAGAGCGCGTCCGGCGGGATGGGCTCCGCGCGCGCGAAGCCCACGAGCTCGAAGCCGACGGCCTCGGAGAGCTGACGCAGGTAGGTGGTGGATAGCGGGCTCACGGCACTTCTCTTCTAACGCTCCACGTGCCCCGAGGGGGCTACCTCTCGGGCTTCTCCGGTATCCACTTCACATCTGGGACGCCCACCCGGTGGTTGGCCACCCGAGCCATGACGAAGAGCAGGTCCGAGAGCCGATTCAGGAATACCCCTACCTCGGCGGGTACCTTCCCCTCGCGCAGCAGCGGGACGACGCGCCGCTCCGCCCGTCGGCACACCGTCCTCGCCAGGTGCAGCGCGCTGGAGGCCTGGCTGCCCCCGGGGAGGATGAAGTGTGTCATCTTCGGCAGCTCGGTCTCGTAGCCGTCGATCGCCTTCTCCATCGCCTCCACCCACTCGGGCCTGAGCGGGGGGATGTGCGCCGAGGCCTTGGTGCCCGGGGGTGTGGCCAGCGCCGCACCCACCGTGAAGAGCTGGTCCTGCAGTCGCTGGAGCAGCCCGTCCAGATCCGCCGGCATGGAGAGGCTGCGCGCCAGGCCCAGCGTCGCGTTCAGCTCGTCCACCTCGCCGTAGGCGTCCACCCTTTCGTCGTCTTTCGGAACGCGCCCCCCGCCGAACAACCCTGTCTCACCCGCGTCCCCCGTCTTCGTGTAGATCTTCATGCCCTCGAACCTCCCATGAAACCGTACCTCGCGCTGCTCGAACACGTCCTCAGCAACGGCACGAAGAAGGGTGACCGGACCGGCACCGGCACGCTCAGCCTCTTCGGCCACCAGCTGCGCTTCGATCTCACCCAGGGCTTCCCGGTGGTGACGACCAAGAAGCTGCACCTCAAGTCCATCATCCACGAGCTGCTGTGGATGCTCCGGGGCGACACCAGCGTGCGCTCGCTCCAGGCCGAGGGCGTCACCATCTGGGACGAGTGGGCCGACGCCGAGGGGAACCTCGGCCCCGTGTACGGCCACCAGTGGCGCTCGTGGTCCGCGCCCAACGGCGAGCACATCGACCAGATGCGCCAGCTCGTCGAGGGGCTGCGCAAGAACCCGGACTCGCGGCGCCACCTGATCAGCGCGTGGAACGTGGCGGACCTGCCGGCGATGAAGCTGCCGCCCTGCCACGTGCTCTTCCAGTTCTACGTGGCGGACGGGCGCCTGTCCTGCCAGCTCTACCAGCGCAGCGCGGACCTCTTCCTCGGCCTGCCGTTCAACATCGCCTCCTACTCGCTGCTGACGATGATGGTGGCGCAGGCGACGGGGCTCACCCCGCACGAGTTCATCCACACGCTGGGCGACGCGCACCTCTACCTCAACCACGTGGAGCAGGCCCGGACGCAGCTCGCGCGAGAGCCGCGCCCGCTGCCCCGGATGAAGCTCAACCCGGAGGTGAAGGATCTGTTCGCCTTCCGGTACGAGGACTTCACGCTGGAGGGGTACGAGCCGCACCCCGCCATCAAGGCGCCCGTGGCCGTATGAGGCTCTCGGCCATCGTGGCCATGGCGGCCAATCGGGTGATCGGCGTCGGAAACCAGCTCCCGTGGCGGCTGCCGGCGGATCTCGCCCGGTTCAAGCGGCTCACCCTGGGGCACACGCTCGTGATGGGCCGCAAGACGTTCGAGTCCATCGGTCGCCCGCTGCCGGGCCGCACCTTCATCGTGGTGACGCGCCAGCAGGGCTACGCGCCCCAGGGCGTGAAGGTGGCGCACTCGGTGGACGAGGCGCTCGCGCTCGCGCAGGGAGACGACGAGGTGTTCATCGCCGGCGGCGCGGAGCTCTACGCGCAGACGATGGGCCGGCTGGACCGCCTCTACCTCACCCGCCTGGAGCGCGACTTCCCGGGCGACACGTACTTCCCCGAGGTGGACCTCTCCTCGTGGAAGCTGATCGAAGAGGAGCACCACCCCGCCTCAGGCCCAGAGGCGCTCCCCTTCTCCTTCCTCACCTACGAGCGTTGAGGCTCGCTCCAGGGCCGACACGTGTGCCTGCCTCCTCACATTCCCGAAAGTGCCGATCGCCAGGCTCATATTTTGATTTTGATTCTCAAGATTGAAATGTGGCGCTCCGGCTGATAGAACGGCGGGCGTGAACCGCACCGGCGCCTACTTCCTGCTGTCGCTGATCCTCTCGCTGCCCCTGGCGGCGCGGGCCGATGATGAGGCCGCGTCCCAGGGATCCGCCTGGCACCGGCTGGTGGGCATCCTCCAGTACCTGGAGGCGGACTACCCGGCCGCCATCGAGTCCCAGTCCGAGTTCGAGCTGACCGAGCAGAAGAGCTTCATCGCCGAGGCGGTGGTGGCGGCCCAGGAGATCGGCCCCGCCGCGACGGCCTTCCTCCCGCGCATCCAGGAGGTGAAGGCCCGGGTGGATCAGGCCAAGGATCCGGAGGGCGTCAGCCGGGACTGCGGCGCGCTCGTGGAGGATCTGGTGCTCGCGGGAGGGCTGGCCCGCAGCCCGCGCCGGCCGCCGGATCTCGCGCGGGGCGAGCAGCTCTTCCAGGTGGCCTGCGCCGCCTGCCACGGCGCCGACGGCCGCTCCCAGGTGAGCATCGCCCAGACGATGGAGCCCCGGCCCGCCAACTTCCATGATCCGGACACCATGGCCGGGCTCACGCCGTACAAGGCCTTCAACACCACCAGCTTCGGCGTCCCTGGCACGGCGATGCCCGGCTTCCCCACGCTCTCCGAGGAGGAGCGCTGGTCGCTCGCCTTCTACGTCTTCACCCTCCGCCAGCCCCCCTGCGAGGGCACTCCGCCGAGCGTGTCGCGGGAGCGGCTGGCCACCTCCACGGACCCGGAGCTGATCGCCGCGCATGGAGCGGAGAACCTCGCCTGCCTGCGCCGCAAGCTGCCGGACGCGGACGAGGAGCGCGCGCTGCTGATGGCGCGCACCCAGGTGGAGGAGGCGCTGCGCAAGGGGGCCTCGGGCGACATGACAGGCGCGCGCAACGCGCTGCTGGAGGCGTACCTCAACGGGCTGGAGCCGGTGGAGCCGAAGCTGCGCGCTCGGAGCCCGGAGCTGGTGAACCGGCTGGAGCAGGCGTTCCTGGACGCGCGGCTCGCCGCCGAGCGGGGCAGCCCTCACCTCCAGGACGAGGGGCGAGCGCTGCTGGCCCTGCTGGATGAGGCGCGGCGGGGCAGCGGCTCGGCGGTGGGCATGCTCTCCGTCCTCTGGCTCACCTTCCTCATCCTCCTGCGCGAGGGCTTCGAGGCCACCATCATCGTCGCGGCGCTGCTGGCGGCCCTGCGCAAGATGGGGGCCACGCGGCACACGCGCGTGGTGCACGGGGGCTGGCTGTCCGCGCTCGGGGTGGGCGCGCTGGCGTTCCTCTTCGGGCGGCACCTGCTGGCCGGCGCCAACCGAGAGCTGCTCGAGGGCGTGGCCGCGCTCGCCGCGGTGGCCCTGCTGCTGTACGCGGCGCTGTGGCTCAACGCGCGCAGCAACATGAGCCGCTTCATGGGCGAGCTGCGCCAGAAGATGCAGGGCGCGCTCGGCAGCGGCAGCACCCTGGGCCTCTTCGCCATCGCCTTCACCGCGGTGCTGCGCGAGAGCTTCGAGACGGCGGTGTTCCTCCAGGGCCTGGCGCTCGACTCGCCGTCGGGCGTGGCCTGGGGCTGCGCGGCCGGCGCCGTGGCGCTCGTGGCGCTGGTCCTGTTCGTGAACCGCGTGGGCTACAAGCTGCCCATGAAGACGCTCTTCCAGGCGTCCACCGTGGTGCTCGTCGTCACCGCCGTCCTCCTGCTGGGCAAGGGCCTGCACGCGCTCCAGGAGGTGGCCCTGCTGCCACTCTCGCCCATCCCCTTCATCACCGTGGAGTTCCTCGGCGTCTATCCGGATGTGCTCTCGCTCGGGCCGCAGCTCCTGCTCGCGCTGGGGCCCCTGGCCTTCACCCTCGTGCGCCGGGTCCGCACCGCGCGGCTCACCACGGCCGCCTCGCAGGGCCGGGGTGATGCGGGAGCGCCGCTCGCGTAAGAGCCGCGAGCAGGTACTGCCTCCCTCCCGGAGCCGCGGGGCTCCCCAGGCCGCTCGTCAGCTGCCCGACATAGCGACCGCCTGTCACGGCCTTGTTTGTTTGACCTCAAATCAAGCGCTAGACTCCCGCGGCATGAGTGCACCTCGAATCCTTCTGGTGAGCCTGTGTGCCGTGTTGGGAGCATGCGCGGGAAGGAAGCCGGCTCCTCTTCAGAGGTATGCGCTGGGCATGGCTCGCGCGGAGTATCGGGACTACGCCGGGGCGCAGGCGGCCCTCTGTGACACGGAGCCTCGCTGGCTGGTGGACGAGCTGAGCTCGGTGAACGGGCTGATCGCGCGGTTCCTCTCCAGCACGCAGGAGGCCGCGAATCCCGAGGCGCTCCAGCACGCGGAGCACCTGGCGCTGTTGCAGGAGGCGAATCGCACCCTGCTCCCCGTGCTGGAGATCCACCGTCGAAACCTGGCGGCGTTGAGCGAGTGCGGCTTCCACCAGACCGGAGCCTTCCCGGAGATCGCTCGGCGGGGCAAGGAGCTGCTGGAGAGTGCCCGGGCCCGGCTCGCCGATGCCCCCGCGGCGCTGGCCGCGGCCGAGTTGAAAGCGGCCCAGCGGAAGTGGCTGGAGGAGGCGCCCGCGCGAGAGGCGGCGGCGAAGCAGACGTGGTGCACGCCCAATCCCGTGGTCGGCAGCGCCGACCTGTACCTCGCGCGCCAGTACTCCAACGGCCGCACCGAGTGGCTCTTCTGCGATGGGGTCTCGGTGGAGGCCGCCGCCGGCGGCGAGCCCCAGCTCATGACTCCGGAGTGGATCAGCCGCAGGGATCGTCGGCGCATCCAGACCAAGCGCTACCTGGACGCGGCGAAGGCCTACCCCGCCAGTGAGTTCGACCGGGAGCCGGGTGCCGAGCCGCAAGCGGGCGCCATCTCGAAGGAGCAGGCGGCCCGGACGGACTGAGGCGGTCGCACCGCCTTTCACTCTTTGCGGAGTGCAAAGTTTGCGAGGTGCCGCCCGGTGCAGGACTTTCAGGCGAACGCCTCCCACACGCCGTGGTTCCGCCCATTTGCGCGGACGGCGTAGAGGGCCGGACTTTGCAACGTGCGAGGCCTCGCAGGAGGTGCTCGCGTGCACACCCACTCCCGACTCCGCCGAGGCTTCACGCTGATGGAAGTGATGACCGCCGTGGTCATCCTCACCATCCTGGGCACCCTGGCCGTGACCTTCATGGTCTACGGCGTGGGCAAGGCCCGCGTGAACAACGCCGTGTTCGATGTCGCGGCCCTGATCACCACCGCCCAGCTGCGCGCCGTCAGCAGCGGCACGCCTCACTACGTGTTCTTCCACCAGACGCCCGACAAGCGCCTGCGCATCCAGACGCTGGAGCGTCCGGACCTGCCACCGCTCATTCCCGACTGGAACGTGCTGGATCTGTCCAACGGCATCGAGGACGCCTTGGAGTTCGAGCGCGCGCTGCCGCCTCCCGGCGTCGGCACGGAGCTGGTCCCTCCCCCGACGCGCGACCAGCTGACGCTGGGCGTCGGCAGCGGGCTGGACTCCGGCGGCCTGTCCTTCCTGGACCTCGACTCCACCCGCATCCAGCGGCCCCTGCCGGCGCCCTACCAGGCCATCTCCCTCCACTCCGACGCCAGCAACGGAACGCCCGACATTCCCACCGGCGACTTGATCGCCGGCTGCAACTTCTGCGTCGACGTTGG
>JAFGNZ010000110.1 GCA_016926755.1 Myxococcaceae bacterium | reverse complement strand
TTCCAACTTGTAGAGGGGTAGCATGCTCGGGAAGAGCGATGTGACGAGGGGCAAGTGGATGATCGCGGCCGCGTTGTCGGTCGCGATTGCGGGCGCCAGGGCCGAAGGCGCCGAACTCAACTCGCTGAGGGATCTGCAGGTCGTCCAGACAGGTTCCGGCGCACAGGTGGTCGTATCGGGGACGCGCCCGCCCACCTTCACTGTCTTCCGGCTCAGCGGGCCGGAGAGGCTGGTGGTGGACCTCTCGTCCGCCGATGCCACCGGCATCAAGGGCCACCACCCAGGCACCGGCCCTGTCACCGGCATCGTGGCGTCCCAGTTCTCGGACGAGCGCGCGAGCGTGGGCCGGGTGCTGGTGGCGCTCGACAAGGCCTCGCAGTACGACGTGCGCGCCGACGGCAACCGGGTGATCATCTCGGTGGACGGCGCGGCGGCCAGGGAGATCACCGCCGAGGCGGGCAAGCTCGAGGCGAGCCCGCCCGCGCCTCGGCCCGAGCCTGAGAAGGCCCCGGCTGTCGCGCAGGCGCCGGCCGCCGTCCAGGCTCCGGTGCCCGCTCCGGTGGCGCCCGCCGCGCCCGTGACGCCCGCCCCGGTGGTGGCGCAGTCCGCGGCGCCCCAGGCCGCCCCGGTGGTGGTGGAGGCCGGGGAGCCCCAGGAGGCCCCTGCCGCGGCCCTGCCGGAGAACGTGGTGGCGGCCGAGGCGGACGAGCGCGAGGTGGCCAGCCCCGCCCACCGCATCACGGGCATCACCTTCGCCCGGGACACGCTGGCCGTCCGCACGGATGGAGAGATCGCCCGCTACGAGGTGCTCGAGCTGGCCGATCCGCCGCGGCTCGCGGTGGACGTGTTCGGCGTGGACCTGGCGGCCAAGGCGCCGCGCGTGCGCGGCAAGACGCTGAAGGGCCTGCGCGTGGGCGCGCACGCCGACAAGGTGCGCCTGGTGGTCGACGTCCCGGGCGGGATGCCGGCCTACCGCGTGGATCGCTCCGCGCGGGGCCTGGAGGTCCTCTTCGGCGCCGCGGTGGCGCGCAAGGCTCCGCCCCCGTCCGCTCCCGTGGAGGAGTCGCGCGAGGTGGTGGCCGAGAGCGCGCCGCTGCGCCCGGCCCCCGAGGCGGCGCAGGCCGCGGTGGTGGAGCTCAAGGAGCTCACCTTCGACGAGAGCGATGGCGGCGGCCGGGTGCAGCTCAAGCTGTCCGGTCCGGCCACCTGGAAGGTGGATCGGCCTGATCCGCGCAGCGCGGTGCTGACGCTGGAGAACGCGAAGCTGCCGCGCAAGCTGGAGCGCAGCCTGGACACCAGCGCGCTGGACACGCCGGTGAAGATGATCAGCGCCTTCACCGTGCCCGGTGAGGGGCACCGCGTGCGCCTGGTGGTGGCCGCTGACGGCGCCATCGAGGAGACGGTGACGCAGGGTGGGGGCTCGCTGAGCTGGCACCTCACGGTGCAGGGCGTGAAGACGGAGCAGGTGGCCGTCACGCAGCGCACCGCCGGCTTCACCGCCGAGGCGCCCACCTACGCCGCCGAGGGCGCGCCGCGCCAGGCCCGCTACCGCGGCAAGCGCGTCTCCTTCGAGTTCAAGGACATCGACATCCAGAACCTGCTGCGCGTCATCGCGGAGATCTCCAAGAAGAACATCGTGGTGGCCGATGACGTGAGCGGCAAGGTGACGATCCGCCTGCGCAACGTGCCCTGGGATCAGGCGCTGGATCTCATCCTGCGCACCAAGAACCTGGGCAAGGAGGAGGTGGGCAACATCATCCGCATCGCCCCGCTGAAGACGCTGGAGGAGGAGGCGCGCCTGCGCCACGAGCGCAAGAAGTCGCTGCAGCAGCAGGAGGATCTGCTCGTCAACCTCATCCCGGTGAACTACGCGGTGGCGCAGGACATGTCGGCGCGCGTGAAGGACATCCTGTCCGAGCGCGGCTCTGTCACGGTGGACACGCGCACCAACGTCCTCATCGTGAAGGACGTGCGCTCCAACATCGAGAAGGCGCGGGCGCTGGTGCGCAACCTGGACACGCAGACGCCGCAGGTCCTCATCGAGAGCCGCATCGTCGAGGCGACGACGTCCTTCAGCCGCCAGATCGGTGTGCAGTGGGGTGGTCGCGGGACGGCGTCGCAGGCCCTGGGCAACACCACGGGCCTGATCTTCCCGAACTCGGCGAACGTCTTCGGCTCCGCGCCTGGCGGGGAGCCCGCGGGCTTCGGCACGGATCCGAACTTCGCCGTCAACCTGCCGGCGGCGACGAACCTCGGTATCGGTGGCGCGCTGGGGATGCAGTTCGGCTCGGCCGGCGGCGCGCTCCAGCTCAACCTGCGCCTGTCCGCCGCGGAGAACGAGGGCTACGTGAAGACCATCTCCGCGCCCAAGGTGACGACGCTCGACAACAACACCGCGCGCATCAGCCAGGGCGTGTCGATCCCGTTCAGCCAGACGTCGGCCCAGGGTACGAACACGATCTTCATCGAGGCGCGCCTGTCCCTCGAGGTCACCCCGCACATCACCCAGGATGGCAGCATCCTGATGTCCATCACCGCCCAGAACAACCAGCCGGATCCGGCGAACACGGGCGCCAACGGACAGCCCGCCATCCAGCGCAAGGAGGCCCAGACGCAGGTGCTCGTGAAGGACGGCGACACCACGGTGATCGGCGGCATCTACGTGCGCCGCGGCAGTACCGCCACCGCCGCCATCCCGTTCCTGTCGAAGATCCCCGTGCTGGGCTTCTTCTTCAAGCAGAACACGGAGCGCGATGATCGGCAGGAGCTGCTCATCTTCATCACGCCCCGTATCCTCAACCGGCAGACCATCGCGCAGTCCCTGTAACGCGGGCCTGCCAGGAATTGGAGTCCACTCTTATGAAGCGCCTGTGGTTCATCGCGATTCTCGCGGCCAGTGGGTCGGCGTGTGTGGAAGGCAACAACCCGGTCCAGCTCGTGGATGTGAAGCCGTTCACCGCGGAATGCACTCCGGCCAACCTGTCGCTGACCGAAGGCTTCCTGAACTTCGATCTCAGCCACTCCTACGTCACCACCATCTCCCTGGCCTCTCCGCTCCAGCCGCAGTCAGGGTCGAGCGGCGTCGGCTTCGTCGCTGAAGAGATCATCTACAACTACGAGTCGGCCAATCCGAAGACCTCCTTCAGTGAAGAGAGCCGCCGCATCTTCCTCGCGGTGGGGGCGGGGACGCAGGCGGGGCAGTCCTGGGTCGGAGTGAACCTGATCGGGACCGAGGCGGCCCAGAAGCTCGATTCGGTGGTGCCCACCTCGCCGGAGGTGATGACGCTGCTGGCCACCGTGAAGTTGAAGGGCAAGCTCACCTCGGGCCGGGAGGTGGAGACGAACGAGCTGACGTACCCCATCTACATCACGCGCGAGGGAGGGTGCCCGGTGGGGCAGTCGCCTGTCGGAGAGGGCGCGTGCAGCAATCCGGGCCAGGACGGCAACGGGTTTACCTGTCAGTAGGGACAGGGGCCTTGACGGGCCCCTCTTCTTCTCCTAAGCGCAGGCCTCCATGTCCTTCCGCGCACACCTGGAGTCGGTGGTCAATCAGGTCGACGGAGCCCTCGCATGCAGCGTGATGGGCTTTGACGGCATCGCCGTGGAGACCTACCAGAAGGACGAGGCGGGCGAGCTCGAGCTCAATGGCGCCTGGGTGGAGTACGCCAACCTGCTCACCCAGCTGAAGAACGCCGCGGACGTGCTGAGGACGGGGGCGGTGACGGAGCTGAGCGTCAACAGCGAGAAGGTGTTGACGATCATCCGCATGGTGTCGCCGGATTACTTCCTCGTCCTGGCGCTCAGGGCGGAGGGCAACTACGGCAAGGGCCGCTACGTGCTGCGCGTGACGGCGCCCAGGGTCCGCGCCGAGCTGTAAGGGCAGGCGGACAGACGACGCGCCGCCCCACTGCTTTCCCCTTTCCAAAGGGGAGGGCCATCGGCTAGACACCCCGGACTTTTTCATCAGTCCGAAGGAGCCGTTTCCATGGCCGGTGTCATTGATACCTCCGAATTCCGCAAGGGCCTCAAGATCGAGATCGACGGCGAGCCGTTCGAGATCGTCGAGTTCCAGCACGTCAAGCCGGGCAAGGGCTCCGCGTTCGTGCGCACCACCATCCGCAGCCTGCTGACGGGGCGCGTCCTCCAGCCCACCCTCAAGTCCGGCGAGAAGGTGGGCAAGCCCGACATCGAGGACAAGGAGATGCAGTACCTGTATCTCCAGGGCGAGGACTACTACTTCATGGACACCCGCAACTACGAGCAGACCTTCCTCAGCGAGAAGGTGCTCGGAGAGGCGAAGAACTTCCTGAAGGAGAACATCAACGTCTCGGTGCTCTTCTACAACGGGAAGGCCATTGGCGTGACGCTGCCCAACTCGGTGGACCTGAAGGTCACCAAGTGCGATCCGGGCGTGCGCGGCGACACCGTGTCCGGCGCGATGAAGCCCGCGACGCTGGAGACGGGCTACACGGTCAACGTCCCGCTCTTCATCAACGAGGGCGACGTCCTGAAGATCGACACGCGCACCGGCGAGTACGTCGAGCGCGTCAAGGGCTGACCTCCCTCCGTGGCCGCTCTGGCACCCCGGCGCTCGACCTCCGAGCTGACCTCCC
>JAFGNZ010000012.1 GCA_016926755.1 Myxococcaceae bacterium | reverse complement strand
GGAGCACGACATCGGCGAGGTGGAGGAAGTCGACCCACGCGGCGAGCAGCACGGTGCCAGACATCGCCGCCTGGAGCTGGGGGCCGCTCATGCGCAGCAGGGCCAGTTCCATGTCCGGGTCAGCAACTTCCGAGGCCACCTCCGTCAGGTAGCGCGCCCCAGGCTGCCCCTTGCCTACCTCCAGGCTGAGCGAGGGCCTGGCTACGGGTCAGCGGCAGCTGCCGCTCTCTTCAAGCCTGAACGCGGAGGTCTGCCCCCAGTTGAGGGAGCCCAGGCAATCGCAACTGCGCTCGCCCACTATCTGGGAGTAGCTCGCGTCGCTGTAGTAGATCTTCCTCCAGATGAAGGTGCCGTCGCAGTAGATCCTGTCCTCGCGGCTCGCGAGCGACGGCCCGTTCTCCGAATCGGCAATGTCCGCCCCGCCGCAGCCGGCGAACAGCATCCCCGCTGCCAGCAGCAGACTTCGTGCAATGTGCTTTCCTGTCATTTGCTCCTCCGGGTGAAGCCCCGCGCCGTAATGTCGCATGGGCATACATAGCGTCATGCAGGCCCATACGTGGTGTCCAGCCTTCCGTAGCCTTCAGGGCATGACGCAGCGCACCATGCAGAGAAGGCCGCGGCCATCGAGGACCTGCCTGCCCTCTGCGCCGAGCAGTACGAGCGGGTCAAGGCGATATGCCAGGAGAACAAGGAGAGCGTTCGTGCGCGGCTGGGCGGCCCCCCCGGAAGTTCAGCGCGGAGCGGAGCGTGCCAGCGGGCCCAGCTCTTCAGGGACTTGGGGGCTTCTCTCGAGTGTCCAGGGACTCCCGCCGTGGCTTTGCCGCCAGAGAAACGGGGTAGATGGCTCGCAGGTTGATCCTGTGGTGATACACCACAAGGTAATATTCGCCCGCAATCGTGATGAAGACCTGGCGTGGCGGTTCGGGCTGGAGAGCGAGCCAGGCCTCCGCCTCCTCGCGCGTCTGGAAGGAAGCGACTGGGGCTGGGAGCCCTCCGCGCGTCATTTCTTCCAGATAGAATTCAAGGGCGGGGTGACGGAGCAATCTCCTGTGGTTGCGCTCAGGAAGATACATGACGATGTGATACTCGCCCGCGATCAGCACATAGGCTTGATCGGGCGGGCGGGGATGTGCGTTGAGCCATGCGTCCGCCTCCTCGCGCGTATGGAAAGAAGCGCTGACGAGCGGGGGCGCATTGGCGTCAAGGCTCTTGCGGTAATCTTCGAAATCGTATGACTGGCCGGTGGATGCGATGAACCTGAGCGCGTCGGCCGCCATCCGCAGTTTCTCCTTCTCCTCCGGAGATGGAGTCTTCTCCCAGAGCTGCCCTAACAACTCCTGCGCATCCAGAGAGGGCGCTGGCATGTTTACCGAACTCCTCCCACTGCGTCGGGTGCGGTTCCAGGACCAGCTGTCGCCAGGAGCACCGCTGGCGCCAGGATGTCGAGATTGAATTCCTCGGCACGGTGCCAGGCATAGGAGACCTGCCCATCGGAATGCTCGCTCATGACGAGCACGAAATGAGAGAGTTGCTGCCCCTCAACGGGGCTGGAGGAGTGGGTGGTAGCGCAGGAAACAAGCACTACACCAAGAAACACGGCGGCCAGTTTTCTCACGAGCACCTCTCCAGATCCGATGAGCGCGCGGAGCGGCTGGTAAGCTCAGCCCATGGGCCTACGCGGAGCCTCGCGGGCGCCCGTGGGCAAGTCAACCTCTTTGACCTGATGGGGTGCGGGACTTCGCGCGAAGCGCAGAGCACGGCGCAGGCGCTGGAGCGGCTGCCCTACAGCCGCAGCAGCTTCGAGCGGGTGGGACACGCGGTGGGAGCGCAGTACAGCAGCCAGCGGCCCTGGGTGGAGGAGGCTCTGGCGCAGGCGCAGCAGGTGCCCAGCCTCTCCCATCATGAGCGGTGGCGCGCGGCGACGCGGTAGAACTGGGTGAGGGAGTAGTCCAGCAGCGACTGGCGGGAGCGCATGTACCGGTGCGCCCGGAGGAACGGAAGCCACACCCGGTTGCCCACGCGCACCTGCGCCTCCTCGAGCTTCTTGCGCGGGATCCACTGCCCTCCCAGGTGGCGGACCAGCACCTCGCCCAGATACCCGCCAACCGCTGGCACCGCATGCGAGTCGATGTCGCTGCGCTCGAAGACTCGGGGGAACTCCTCATGCCAGAACTGGTAGTCCACGTCCGTGAGGGACTCGGGAGTCTCCTTGAAGACCGAGGGCACTTTGGTGTGCAGGAGCGCCACGAGGTGCTCCGCGAGCAGCGAGTAGTGCTCGCAGGCGGCCTTGGGGTCGGTCACGTCCGGAGGCAGCGCGGCGTCCGCAGGTAACCACTCCTCCGGCTCGGGCAGCTTCCAGGCGTTGAACTCCGCAATCTTCCGCTGGCGCTGGCTGATGGCGACGTCGTCCACCACGCGAGCCAGGAGGGGAGCCACGTCCGGGTGGAAGTGGGGCTCGACGGGGACGAGCGCGGCACTGTGCTCGCGCAGCGTGCACAGGACCGTTTCGAAGTCGAGGTCTGGCCGGAGGTGGACGAAGGCTCGAGCCTGAGCCTGGCGCGCCTCCTCTCGGGCGAAGTCCGCGGCAGTAGGCCAGGTCACCAAGAGGATGGAACCGTTGGGGAGTGCCTCCACCCGATGGGCCGGCGTGGACAGCATTCGCTCGCGGCCGACAAGTTCCACGAGTTTCGGGCCGAAGACGTTGAGCCAGGAGACCTCGTAGATCTTGTCGAACCCATCTCGTATCGAGGTTTGCATGTCGCGGCCGTAGAAGGGAGCGTCCGCCAACTCGATCTCCGCCTCGCTGTTGGCGTCGGCGTGAGTGACGGGATAGTGGGAGGCCCATGCGCGGACCATGTCCACGAAGTTGCGACTGCGCTCCTCCGTGAAGAAGGAGAGGGGTCGTAGGCTAAGACTGATGGACAGTTTGGACTCGCCGGGCGTGAACAGGAGCCAGAGCGACATATCCAGCGCGGGCCACTTCGTGCGATAGAGCCCGATGTCCGTGGCCTTCTCGCGGCGCGCCTCCTCCAGGCCTTTCCAGATGGCGGCCCG
>JAFGNZ010000109.1 GCA_016926755.1 Myxococcaceae bacterium | reverse complement strand
CAGGGCCTCGGGGCTATTCGCCCGCCGGTCCACCTCCACCTTGCCGTCCATCACGTCCGCCTTGGAGACGACGGCGAGGACGGCCTTCGCCGGCAAGGCCCTGTCCTTGAAGCCCACCTGCATGATGAGCCGCTCACCCGGCCCGAGGTCCGTGAAGGGCTCGAGAGCGAGAATGCGGTCACCAACATCCACCCATTTGAAGCGGGTGCGGTCCACCACGAGGCTCTCGCGGTCCAGGGGCCCGTTGAAGGCCACCGTGGTGAGGTTGCCCGCGGCCACGTACAGCTCGGGGACGGGCTCCCCGGGAGTGGTGGGTAGCGCGGCGCGCCGGTCCTGGCGCTGCCGAGCGGGGAGTTGGGGCTGGGCGGTGGCTGAGCTCGCTACCAGCAGGGAGAGCGCGAGGAGCGGCCACTTCATGGGTCGGACCAATGGAGCATACCTCCAAGGTCACCACCCTAGCAGATGTGCGGCATTGTAGCGTGACGCTAGCGACGTACTTTCGTTGCCCTCGGGACTTCACTTGCGGTAGGCGGGCGAGGAGGCGTCACCCTGGCGGGCCGGGCTTCACGCGGCGTCGCTGGGCCCCCTCGCTACTTCCCCGTCAGGAGTCCCTGGGGTCCGCTCGGATCCGCAGAAAATGGGTAAGGTCGAATCCCTCGGGCCAGCGGCCTCCGTCCCCGGCACGTCCGCTCGCCCCCTGCCCGCTCCGCCGCCCTCGCGCGCTCCCACCCGCGTCAAACCGTCGCTTGTGCTCGCACGCCGCATCCGTTAGCTGTCCGCCGGCCTCCCCATGTCCATGTCCGCAGACACCCCCGCCCCCGCGCCCTCCCTGCTGCGCCACCCCGCCTTCTGGATCGGCGTCGCCGTGGCGGCCTTCGCCCTGGCCGCGCTGTCGCTCGGCCTGCTGCGCGCCCAGTCCTCCTCCCTGCCCAGGCTCGGCGCCCTGCCGGAGTTCTCCTTCACCCGCGAGGATGGCTCGGCGTGGGGCCTGGCCCAGCTGCGCGGCCGCCCCTTCGTCGCCAACTTCATCTTCACCCGCTGCCCCACCATCTGCCCGGCCTTCACCCGGCGCATGGCCCGCCTCCAGCAGGAGACGGCCCGCCATGGAGAGCAGCTCCAGCTCGTCTCCTTCTCGGTGGATCCCACCTACGACACCCCCGCGCGCCTGGCCGAGTACGCCCGCACCCACGGCGCCAACCCCGCCCGCTGGAGCTTCCTCACCGGCGACTACCAGCGCCTCAAGGACACCGTGGTGAACAGCTTCAAGATCGCCATGGGCCGCGAGTCCATGGACGAGGCCGACGTGATGGGCATCTTCCACGGCGACCACTTCGTCCTCGTGGACGGCGCCGGGGAGATCCGCGGCTACTACTCCAGCAACGACGACGAGGCCTTCGAGAAGCTGCTGCGGGACGCGGACCGGCTCGCCGCCGGCAGGGACTGAGCGCCCCCCTTTCTCCACAGGGCTCCACAGGGCTCCACAGGCCCTCCACAGGGCTCTCCACAGGGGCTCGGGGACACAACCCCTGGAAAAGACGAAGGGCCAGCCCCCTCATCAGGGACCGGCCCTCGTTCTTGCGGCCTCTTTCAGGCGCCGCTGGGGACTACTCGACCAGCGCGCCCTGAGCAGCGGCCATCAGCTGCTGGAAGTTGCCCTGCGCCAGCGGGTTGGTCAGCGCGCCCACCTTGTCGGCCACGCCCTTCACGGTCTCGGCGATCTTCACCACGTCGCCGATGGTCTTCGCGGCCTTGCCGAGGATGCCCAGGCCGCCCAGGGGGCCGCCCGCGAGGAAGCCCGCGGCGCTGTCGATGAGCTTCTCCGCCAGCGGCTTGACGAGCTTGCCCAGGCCGAACGGGAGCTTGTCCAGCAGGCCACCCGCCAGCTTCTTGATGGGCGAGGTCAGCGTGTCCAGCGGCTTGCTGATGACGTTGAGCACCTTGCCGCCGATGTTGGCGACCTTGCCAGCGATGTCCCCGACCTTGCCCACGAACTTGCCGATACCGGAAACGACCTTGCCCATGACGAACCTCTTAAAAGTTTGGAAGGAAGTGCAGCTTTGAAAGAGTTATCGGCGGGGGGGGAAAAAGGTTTCTTCTGATCCGCTTTTCCCCCTCCACTCCCGATCAGAAACCCTGGCGCCCTCCTACTCCTTGTCCCCCGACAGCGACGGGCCCTTGGGGCCGGCGGAGGCCTGGAAGTCGGATTTCTCGAATTCCTGGTTTACCCCCAGCTCGCCCTTGGCGGCGGCGGAGAGCACCTTGGCCACGTCCTCGGCGGTGGGCGGGGTGAAGCCGTTGGCGCGCAGCTCCTCGTCGCTGACGACGTGGAGCACCGGCTGCTTGTCCTTGTCCTGGGCGTACTCGAGCACCAGCTCCACGTAGGGCTCCAGCTCCATGCCCACGGCCTTGGCGATGCGCTTGGTGTCCGGGTCCTTGAGGAGCTCGGCGCGAACGACTTCGATGGGGCGAGAGAGGCCACGCTTCTTTCCAGGGGGGGTGTCCTGGGCCATGTCATTGACTCCGAGCGGTGATTGGGGGCGAGAGGCTCAAGGGTTGACAGTCTGCCCGGGATTTCCGAACTAGCGCAAGTAAGAGGATCATGTGCGCCTTGCGGCCCGCGGGGGTGGGAACCAGTTTTCCCTCACGCGCGGAGGCAGGATGAGCGGCGGGCGAGGTGCGATCACGACGCAGGCAGGGCCGGGTGGCCAGCGACTGGGCCTCTTGGGGCGGTTCGCCGTCTACGGGCTGCTGGGCTGGTGCATCGAGTGCCTCTTCACCTCGGTGGTGGATCTGGCGACCGGGGCGGGGGATCTGCGGCTGATGGGGTACTCGTACCTGTGGATGCACCCCATCTGGGGCGCGGGCCTGCTGCTGGGCGAGCAGCTGGTGACGATGATGCATCGGGTCCGGCTGAGCCGGGCGACGCGGACCCTGGTGGGCATGGGGGTGTGCTTCGCGGTGGAGTACGCCACGGGCGCGGCGCTGGTGGCGCTCATCGGCCGGTGCCCGTGGGACTACTCGGCCTCGGCGTGGAGCGTGCACGGGCTGATCCGCCTGGACTACGCCCCCTTCTGGTGGCTGTGCGCGTGGCTCTATGAGCCGTTCTGCTCCTTCATCCGCCGGGTGCGCATCTCCGCCGGCGAGCCCGAGCCCCAGGCGGCGCCCGAGCTGTGGCCCTCGTGAGCGGCCCGCGCGCCGCTCGCTCTATATGAGGACTCTATATAAGGAGGGGCGTGGGGCGGGGCACACCGCCCGGGGGCTGCCAGCGCAGGTAGCCGCGCTCCAGCAGCCACTCCTCCGTGCTGACGCCGGGGCAGGACGCGGCCAGCCGCAGGGCGCCCTCGCGGAAGGCGATTCGGGGCTCCCAGGCGCCATGCTCGCGCGCCTGTGTCCAGGCCGCCGTCCACGCGGCGAAGAAGGCGTGGATGGGCTCTTCCGGCAGCACGCGGCGGCGCAAGTCTCTCGGCAGCCAGTCTCGGAAGAGCAGCGGCGCGAAGCCCTGGTGGAAGTCCGTGTGGAAGAGCAGCACCTCGCGCGCGAGCCCCTCGGGGCCTCGCCGCAGCAGGTGGGCCACGGTGATGCCGCCGCGCGCGTCCGTGCTGCCCTCCACCAGCAGCCCGCCCGGCAGCAGCGCCTGTCCCAGCTCCGCGTGCGCCGCCTCCACGTCCTCGGGGCGGTACTGGCGCAGGATGTTCATCGCCCGCACCAGCCGCGCCGGCTGCCCTGCCGCCACGGCCCAGCCGAAGCCTCCGTGGCGGAACCGCGTGAGCGCGTCCTCGTGGCTCGCGGCGGCGGCGGCCCGGCCCGCGTCCGCCTCCACGCCGATGACGGGCAGCGAGGGGTTGAGCTCGCGGAACGCCTCGGCGCTCTCCAGCGTGGTCCACGGGTGCTCGCCAAACCCCACGTCGAGGAACGCGGCCTCGCGCCAGGGGCCGTCCTGGCGCTCCAGCAGGGGGCGCTCGCACTGGCACAGGTACGCGTCCAGCGCGCGGAGCCGGGAGCGCGAGGTGCGCCCGCGCGTGCGTCGTTCCGGGGGTGTCATCTTCCCGCCCATTCTGCCGCAGGCTCGTCTGCGCGCGCCGTGACATGTTCAACTCTCCGCCGCCCGTGCTACGTCGGCGTGGCGGTCGTCGCATGCCGCTCGGAGGATTCATGCACCGTCATTCGCTTTCGTGGGTCGCCTCACTCCTGTTCGTCGGGTTGCTGGGCCTGGGGTGCGGAGAGGACGAGCCAACCGTCGAGAACAAGAACCCCACCCTCACCGGCCCCACCGCCCCAGCGACGCAGCTTGAAGCGGGCGCTTCCGTGGCGCTGACGGTGCAGGCCTCGGATCCGGATGGGGACACGCTCACCTACGCCTGGGATCAGACGGCCCCCGCGTCGCCGACCGGCACCTTCAGCAGCACCTCCGTGTCCAACCCCACCTGGACGGCGCCAACGCCGAGCACCACCGGCCCCTTCACGCTGCGCGTCACCGTGTCGGATGGGAAGGGCGGCAGCGCGCAGGGCACCGTCACCCTCACCGTCATCGTGGCGCAGCCGGGGAACCAGGCGCCCACCGTGTCCGCCAGCATCACTGGCCCCGCCGCGCTGAAGGCCGGGGACACGGGCTCGTTCTCCATCACGGCGAGCGATCCGGACGGTGATGCGCTCACCTACTCCTGGGAGCAGACGGCGCCAGCCGCGCAGGGCACCTGGGTGGGCAGCCGCACGGGCTCGAGCGCGCAGTGGTTCTCTCCGGCCGTGGGCGCGCAGACGTCCTTCACGCTGTCGGTGTCCGTCACCGACAACAAGAGCGCCCCCGTGGTCCGCACCCTCACCGTGCCGGTGTCGGTGCCGCTGTACAGCGACGTGCAGAGCGTGTGGAACACGGTGCCCAGCTGCACGGCCTGTCACGGCACCAACGGGGGCCTGAGCCTCGCGGCGGGCAGCAGCCACGGCAACCTGGTGGACGTCACCGCCCAGAGCGGCGCGTGCAACACGCTCAAGCGCGTGACGCCGGGGGATCCGGACAACTCGGTCCTGATCCGCAAACTGGAGGGCACCACGTGCGGCAGCCGCATGCCGGTCGGCGACCCCACCTACTTCAGCCAGCACCCGGGCCTGCTGGTGCGCATCCGCTCGTGGATCCTCGGGGGCGCGCTCAACAACTGAAGCGGGCGGCACTCAGGCCGCCATTCATGCGGCCTGTCTGCCTCGAGTTTCAGGGCCACTTGCATGATCTGTGGAGCGAGTGGGAGTGGCAGCGCCCTCGAGACGGCTCACGGACTTGAATGAGTCGGGCTCATCAAGTTGTCGGACAGGTGGGTCCCGCATGCCGCCGACACGCACTCCCGCCCCAGGGCTGCTCCCCTGGCGCTGGCAAGGCTCCTGGAGCCAGTCTGCTCCACCCTCTACGCTGCGAGCTCCACCCCCCTGCAATAGAGCCGAGGCTCATGTGTCCTTCGAGGCATCCATGACCGCTCGGTGGTTGAACTCCATCAGCTTCGCGTTCCGATCCTTGGCATGCACGAGCTCGTCGAGCTGAGCCCGGTCGATGGGGACGATGAGGATGTCTCCCTTGCGCTCCGCCTGCAGCACGTTCCCGAATCCCCGGGTGAAGCCGCCCACCGCGATGAAGAACCCCAACCTGCACCGCCCGTAGCGACGCGCGATCTTCTGATAGAACGCATCCATCTCTTTGGGGTCGACGGGACCCGACCAGTTCTTGCACTCCCCGAGGAAGTACTGCGACTGGGTCTGCTGCCAGAATGTCGCCGGTGAATCGTTGGGGATCAGCAGGTCGAGCTGCTCGTCCGCGCTCCTTCTATCGGTCATGGTCCCCTCGAAGCCGGGGATGGACTTGAAGATCAGCGCGAGGAGATCCTCGAGCACAATCGATGGAGTTCGAGCGTACGCACGAAGCTGGGGAACTCAGCCTGCAAGCCCAACCGGCGTGCGAGAGCCACCTCGATCTGTGCGTCAATCTCCTGGGCCGAAGCTCCCTGGCTCAGGCCTTCGCGCAGGAGCTGTCTCATCCGCCGTGCGAAGCGGACGACAGCATCTCCTGTCTGCCACTTTTCCAGGAGGTGCTCGTACCGATCGGTCGAGACGGATTCGCCTGTGGCCCGATCTTGTTGCTCGAGCTGCTCCAGGCACCGGATCAGCAGGCTGCGGACGACCGCAGGGTCGACCATGTGCGAAGCCGCCCCACTGACTCGGGTGGGTCGATCAAGGATCTCCTGGAGGTACTCCCGCAGCGTTTCGAGAAAAGGCTCTCTTGCAGGCTGCGTGGGTCTCGCTCTGTGGACGGTGGAGTCCAGAGCGGGAGACGGTCCGGGGAGGAGGCGCGAGCGCAGCGCTGGGCAGTGAGCCTGGCTGCCTCGCCGACTCAGAGCTGACCGGCCAACGCAGAGCCCCCGAACTTCCTGGAGCACACTGGCAGCCAAGAAGCAGCCCCCCTGTCCGAGCGTGCTGGCCAAACCTGTCCGACAAGCCGGCAGCTTCGGCAAGGGCGCCACCGGGAGGCACTCGAGCCGCTGGGGGGGAGCAGACCTTGGGAGAGCGGGACGCCGGGGCGGGCGGACCCGTCAGCGACGGCTCAGGATACCCCACATCTCAACCCGTGAGGTAGCCCTCTT